>VGSW01000014.1 GCA_016874915.1 Deltaproteobacteria bacterium
TCCGTCTTCCGCCGCTTGGAAGAGATCCGCGTTTAGGGTCTTCCAGGACAGAGGAATGGTGAGCGTGCGGCCGGTGGGGATGAGTTCCCGCCCCGATTCCCGAACCTGACGGTACAAGGGCATCATCACCGTTACCTGCTGTCCCAGGCTTACCAGGGCCCTGGACAGGCCGTGGATCACTTCGGCCAGGCCGCCGCTAGCCGCAAAGGGGTTGGCCTCCGGAGTTACCATCAGGATGTGCATAAGCCCTCTTACAGCTTCACCTCCCGGAGATACTGAGCCGCATCTTCCGGTGGGGTGGGATTGATGAAAAAGCCCGAGCCCCACTCAAACCCCGCCATCAGGGTGAGCTTGGGCATGATCTCAAAATGCCAGTGGTAATGGGGCATGGCCGGATCTCTCAGGGGCGCGGTGTGCAGGATAAAATTGTATGGCGCCCTGAATCCGTCCGGACTCAGCAAGGACTTTTCCAGTCGTTTCAAGGTGGCGGAAAAGATTTCCGCCAGATGCCGCCGGGAGGCGTCGCTTAAGTCCATGTAGCTGGAATGGTGCGTCTTGGGGAGGATCCAGACTTCAAAAGGCGAGCGGGGAGCAAAGGGACACAGGGCCACGAATTCCTGGTTTTCCAGGACCACTCGCACCTGCTGCTGCATTTCCTGGCGGACCATGTCGCAGAAGACGCAGCGCTCTTTCCACTTGTAGTAAAGCTTGCTGCCCTGGATCTCTTCCTGGACCAGCTCCGGGACGATGGGCAGCCCGATAAGCTGGCTGTGGGTGTGCTCCAAAGAAGCCCCCGCGGCCCGGCCCCAGTTTTTAAAGATCAGCACATATTGATACCGGGGATCCTGGGCCAGGGTCAGCATGCGCTCCTGGTAAGCCCCCAGCACCAGCATGAACTCCTCAATGGTAATGGTGGTGAGCAGGGCCTGGTGGTCGGGATGTTCGATGATGACCTCATGGGTGCCGATGCCGTTCATCTTGTCGAACATGCCCTCGCCCTGGCGGTTGAGCAGGTCTTCCGGCCGCATGACCAGCGCGGGGAATTTATTGTTGACCACCCGTAGATGCCAGCCCGGGGTATTGGGAGCGGTGCCCGAGTCCCGGAGGGCAAAAAGCTCCGGCGGGGTGGTATGCTCATTGCCCTGGTCAAAAGGACAAAATCCCCCCTTAACCACGTCCGGTTCAATGACAAAATCGTGGGGCCGCTTGCCCCGTTCGGTGGCGATAATCACCCAGCGGTCAATGATAGGATCTTTGCGAAGTTCCGGCATATATCCACCTCCCTCAGGCCCTGGGGTTAAGGGAGTGCTTTTAGCTTACTTTTAAGTCCAGTATACGCCCCTGGGGAAATTTTGCAAATGGAACCGCCGAGGACCGCCGATAAACCCGGATTTTCTTAATCGTTATCTGGGTTAATCGGCGTTCATCTGCGGTTTTAAAAAATTACTTGCGCCATAACGCGAAAATTATGGACAAAATAATGCTGAGGAGAATACAAGTCCCCAGGGGAAAGTAAAAAGTGAAATTGTCCCGCTTATAGGTGAAATCCAGGGGGAGCTTTCCCAGCCACGGCACTTGGGGGGCCAGCAGGATGACAACGCCGATGACCACCAGCAGCACCCCGCTGATGATCAAAAAACGGGCGATTTCGGCCATAAACGCCTCAATTATCACTTGGGCAATTTCCGGGATTGGCAAATCACTATTGCGCAAGAAAATTCATTCGGTTGGGCCATTTTGATCACTATCCTTGAAAAGTTCTAAGTAAGAAGAATATGCAAAGCGCCGATTTCGCTTCCTGCCAGTAAATTCGTTTAAAATTTTTATCTTACACAAATCTTTTACAAGCCTGTTTGCATTCGGGTAGGAAAGTCCTGTGATTGCAGAAACAGTTTCAACAGAGATTATTGGATTAGAATAAAGTGTTTCTAAAACCACAAGGCCGTTAACGGCACCGCGCCCCATTTCTGTTGAAATTGAAGCCCTATGCTCTTCCCGTAACCTCACAATCTGGCGAGCTTTATTAGTTGCCTCTTGGGCTACTTCATAAACACCGCGCAAGAAAAATTTTAACCAATTCTCCCAATCTCCTTTATCTCTTATGGCTTGCAATCTACTATTATATTCAGATTTATATTTCTTAAAGAAATGTGAAAGATAAAGGAGGGGACGATTTAGAACTTCTTGTTGACAGATTAAAAAGGTTATAAGGAGACGTCCTAAACGGCCATTACCATCCAAAAATGGGTGAATTGTTTCAAACTGGGCATGAAGCAAGCCTGCCTTGACCAGCATAGGTATGGGCTTTGGATCATAAATAAATTTTTCTAGGTCATTTAGGGCGTCGATCATCTCATGTGGGGGTGGTGGCACAAATTCCGCAGTGGTTAACCCATCTATCCCAGGAGTGCCGATCCAGTTTTGAGATTGGCGAAACTCTCCCGGTCTTCTCTCACCTCCGCGTACACCTTCTAAAAGCTTTCCGTGAATTTCACCAATTAACCTTAGGGAAAGAGGGAGTTCTTTCAGGCGATCCAGTCCATAATTCATTGCTTTAATATAATTTATCACTTCTCCCACATCCTGAGGTCGGCCCGGCTCCAAAGCTTGAGCTTCAAATTCCAAGACGTCCATCAAAGAAGCCTGGGTTCCTTCGATCTGACAAGAAAGCGCAGCCTCTTTGCGCACATACATAAAGACAAAAAGATCAGGATCGGGGAGTATATCAGTGGAGCCATCCAGACGCCCCAGGGCTCGGTCTGCCTTGGATAATAGTGCCCACATTTCGTCATCATAACGAATCGGGGGGTCCGGAGGCAGCCTCTTCGGAATAAAGGCTTTATAACCTCCTGATTGCTGCACATAATTGCCCGCTCTAGTGGTCAGCCTGCTTTTCATTATTATCGTCTCTGAACATATAAAAAAAGTTATTATCGAAAAACCATTTTTTCGATAATATATTCAAAGGGGTTTCCGTTTGCAATATCTATTTACGATCACCCGTATGCCCTTCTCTACTGCACTGCCATTTTCAATTCTCCAAAAATCTCTAACCCATCCGCCTGGTAAGGGTCCCCTTGGATTGTAAGGAGATTCAAAATGACCAATACCAATATCTGGGTAAATCTCCGAAATCCGGGGATTATAACAGCCGCATCTGTTCCGCTTCTTTCAGCAGGTCCTCCCGGAACCGGGGGTGAGCCAGGCTGATGATGTCCAAGGCCCGCTCCCGGGTGGATTTTCCCTTGAGATTCACCACCCCGTATTCCGTGGCCAGATAATGAACGTCCATCCGGGGGGTGGTGACCACGGTGCCCGGGGCGAAGCGGGGCACCACCCGGGAGACCTGGCCGTCATGGGCCGTGGCGTAAAACGTGATAAAGGACTTGCCTCCCGGGGAGTTGAAGGCCCCCCGGACAAAGTCCAACTGGCCCCCGGTGCCGCTGTATTCAAAGCCCCCCAGGTGTTCGGAATTGCACTGCCCCAGCAAGTCCACCTCCAGGGTGGAGTTGATGGAGATCATCTTGTCGTTGCGGGCGATGATGTGGGGGGAGTTGGTATAGGACACCGGATAGCTTTCCATGCTGGGGTTGTCGTGCATGAACTCGTACATCGCCCGGTCTCCCAGGGCGTTGGTGAATACGTGTTTCCGGGGGTGGATAGTCTTGGCCCGGCCGGTGATCACTCCTTTCTTGATGAGGTGCACCATACCGGGACAGAGCAACTCCGTGTGGATTCCCAGGTCCTTATGGTTCTCCAGATGATGGCACACCGCGTTGGGGATGCCCCCGATGCCCAATTGCAAGGTGGCGCGGTCGGGGATCATTTCCGCAATGAGCCGGCCGATCTGCTCCGCCTCGGGCTTGGGGGGCGTGGGAGTGATTTCCAGGAGGGGCGCATCGTGCTCCACGATGACGTCCACCTCGGAGACGTGAAGGAGGGACTCCCCGAAGACCCGGGGCATGCGGGGGTTGACTTCCACGAGGAGCCGCCGGGTGCAGCGGGCCGCGGTGGAGATGTAGTCGTTCACCGCCCCGAAGGTGAAAAACCCCGCCTGGTCCATGGGGGAGACCGTGGTAAGGACCGCGTCGATGTCCATGAAATCCCGGCAGAGGCGGGGAATCTGGTGGAACTCATTGGGCACGAAGAAATTTACCCCGGCCTTCACCAGCTCCCGGTCCGAGGCGCTGACAAACCAGCTGTAGTGGTGAATCTGATGGCTCAAGTCCGGGGCCAGGATGGTGCGGGCCGAGTGGGCCATGGGCAGCAGGGAATAGATCTTGAGGTCTTTAAGTTCGCCCTGCCTCACCCGCTGGGCTATGGCCTCCAGCAGGGCCGGAGGCTCCCCCACGGCCATACCGTGGACGATGACGGCGCCGTCTCCCATGACGGCCACGGCTTTTTCCGGGGTGGTCAACTTGCAGTGGTATTCGGAAATATTCATAGGATTCTCAAACTTGCGTTAAGCTCCGGGTCTGTTCCCGTCCGCCCCGGGCGCGGCATTACCGGCAATAGTCCTCCCCAGGAGGTATTCCGCGTCGGCACGGGAAATTGATAAGCTAACTCAGCCTAGCCGTATTATAACCGCAAAACGGAACCATGCCCACCTCCCTCCTGCCGTCCGTCGCCACTGGAATAAAAGAATTTAAGTGTTCCATAATATTTGCCGACTAAGCATTCGGGTTCCATGGTAGGATGTAGAACAGCCACGCGGGTGTCCTACGAGGGAGCAAGGCGTGTCGGGGCGACCTGGCGGTGGCCCGACGCAAGCCGAAGTCTGCGGTTAAATTATCAGGGAAAAACAATCATCTTGACTATTCAGTAATAAGAAATTAATTTTTGACCCAAAAAGAAAGGAGAACTGGCTCATGCGGAAGTATTTGGTTTTCTTCAGTCTGATGGTAGTAGGGTCTCTTATTTTTGCCGTTTCCCCGGGGGTGGCCCAGCCCACCGAACCATATCCCATCGGGGAAGTGAGCCTGGAAGCCTCGGCAGTGGCGGCCGGAGTGGGATTTTCCTGGGGTGATGGCGTCCTCAAGTTTAGGGGCAAAGAATACAAATTTAAAGTCACGGGCCTCAACGTGGGGGCAGTAGGCTTATCCAAGATCAAGGCGGTGGGAGACGTCTATAACCTGGAGAATCCTGCGGACTTCGCCGGCAATTACGCCGCGGTGGAGGCCGGACTAGCCCTGGGCAAGGGGGTCGCCGGATTGGTGATGCGGAACCCCAGAGGGGTGATTATGAACCTGCGGTCGGTGCAGCAGGGGGTGCAGATCACCCTGGGAGTGCAAGGGATCGGAATAGAAATGAAATAAACTTTTTTAACAACATTCCGGCGGCCGCACTGGTATTGAGCCACTCCGCCGGGGTATTACCATCCGCATTTTGATGGCCACAGGGGTAGGCGCCGCCTACCCCTTTTATGTTGGTGCGTCTGGGTCGCGAGAACCCCCCGATCCAGTAAGAACTTTTTCTGCTGAAAAACTGACAGCTACCCAACTAAACTTAGAAAAAAGCAAAATCCTCCCTTTGCCATAGCCTCATTTCGGGGCATCTTAATAATTCGTAATCTTATTTAAAAAATACCTGAATTGCCCGAAGTGATAAAATAACGTGGCAATCATAGCTGATTTTATTATTTTATAGTTGTAACAGTGGCGGTCTCCCTCTTTCATCTATGACAATGAAATCATTAATTAAAAATAACTTGACAATACCCAGAGTTAATCTGTAAATTCTACTTGGGGAATTGAAGGGGAGCAAAAGATAGTGAAACGAACGTTTATCCAAACTCCATACAAATTCAAAATAGCCCGCACCGCAGGTTTTCCGCCAAACATTCTCAGATGGGTTCTGGCAGTACTAGTGTTGTTGGGTTTGGGAGGCTGTGGGGCTCAGTCGGGACACCTGGTGGAGGCCCAGGCTTCCGCCGCCAACCTGACGGTAGATCAGGATAATTATCTCCTGGGACCGGAAGATGCCATAGAAATTTCCGTATGGAAAGAGCCGGAACTCACCAAGCAGATGGTGGTGCGGCCGGACGGCAAGATTTCTTACCCCCTGGTGGGGGAAATCCAGGCTGCCGGCCTGACTATCAAGCAGCTTCAACAAGAAATCCACCGTCACCTGGAGAAATTTGTCACCAACGCCAATGTCACCGTCATTTTAATGAAGTCCATGAACTATAAGATCTATGTTATCGGCAAGGTGGCCAAACCCGGTGACTTCGCGGTGGGCCGGCCCCCCACGGTGATGCAGGCCCTGGCCATGGCCGGCGGCCTGACGCCCTTCGCCTCCCCGGGAAAGATCGTCATTATCCGCAAATCCGGCGGCAAAGAGGAGGTCTTTAATTTCAATTACAAGGCTGTGTCCAAAGGGAGTTCCCTGGAAGAGAATCGCATTCTCCTGCCCGGAGATGTGGTGGTGGTTCCCTGAAGGCCGAGGCGGATGCTGCCCCGGGTAATCTGGGTCTCCCTGGCGCTGGCCCTTTTCCTGGGAGTTGTGGGGTTAAGGGAAAGTGGCGGCGCCGACTGGTCGGTGGTCCCCGACATTAGCGCCAGGACAGAATTCAATAATAACATATTTAATGACTTGCAAAGGCCCCGAGCGGGCGGGATTTTAAAACTGGCCCCTACGGCCATCTTTAATTACGACACGGAAATCCTGAAACTTCAGGGCCGGTTGGGGCTGACGGGCATCTATTATTTGGGGCGGGAGCAGCGCAACCTGGACCAAGCCACCCAGGTAATAGGCAGCTATAAATTGACGCCTCTCCTCAGCCTCAATATGAGCACGGGCTTCATTGTGGATAGCACCTCCCAGGAAGAACTCACAACTTCGGGCCTCATCATCAGGCGCACCTCCCGGCAATCCGTTGCCTTGGGGCCGGGGTTGGTTTATGACCTGACCGAGCGCCTCTCAACTACTTTGTCTTATGCATACAACCAGGTTAATTACCAGAGTGCCCAATTTCACCGATATACCACTCAAAATCTAACCCTGGGATGGAAATATGTTTATAGCCCCCTAATCACTCTCAACAGCAACATTCAGGCCCGGTACATCCAATCCGGAACCAATAATCAAACCCAGTCGGTGTCATACTTCAGCGGGCTGGAGTATAAATTTTCCGAGGACTACACCATCAACTTTGCCAGCGGCTTCACTTACGCCCTTCAGAAAGTCGGCGCTCAGGTGCTGGACCTGTCAAACTTCCCCTTTTTTATCCTGGTGCAGGAAAAAACCCGGAAGACTACCCAGTTTTCTCCCTATACGGATATTGGCCTGCAGCGCAGGTGGGAAAAGTTAACCATTAAGGGGGGGTACCGTCAGGATCAATCAGGCTCCAGTTTGGGAACCACGGTGGATGTCCACTCCCTGAACCTGAAACTGACTTACGCTGGCCAGATCCTGCTTTACCGCTTCCAGGGCCTTTTCCGGCTTCTTCTGCTCCCGGTAAATGTCCACCAACTGCTGGAGAGCCGGCATAAAGTTGGGCTGTTGGGCCAAAGCCTCTTCAAAATATTTGATGGCCTGGGGTATCTGCTTTTGCCGGCGGGCCAACATGCCCAAATTGAAATAACCCTGGGGGTTCTTGGGGTCCACGTCCACGATTTTTTGGAAGGTGGCTTTAACCTGGCCGTAATCTTCTTTCAGGAGGTAAACTTCGCCCAGGGCGGTCAGATTGAAGAGATCCTTATCATTAAATCTCAAATATCCCCGGATGGTTTGAATGGCGCCCTCGTAGTCTTTGTTTTGCACAAAGAGATCATAGTGGAATTTCCTGGCCTCCAAGAAATCTGGTTTAATTTCCAAGGCCTTTCGCGTTTTTTCCTTGGCCTGGTCCGGTTCTTTATTGAGCAAGTGGGCCCGGGCCATGAGCAGCCAGTTCTCCGCCTTTTGAGGATGGTCGTTCACCAGAATGCGGAAATTAGTGACTGCCCGGAGACCATCCTTTTTCGACAGAGCAATAAGCCCCTGGGTGAGAGTGGCTTCCATATCCCGAGGGTTGTCTTTAAGAACGTCTTCCAACACTTTCTCGGCTTCGTCCAGCCGGTTTCGGGAAACCATTAGACGGGCCAAAGCATTTTTGGCTCGCAAGCCCGATGGACCCTTGGGGTCCAGATCTATGGTCTCTCGCAGTACTTTTTCCCCCCGGGCCTCCCGACCCCGGGAGAGATAATAATCGGCCAGAGCGAAACGGACCGCATAGTTACTGGCATTTTGGGCCGAAAAATTCTTGAGTACCTGCTCTCCATCCTTATAGCGGCCTCGGCCGGCCAGAAATTGCGCCAGGGCAATGACGTGACTTTCTTTAGCGGGTTCCATCTCTATAATCTGGCGCAAAGTCTGCTCCACCTTATCCGGTTGGGCGGAAATAGAGTAAAGGACCACCAGATCCTGGAATAGTTTGACATTCTTAGGTTCCAGAGCAATAGCTTGGCGTAGGGTAGCCTCACCCTCTTCATACTTCTTCTGGGCTGTCGCCAAGCGAGTCTTGGCCACATGAAGGCCGATGTCCTTGGGATTAGCCTGTAATCCAGCCTCCAGGGTGGCGATGGCGGCCTCATACTCTTTCTGGCTGACCTCGATGGAAGACTTCAGTAAATATGCCGCAACCTTGTTTGGATCTTGGCGGCGCACTTCTTCCAGGAGCGCCAGGGCCTCCCCAGGCTTCTTTTGGCCCATGGCCGTAGAGGCTGCCAGCAGCTTGGCGTCGATATTTTGAGGGTCTTGCTGTAAGGCCAGCTTGGCCTTGGCGTCGGCATCCTCCAATCTGCGGGCCCCCAATAGTATATGCCCCAGGATCACATGGGCTTCCGTGAAGTTCTGGTTCAATTCCACCGCTTGGGTTAGGGCTCCATAAGCTCCCCGGAAGTTTTGAGTTTTAAACTCTGTCTTGCCCAGCCAAAGGTAACCCTCGGCAAATTTGGGATCGATTTGAATGGCATTTTTAAATTGTAGTCGCGCCTGAACGTAATCCCCCTTCTCAAAAAGCTTTTTGCCTTCAGCAAAAAATTTGTCCCGCTTTTTTTCCATGGTGGCGCAACCCAGGGAGATAGCCGCCAAAGCCAAAATTATCCCGGCAAATACTCTAAAGCGTTTTCCCAGAGCTATCATAGGGATTTCTCCATAGCCTTTGGAAATTTGAATTTTTATAACATGTTCCTAAGCAAATTGCCAGAGTTGCCCAAGAATGGGAAAATCGGCAAATGGTGTGATGTTGTTAGATACGGTGAAGAATGGCGACAAGGGCGCCAAAAAGCCAAACTGGAGTATAGGAAGATTGACATAAAGGGGATAAAAATGTAAAAATAATTTAATTTCGGCGGGTTAAGCATCAGCAATATGAAATAACCAATATTCCGGATGTGACAGGATCATGGATGAGTTGAGTTGAATAGTCCACTTAAATATATGCAGATATTATGCCAACTTTCTACCTGTGATACGAGGAAAATATTTCTGGATTGCTAGAGGCTTGCTTTTTTCCCCTCTCCCTTCGCTTTCACCTTCTCCGGTAAGCAGGAGAGGCTTGATCCCCGCCTCTAAAGGAGGCGCCACTCGCAGTAAAGTAGAGGTAGAAGGATGACAACGGTTGGCGAACCCTATTACGAGGTCTTGACTTACACCGATCCGGGACAACGCCGCCGCTGGTGCGCCCTGTGCCATGACTTTAAGAAAATTGATATTTATTATTACCCGGAATATGCCCGCCTGTTTGAACTGCATGGCGATGGCGAGGCCCGCCTCTTTGTTTATTACGAAACTCCCGAAGACCTGATTCTTTATCCCTTTCTTACCCGCCGCATCAATGAAGTCCCAATTTTTTCCGACCTACCGGATGATGTAGTGGACATTACCGCGCCTTATGGCTATGGCGGGTATTTGCCCAGCTCCCCCCGGGTGAGTTTCAAAAATTTTTATGAGGTATTCAAAAAGTATTGCAATGACCATAATATCATCTCGGAATTTATTCGATTCCATCCTTTATTAAATAATCATTTTAATCTTACCGAAGATATTGAAATTCAAAAGTGGAATGATACGGTGGTAATGGATCTTACCCAGGGTGTTCCCGAACTTCAGAGGAATATTTCACCCACCTGCCGGAATAAAATCCGTAAGGCATTGAAACATGGCGTAACGGTATTTAAAGACAAAGATTTCTCTCATGTTGACAGGTTTTTTTATTTATACACTAAGACAATGAATCGGTTAGAGGCTCATGACTATTTCTATTTTTCTAAATCCTGGTTTTATGAAATGATTAGATTATTAAAGAACAATATGGTCCTGTTTCATGCTTGGTATCAAGGCTCCATTATCATGTCAGCTATTTTTCTTTATACCAAGGACTACATCCATTATTATTTATCAGGATCCATCCATAATATGCGGCATTTAGCCGCCAACAATCTCCTCCTTTATGAAGTGGCCCTGTGGGCCATGGAACGGGGCATCAAATCGTTTCATCTGGGGGGCGGCTACCAGCCGGATGACAGTCTCTTTAATTTCAAGGCCTCTTTTTCGCCGGTGCGCACCCCGTTTTATATCGGTAAGGTCGTTCACCAGCCGGAAAACTACCGTCGCCTTTGCCGCCGTTGGGAAAAGGAAATGGGCGGCCCTGGAGATGGTCAATTCTTCCCGGCGTACCGGACCCCCATCAGGACTGTCTCGCCTGAGAGACATCCTGTACCAGGAGTGATCATTATCGGGGGTTCCGGCCACGCCCGGGTAACCGCAGATATACTTTTATTACGTGGGAGAAATATCATTGGCTTCTGCGATGACGACCTGCATCTGCAAAACACTTTCATTCACGGCTATCCTCTCCTGGGTCAGATAGAAGCCATCATTCCGTTGATCCAGGAGAAAAATCTCGACTATTTCATCGCCATCGGCAACAACGAAGACCGGAAACAATTGGCCGGGATCTTGCTTAAACGGTGCGGCCGGCCCCCCATAAATGCCATTCACCCCACTGCCATCATTTCGCCCAGAATCACCATGGGTTATGGCAATTTTGTCGCCCCCGGGGCCATCATCAATATTGACAGCATGGTGGGAAATTTCACCATAATCAATACAGGAGCCACGGTCGGTTATGAAAATATGCTGCATGACTTTGTCCAAGTCAGTCCGGGGTGTAACTTAGGGGGAAATGTCGTGGTGGAAGAAGGGGCCTTTATTGGCACCGGAGCCAAGGTGATTCCCGGGAAGACCATCGGCGCCTGCTCCGTGGTGGGCGCGGGAGCCGTCGTCATTAACGATATCCCACCCTTTAGCACCGCAGTGGGAGTTCCGGCCCGGGTCATCAAGCAGCGGCGGCCGGATTGTCGACCGATGAACTGACCCCGGAGGAACTGGATTACTGCGGCCAATATTATGAACTTCTGGTCGCGGTCCGGGCGGTGAAACCCCTGGCCCCGGCTAATGAAAGAGCACGGAGCGGATGAGCCTGCGAAATCTGATTCTTAAAGGAGGCATGTACCTCACGGCGCGCCAGGCCCTGGGCATGGCCATCAGCATCGTGGGGATGCTTTTGGTAATCAGGGCCATCGGCCCGGCTGCTTACGGGCTTTATGCTGCGACATTGGGGCTTTATACCTATATTTTCATTTTTAGCCAATGGGGAATCGGCGTATATCTGATTCGTATGAAAGGGGAATTTGATGAAACCGAGTTTCACCAGGCGTTCTCTTGTTTCCTGATTTTGGGAGGGGCCGGCGCCGCGGCGGCGATCCTGGCCGCGCCGCTTTTAGAGCGAGGCGTGGGCCTCCAGGGTTTCGGGGCGGTTTTTTCCGTGATGGCCCTGGGCCTGCCGGTGCAATTATCACTGATGACTGCCCGGGCCCGCCTGGAAATTGACCTGGATTTCCGCCGGGTGGCGGTTATCGAAGTGGTGGGCCAAATTAGTTATTTCCTGCTGGCTCTGCCGCTGGCCTATACCGGCTGGGGAGCTTGGGCGCCCTTGGCGGGCTGGTGGACTAACCAAGCTGTTTTGGCCATATTGTTTTTTGCCGTTTCGGGATACCGGCCCCGGCTCCACTGGAACTGGATCAGAGTCCGGCGCATGATGGGCTATGGTCTGGGATATTCCGCCTCCGGCTGGGTTTGGATGGCCCGGGAGTTGGTGAATCCCTTCATCGTGGCTCGATTTTTAGGAGCCGAAGCCGCGGGATTCGTGGCCTTGACCAGTGGGATAGTGGAGAAGTTGAGTTTTGTCAAGACCGCCACCTGGAGGCTGTCCATCGCGGCCCTGGCTAAATTTCAAGAGGACCGCACCCGCCTGGCCCGGGCCATTAGCGAGGGGATGCAGTTGCAGGTCATGGCTTTGGGGCCCATCCTGGTAGGATTCGGTCTGGTGGCTCCCTGGGTTATACCCTGGCTTTTTGGCGACCGTTGGCAGCCGGTCCTAACCATCTTCCCCTTCATTGCCTTGGGCAATCTTACCAATGCACTCTTTAATTTACATTCGTCGGCGCTTTATGTATTGCAGCGTAACTGGGAAGTCACAGTATTTCATTTGGCCCATGTAATTCTCTTTGCCGGTGGCGCCTTTCTACTGGTGCCATGGGTCGGTTTAGTCGGATATGGATGGGCAGAGGTTGCCGCACTAATAAGTTATTCAGTGCTCCATTTGTATGTTATTAAGGAAATAGGAGATATTGGTTACTTGAGATCAACTATATGGTTCTTTCCCTTAGCGATTGTTCTCTTTACCCACCAGCTTGGGTGGTGGACCGCCTTAAGCTTAATATTTTTGATATTTTGGAAAAATATAAAGGCGGATTCCCTGCAATTAGTAAAAATTATAATTCCTGAGAAGAGGATATGACATGGAAATAAGAATCCCAATTAGTTTCGACGCCATTGTTGATGAAATAATAAAATTTACAGGCTTACCAATAGATGATGTGAGGCATAGAGTATGGATGGAGGTATTGAACTCGGGGTGGAATGTATGTCAGGATGTAGAACGCTTTCAAGTAACCCCTCACAAGTTTGATGAGAAAATGATTAATCTTTATAATAATAGCTATGGATTTATTTTTGAAACTATGGTTTTTTGGGCGACTTTATATAGGCAAAAATGGCCCGAACATGCATTGGAGAGATTATTTGTTTATGCACGGAAAACAGGGGTCCCCCCAGAAAAAATTAGGATCTTAATTTTTGGGGACGGCACTGGGAATGATAGTTTATTCCTCGCATCAAAAGGATTTGTAATAAATTACTATGACATTCCAGGTAGCAAAACCTTTGAGTTTGCTTTGAAAAGATTTACGGAATATAAACTTCATGGCAATATGATTAATGTAATTACAGATTATAACAGGATAATCTCAGGCCAATATGACGCGATAATCTGTTTTGAGGTATTGGAACATCTTCCAGATCCGAAATCATTCATCCGAGACCTGGCTGGGGCTTTAAAAGAAAATGGGATTATCTTGATAACAGAGGCATTTGGTTTTGTGGCAGATAGCCATCCGACGCACCTGTCATGTAATCTGAAATACGTTGGTTTGACCCCCATTATTTTTAAAAAAAATGGTTTATCTTTGACTTGGTACGCCCCTTTATTCAAACCCATGGAGTTTACCAAAAAGAAAGATTCTGGAATGTTGGCAACTTTGTGGGATATAAACATTATCAAAGGCTTATTGGTGTGGCTTTACCGAAATATAAAAAATAAATTAAAAAAATATTAAAGATCGTTTGACATCATTATTATATGAATAACCCAGTCCTTGTAAGCATCCTTATAAATAATTATAATTATGGGCGCTTTTTAAGACGGGCAATTGATAGCGCTTTAGCACAGACATATCCATGCATAGAAGTGATTGTGGTGGATGATGGCTCCACCGATAATTCTCGAGACATTATCGCCGGATATGGGAACAGGATCATTCCCATTCTTAAGGAAAACGCCGGACAGGCTTCGGCTTTTAATGCCGGGTTCGGGGTTAGCCAGGGGGAAATTATTTGTTTTTTGGATTCTGATGATTTTTTTAATCCTGAAAAAGTTACCAAAATCGTGGACATATTCGACCAAAACCCGTACGCGGGGTGGTTGTTTCATGACCTTTATCATGTAAATGAAGAAGGTCAACCTATTCCGCTCCCCTGGGGTAAGAGCGTTCCCGAAACTGAGCTGGTTGATGTCCGCCAAGACTTGGTATGGGGAAAGGTCCTTCGTCCTGGCCGTCCCGCCACCAGCGGACTTTGTTTTAAGAGATCCACCCTCACAAAGATTTTGCCCATGCCTGAGGGGCCCTCAGTTAGCATAAGCGATGAATTTATTAAGGTTGCAGCCCACTATTTAGCCCCCGGGCTGTATTGCCCCGAGTATCTGGCCGCCCAACGCCTTCACCAGTCCAATATCTATACCTTTAGTGAACACATGGGGTCCCTTAGATCTGTAATTGGGGTAAAGACCGCGTATTATTTAAGAGAGAGATTTCCGGAAATTGCCGCCTATACGGATAAAGTGTTTGCCAGCAGCTTTGGCACTCTTTTGGGACAATGGGGATTAAAAAGAGCCATTAATTTTCATGAAGCCAGGCAATATGTTAAACGGCACTTCCCTATCCATGCGTGGTTCTTATATGCACCGCGTATCGCATTTAACTATATTAAACGGTTCATTAAGAAGTCATGAGTCTAAGAGAGCTAAACCAGGGTTGCGTATTTGATAACATAATGGAGGTAAACTATTGGTTACTTTATGATATATCAAGACTTTCTTAAAGAGGCAATAGCATGTCCAGTATTTCTATAATAATCCCATTATACAATAAAGCGTTATTTATTGAACGCGCCATAGCCTCTGTTCTCCGCCAAACCGTGGAGAAATTCGAAGCTGTAGTCGTGGATGATGGCTCTACGGATGGCAGTGGTGAAGTAGCGGAAAATATTAAAGACCCACGCCTTAGGATCATCAGGCAGGAAAACCGGGGAGAAGGCGCGGCGCGCAACCGCGGTATTGCCGCGGCCCAAGGCGACCTGATTGCTTTTCTAGATGCGGATGACGCCTGGGAACCGGGTTTCCTGGCAGAGATCCGGCATCTTCGGGAAAAATTCCCCCAAGCCGGGGCCTTTGCCACCGCCTATGCCATTATCAGTCCCCAGGGAAAAAAAGAGATACCCGTCTTCCATACCTTACCCCCTGATATGAAGGCAGGACTCATCCAGGATTATTTCCGCCAGGCTTATGAGATTCCGGTATGCGCCTCATCCGCGGCAGTGCCCAAAAAGGTCCTGGAGGAGATCGGCGGGTTCCCCGTGGGGGTTCCCGCGGGAGCGGATCTGGTTACCTGGTTGAAGATCGCTTTGCGTTACCGGATTGCCTGGAGCCGTGAATGCCTGGCCTGTTATTATAAAAATGTGGGGGACCGGGCGGCTCGGCTCAAATGTGAGAGCCAGGCGCCGGTTATTTCCCAGGTCGCCCGGCAGGCCATTGCCGCGGGGGCGGTGTCTCCGGAGCAACTGGAGGATTTGCAGGAATATGCGGCGTTTTTTGATGTCATCACCGCAGTCCATTGTTTGGGCCTGGGAAATAAGGAGATGGCCCGTTATTTGCTAGAATTGTCCCGGGGGACCAAGAAATTCGCCCGTATCTGGTGGGCCTGCCGGATCATTGCTTCCATCCCGGGGAACCTGGGGCCGGCGGTGTCCTGGATATGGAAAATCAGGAACAGATTTAAAACGGGATAGAGAGGCAGGCCCACTTAAGAGGCTTTTAGGGATGAACCTCACGGACCGAAATTATTGGCAAGCTTTTTGGGGGAGCGGGGCCAAGGGCCCGGCTTATCTGCTGACCAAAGGGGACTGTGAGTTTCATGAGATTTTTTCCGCCTCCCTGCCCCCAGCCACCGAAGCCCGGCCGGTGGATTTCCTGGAAATCGGCTGTTATCCGGGACGTTTTCTCTATTATTTCGCCCGGGAATTCGGCTACCGGGTCAGCGGCCTGGACTTTTTACCGGAAACGGCTGAACTTTCGGACCGTCTGGCGGAAAAGGGAGTTCAGGCCCGGGTCTATGTGGGCGACTTTTTCCATTTTGAGCCGGAACAGCGCTATGACGTGGTCTTTTCCTATGGTTTTGTGGAGCACTTCACCGCCTGGCAAGAAGTCCTGGATCGGCAGTTGGCCCTCCTGAAGCCGGGGGGCACTCTGGTCATTGAACTTCCCAATTTCCGTTACGGGCAATACTGGCTCCGGAAACTGCTGGACCCCTCCTTCGCGGAAGGCCATGTGCTGGAAGTGATGGACCCCCATCTTTGGGGCCGGGCCTTGACCCGGCGCGGCCTGGAGTTGCAATATTGCGATTATTTCGAGACCTTTCAGATCTGGATCGGTCCGGCCGCCCGGGCCGCGAAGGGCAAGGGGTTTATGAAAAAATGCTGGCGCGGCCTGTTTGCCTGTTTCTACCTAATTCAGAAGATAATCCAACGGCTGAAGATTAATATCCCCAACCGCTATTTTTCCCCTTACATTTTGGTAGTGGCCCGGATGCCCCATTAGAGGTGAAAATAAACCCGTCTGGAACCCCATGAATCAGAGACCCATTCGCATCCTGCACGTCATCGGCGCCATGGACCGGGGAGGTCCCGAAACCTGGTTGATGCACATCCTGCGGCGCATTGACCGGGAACGGTTTCAGATGGACTTTCTGGTGCACAAAGAACGCCCTGGGGCCTATGACGAAGAAGTCCGGGCCTTGGGCGGCAAAATTATCATCTGTTCCCACCCCCAGCGGTTTTGGACTTATGGCCCGGCGCTGCGCCGGGTTCTTCGGGAGCATGGCCCTTACGACGCGGTGCACAGCCATGTGCAGTATTTCAGCGGCTACGTGGTGCGCCTGGCTTATCAGGAGGGGGTTACCCGGCGTATTGCCCACAACCACACCCCCAGCTACGGCAATGTGGACGGACTGCACCATTACCGGCATGGATGGTTAAAGCGGTGCTACAAGGCCCTCATGCGCCAATGGATAAACCGGTACGCCACTGCCGGGCTGGTCGTTAACCGGGAGGGCGGGCCGGACCTCTTTGGCGACCATTGGCAGTCCGACCCCCGCTGGCGTATTTTCCCCTGCGCTATAGACTTGGCGCCGTTTCACGCCCAGGTTGACTCCCCGACCGTACGCGTGGAATTGGGAATACCCCTCGGGACCCTGGTGGTGGGAAATGTCAATCGCTTTTTCAAACACAAGAACCACCCCTTCATGGTGGAGATCATGGCGGCACTGGTGCGGCGCCGGCCCGAGGCCCGGCTGCTGCTGGTGGGAGATGGTCCGGAGCTGTCCGCCATCCGGAATCAGGCGGCTCTGGCCGGTTTAGAGGATAAGGTGATTTTCGCCGGCTCCCGGCCTGATGTGCCCCGCTTGATGCTGGGCGCCATGGATGTCTTTCTATTCCCTTCTTTCGCCGAAGGAATGCCCCTGGTGCTGATGGAAGCCCAGGCCGCCAGGCTTCCGGGGGTCATCTCCGATGTCATGACCGGGGGAGCCGACGTGGTCCCCGGATTGATGCGCCGGCTGGCCCTGACCCAGTCCCCGGAAGTGTGGGCCGAGGCCTTGCTCACCAGGCAGGCCCAGACCTCTTCCATAACCCGGGAAGAAGCCCTGGCTCTGGTGGAACAGAGCCCTTTCAATATCACCCGGAGTCTAAAGGAACTGGAAGCTATTTATGCCGGATGACCGGGTGACCATAACCCGATACCGTCCTCGCAAATAATCGACCCGTGAGCGACAAACCTTGAATGTCCTGGTTTCTCTGGAGCATCGCTTTGAACGCACCCCCGGCGGCACGGTGTGGACGGACACGATGTTTCCCTATGCTTTTTGGACCCGCTACTTGGCAGTCTTTGACCAAGTGCAAGTGATGGCCAGGGTGCGGGAGGTTCCTTTGCCCTCTCCGGGTTGGAAAGAAGCCAGTGGGGAAAACGTCTCCTTTGCCGCGGTCCCCTATTACCTGGGTCCCTGGCAGTACCTCTGGCGGCGAGGCGCGGTCAACCGGGCGGTGCGGAGTGCTCTGAAGACTGAGGCGGCGGTTATTTTGCGCGTTCCCTCCCGCATCGGCGCTCACCTGGAGAGGTGGCTGCTCCACTCCCGGCGCCCCTATGGAGTGGAAGTGGTGGGGGATCCTTACGACGTTTTTGCCCCCGGGGCCTTCCGGCACCCTCTGAGGCCTTTCTTCCGTTGGTGGTTCCCCCGCCGGTTGAAAAGCCAATGCCGGCGGGCGTGCGCCGCGGCCTATGTCACCGAGGAGGCCTTGCAACGGCGATACCCCTGCCCTGCTTATACCGTGGGAGTATCTGACGTGGAACTCTCCCCCGCGGCCTTTGTTCCCGGACCGCGCCCGGTGAGACGCGGTAGCGGTCCATATACTTTGATCACCGTGGGGTCGCTAAACCACTTTTACAAAGCTCCCGACGTGCTGATCGAGGCGGTGGGCGGATGCGTCCGGGAAGACTGGGACCTCCGTCTGGTCCTGGTGGGGGATGGCAAATACCGTACTGAGCTGGAATCTCGGGCCGCGGCCCTGGGTCTGGATGCCAGGGTAAGGTTCGCCGGGCAATTGCCCGCGGGAGAAGCAGTGCGGGAGGAGTTGGACCAGGCCGATCTTTTCGTGCTCCCTTCCCGCCAGGAGGGCTTGCCCCGAGCCATGGTGGAAGCTATGGCCCGGGGGCTCCCTTGTATCGGCTCCACCGTGGGGGGCATTCCGGAATTGCTGCCCCCGGAAGACCTGGTTCCTCCGGGGGACGTTCAGGCTTTGATGAGCAAGCTGGTGGAAGTCCTGGGAGATCCGGAGCGCCTGGCCCGCGTGGCGGCCCGGAACCTGGAAAAGGCCGGGGCCTATCGTGACGAAGTGCTGGAAGCACGCCGGCGCGCCTTTTATCAGCGAGTTAAGGAAGAGACGGAAGCATGGCGGAAGACTCGAGATCATTAGGCAGCCCGGCCTTAGTGCCGGAGCCGGACACTTCAGACTGGCGTTCCTGGTATCCTGAGAAGGCGCCGCCCTCGCGTTCCGCCTCGGGACAATTGTTCCTGGGACTCATGCTCATCATTGTGTTTGCCTTGGTGCCCATCTATATTTTCCCTTCCGGTAGACCACAGCTTGCCGACGTTTTCATCTTGATCCTGATGCTCTATGGGTTGGCGGGGAATCATGGGAAAGAGCCGTTTCTCATGGACAAGGTATTTTCCCTCTTCCCCTTCATAGCCTGGGCCGTTCTGATTAATTTTGCCTATTTTCTCATGGATCCTGGAGATATGCCGGTCATCTGGAAGATCGCCGAACTGTCTTACTCTTTTCTTTTGTTGTATTCTTTTACTTTGATCTTCAAAAGAGTGATCAGGACCAGCCTGGCATATATCTATCTAGGTATAGTATTGTCAATATTTCTTGCCTTTTTAATTAAAGGAAGTTATGAGGAAACCGTCAGATTTGCGCTTTCGTTTAACAATCCCAATCAGTTGGGATATTTTTCCTTACTTTTATTAGGATTTGGAGTTTTACTTATCCAATTCCAGAAAACGCGTAAAGAAAATATTTTTTATTTAATAGGAGATATAATAATTATTATAGGAGGGCATTTATTCGCCTTGTTGGCCTCTTCCCGGGGAGCAATAATGGGCATTGTGATAATGGATATCTGGCTGGCAACTCATATTCGAAATAAAAAGGTGCTGTTTAATGTAATATTTGTGGCCATTGTGGCTGTATCGGTTAATATATTTTTGGCCCCCGATTTCATCGAGAAAAGGCTGTATGCCCGTCCCGGAAAAACCTACGATATGCCGGAAGCCGCCGATGAAACCCAGAAAAGAATCCTACACCAATTCAGCATCATGTCCGGAGTGCAGTATATAATTGGAAGAGGCGGCGGCAGCTATAGCCGCGACATGGACGCGTTCAATATGGTCAAAGGCATCGGTGAGGTTCACAATATCTTTGGCGATATTTTCCGGTGCTATGGACTGATCGGCCTGACCATGTTTTCTTATTGGATTTTTAAAATCATCTGGACCACCCGGGTGCTTTCCGGCACCATTTGGATCTGGACTGCGGTATTATTGTACAACATGAGCCACAATGGGGTGCGCTTCCGGGCCTTTTGGCTGCTTATTGCCTTGATGTTGGCCATGGTGGCCGCCATTCGTGATGAGCAAAAAGATGAAGCTGGGCGTCCGTCCGCCTCCCAGCCAGGCGGCCTTGAACCAGTAGACCCAACCTTCGTACGTCAACTAAACATTATTTAACTATCTCCTTGATTCTGGTACACGTCACCACCGTTCCCGAGACCCTGGGCTTTTTCCGGGGGCAAATCGGGTTTATGAAAGCCCGGGGTATGGAGGTCCATGCAGTGTCTTCCCCCGGAGTCCTCTTACATGCCGCGGCGGTGCGGGAGCAAATTCCGGTGCATGCCGTGGACCTGCACCGGCGCATCACTCCCTGGTCGGATCTGGAGGCTTTGGCCCGGCTTTATGGGCTTTTCCGCGGGCTTCAGCCTGCCATCGTCCATGCCCATACCCCCAAGGGAGGCCTCCTGGGAGTGCTGGCGGCCAGGTTAGCCCGGGTGCCGGTGGTCCTTTACGGCATGCGGGGGCTGCCTTTTGTCACCCATACGGGGCTGAAACGCCGGATTCTCTGCTGGACGGAAACCGCGGCCTGCCGCCTGGCCCACCGGGTCATTGCCGTGAGCCAGGGCGTGCGCCGCACCGCGGTCAATTTGGGATTTTGCCCGGAAGATAAAATCAGGGTACTGGCCCAAGGCAGCGGCAACGGGGTGGACGCCCGGGAGCGCTTTAACCCCCAAACGCTGCCTGCGGGGCTTCGGAACCAAACCCGAGAGCTTTGCCAAATTCCTCCCGACGCTCTGGTGATGGGCTACATGGGGCGGATTGTCCGGGACAAAGGCATCATCGAACTGGAGGCTGCCTGGCAGACCTTGCGAACCGTCTTCCCCGGCCTGCACCTCCTGCTGGTCGGGCCCATTGAACCTCAGGACCCCATCCCGGCGCCGGTGCTGCGGCGGCTTCAGGAAGACCCCCGGGTGCGCCTCACCGGGGGGGTGAGAGATTCGGCGCGGTATTATACGGCCATGGACCTCCTGGTCCTGCCCACTTACCGGGAAGGGTTCCCCAACACTCCCCTGGAAGCCGCAGCCATGGAACTCCCGGTGGTGGCCACCACGGTGGATGGGTGTGTGGAAGCCGTGGTGGACGGGATCACCGGATTGCTGGTTCCCCCGCGGGAATCCGCCGCTCTGGCTGCAGCGGTCCAAAACCTTTTGGATGATGCGGAGATGAGGACCAGGATGGGCCGGGCGGCCCGGCAGCGGGTCCTCCGGGATTTCCGGCCGGAGGTTATCTGGCAGGCCTTGTACGACAATTATCTGGAATTGCTGAAGGCCAGGGGCTGTCTTTGAGGTTGCTCCACCCCCCTATCTCCCCGTTTGTCCTCAGGAGGGTTTACGCGGCTGCCATTCGGCCATTATCTGTTTCTTTTCCCGCTCATAATAATACCCGGCCTTGGTGCACACCCATTCGGCCGGGGAATCCTTTAAACGGTAAATGTCCCCCACCAATCCGTGGGTGGCCGGGGTGGGAGGCGCAGAGCCCCAAATCACCCGGTGTCCCGCGTATTGATTTCCCTCCAGGCCGTAAAAAGAAGAAATGTAGTTGGCGGACTCGTCCATTTCCAGGTTTTTATGCTCCAACCGGTTGGGATGATTTTTATCGGGATAGCCGCCGATGGCCATGTATTTCTTAGTTTTTATGGTTGCCCCATCAATCACGATATCGGCATAGGCGTCGCCAAAGGAGTCTTTAAAGCCCGTCCAGGCAAAAGGGAGAGCGGATTCGACCACCGCGTCCTTGATCCTCCAATGGCCCCCGCGGTACATCGCCAGGGCTTCATTGATCCTTTTGGAAAAATTGCCGCCCTGCACCGTTAGAATATTGTGGTAGTCCACTCCGTCCCGGCCGGTGGCGATCCCATTCACCTTGGTCTCCGGGGCCACGCCGTCGGCGACGTTAAATTTGCAATTAATAAAGGTCACGGATTGGTTTTTTTCAGACGTCCCCGAAAGATTCCAGGCGATGAACGGCGCCGCCTGGAGCGCCGGGGGCTTGTCCTTGTTCCCCAACGCGGTGAATTCGCAGTGCTCAAAGGTAACCCGGTGAGGCCAGACGATTCTGGCTCCGGGCGGGATCCCGAATTTGCAGTGGCTCAAGGTTACAGTAGAGCCTGGGGCCACCAGGTTAAAAAAGCCATGGGAATAAATATTTTTCCCCACCACTTTGGAACCGAAGCCTAATCCGATATCAAATACCCCATCGGGCAAGTTAATATTTTCCATGTAGAATTCCACCTTCGTGGAGTTGCCGTAACCTTCGCTGTCCCCGCTTAATTCCACATCTATGCCCGCCGGGTCATTTTTCCCCTTGCCGGTATAATTGGTTAATACGGCCCGGGTGTTGCCCCCGAGAATCAGGAACCCCCCGCGGAAACAATCAATGGCCGTGCAGTTGTTCACTTTCACGTCAACGTTTTTATAAATGGAGATGCCGTCGGACACGCTGTTGCGAAAAAGGCAGTCTTCGATGACCACCTGGAGCCTTCCCGGACTGTCACGCCGGGCGGTGAGGAAAAGCAGGTCGGCGTGTTCCTGTTCGTACTTTTTATATGGCCCCTGGTTCTGGCTGTTGCCGTCAAATACGAGGTTTTTAAAAATTATGGGGGCGGAGTCTTTTTCCCCGTAATATGCATACTTCTGATTGGTAAAGGTCCTGGGGAATTTCTGTTTTTGAAACAGCTGGTCCGGCCGCTTGATCACCGCTTCTCCCACGCCCTGGTAAGTGATGCCTTCTCTGAGGTTCACCGAAGTGACCAGGTAGGTGCCGGGAGGAAAGATAATCGTTCCCCCACCCCGGGCATGGACAAAATCAACGGCGGACTGGATGGAGGCAGTATCGTCGCGAGCCCCGTCCCCTTTGGCCCCGAAGTACATATCCTTTACATTTGCCGTGGCAGGGGCGGCAGCCTTATCTCCTTGGGGGGGGGCGCCCTTCCACTGGGGCGGGCCGATCTTGATTTGGGACTGAGGGACCTTCCATTCCAAAGGCTGATCCTTCGGCGCCGCCCCGCGCCCCTGGCTTAGAGCCGGAGAGGCCGCCGGCCCTCCCAGAAGCAATACCACCATCACCGCCAGCCCCAGGTTAAATCGAATGGCTCTCATGATGAATTATTAGTAGATCACCCGCGTTGAGGAAGGATATGTAATTTTGTTTTACCCAATCATTGCCTGGAAGAAAAAGCAAATAACCGGACAGACTGAATAATACGGTTTTCTGTTTTCTGCTTTCGGTAAAGATAATTAAGGATTATCAATAAGTTACAGATTAAGTTTGTTGCACTTGAAAGAGAAACTGGTATAAGATAACGGTCCGAAGGTGAAGCGGGTTTTTCCGAGACCGGGAGGCCATCCAGGCGGGAAATCACGGTTTTTGGCAAACGAGGGGTGAGTCCCTCTTAACCCAGCGGGGCTTGAGGGGTATTTTCGCCTGGGGGGGGGCGATCCTGATCTGAGGCGTCGGCATCTGGCATTGGGGCAGGGGAGTCCTCCACACCAGCCCGCCGGGATGGGCCGCCGCTGCCGCCGGCGGTTCCGGTCTGGGAGGACGCCTGGCATAATCCTGGAGCACGCTGGCCACATAATTTCGGGTCTCGGCGAAAGGCGGGCACCCCCCATACTTGGCCACGTTCTCCGGCCCCGCATTGTAAGCGGCCAGGGCCAGGGTGACATCCTGGTGGAACCGGGCCAGGCACTCCTTGAGGTATTTAATCCCTCCGGCAATATTCTGAGCCGGGTCGAAGGGATCAGCGACTCCCATGAGCGCGGCGGTGCCGGGCATGAGCTGCATCAGGCCCATGGCCCCTTTAGGAGACACGGCTCCGGGATTAAACCCCGATTCCTGGCGCATCACCGCCCACACCAGGTTTTCGTCCACCCCGAAGCACCGGGCGTATTCCTGCACCAGGCTCTCCAATTCGGGAATAGTAGCCGGAAGGGACCGCATCCCTAACCAGAGTGGGGCCTGGTTCACCCCAAAGGAGGGCGAAAGGATAGCATCGACGGGATCAGACCCCGGAAGCGGCAGTTCCAGGACTTGAACGCCTGGAGCCGGGAGAAGCTCCAGCCCCCTGGAAGGAGGGGCCAAGACCGCGGACCCTACCATGGCCTCATATGACGGGCCCCAGACGGTGGCGTAAACAAGCCCGAGAAAAAGCGCAGCCATGCCCAGGCCGCTGATCCGGCGGATCATACGTCTCACGGTGAACCAACGTGCCAGGAGACTTTTAAGGCGGAGCGGGCCGCGGACCCATCGCACCGCGGCCTTCCAATGCAAAGGGATTATATTAAACTTTAAAACTTACTGCAATTGATAAAAAAAGACGGGGAAGCAGGCGTTACTCCAACTTATATTTAACTGCCAGGACTTCCAGGTTATTTTTAGCTCCATGGGAGTCCTTGCAGATGATGATGGCGTCGGCTCCCACAGCCTGGGCCTTAGTCTTAAAACCCTCCACCACCCTGGGATCGTCGCATGGCACCTCGGGAGGTCTGGTCCATTGGAGGACGGCGAAAATTACATGGGCCCGGACTGGAGGGTCCTTGAGGACCTCCACCGTGGAGGTGGGAGGGTATTTGATCTCCATAAGATGGGCATAGGCGGAGAGGTCCACCTTTTCCGGGCACAGATTTTGTTTCAACCCTGTCAGCCGGGCTTCCTGCCCCGCTAAAAAAAAGGTTTTGATCTCCGTCGTAGCAGACCGGGTGACCACCCCTGAGCAGCCCGCGGTCAGGATCAAAAAGGCTGTCGTCAGGTTAAGGGTGGAAAGGAAAAACTTCTTCATAACAGCACCATAAAACTAGGATAATAACGCTACTTCATCATTGCCAAAATCTCGGCGGTTTTTTCTTTAAGTAGTCCCCAGTCCTGCCGGGTCTCGACATTGAGGCGCAGCACCGGCTCCGTCTGAGAGGGCCGCAGGTTGAAGCGCCACTCCGGGAACTCCAGGCTGATTCCGTCCACCCGGTCCATAGTTGAAGCCGCAGGGAAATAAAACTCTTCCACCCGTCGGAGCACCCCTTGGGGATCCGCCACTTTGCGGTTAATCTCCCCACTCACCGGGTATCGTACCATCCGGTCCCGAACCAGGGCTGAGAGGGGTCGCCCCCCCCGCCGGCACATAATCTCCAGGACCAGCAGCCAGGGTATCATGCCGCTGTCACAGTAGAAAAAGTCCCGGAAGTAATGGTGCCCGGACATTTCCCCTCCGTAGAGGGCGTTTTCCGCCCGCATCCGTTCCTTAATGAAGGCGTGGCCGGTTTTGCAAAGCACCGGCCGGCCCCCGGCCTCCTGCACCATTTCTATGGTGTTCCAGGTGAGGCGGGGGTCGTGAATGATGGCGCTGCCAGGGCTCCGGGCCAGAAGGGCCTGGGCCAGAAGGCCGATGAGGTAGTAGCTCTCGACAAACTCTCCCGCCTCGTCGAAAAAGAAACAGCGGTCAAAATCTCCG
The DNA here is from genome assembly GCA_016874915.1 of Deltaproteobacteria bacterium. Taxonomy (GTDB): domain Bacteria; phylum Desulfobacterota; class Desulfobaccia; order Desulfobaccales; family 0-14-0-80-60-11; genus VGSO01. The sequence goes on from VGSW01000014.1 coordinate 25,603, forward strand.
TCCCAAGCCAGGCCCACATCGGCGCCATGGTCCCGGACCGCCTGGGCGGTGGCCTTCCGGTTCTCCGGCAGCAATGGATTGGGGACTCCATGGGGAAAAGTGCCGTCTGGTTCATGGCAGAGCCGGATAAAGCGGAAAGGCAGATAAGGGGCCAAACGGTCGATCACCGGACCGGCACAGCCGTTGCCGGGGTTCACCACCACCTTCAGGGGCCGAAGTGCGCTCAGGTCCACATAGCTCAACAGATGAGCCACGTAATCTTCCAGGGCGTCCACCGCGGCCCGCTCTCCCCGGTTGGCGGCGGGGGGCGGGAAGACGCCCGCGGCAGCCAGGGCTTCCAGGTCATGAAGGCCGCTATCGCCGCTCAAGGGCCGGGAGCGCTCCCGGACTAACTTCATGCCGTTATATTCCGGGGGATTATGGCTGGCGGTAACCATAATGCCGCCCCCCAGTTCCAGGTGGGAAGTGTAGAAATAAATCTGCTCAGTGCCGCACATGCCCAGGTCCAGGACCTGGACGCCGCTGTCCATGAGGCCCCTGGACAGGGCCTCCGCCAGAGACGGGCTGGAGTTTCGCACGTCCCGGCCCACCGCCACCCGGGCGGGAGAGAGAAACGCCGCGAAGGCCCGGCCGATGCGGTAGGCCACCGTTTCATTTAGGTCTTCCGGCACCCGGCCCCGGACATCATAAGCCTTGAAACACGCCAGTTTTTTCATGGGAAAGACTCGGGGGACTTAAAAAGCGTTGCCCTCATAAGGGCCAGGGGCAATGGGGACGAGTAAACCAGAAAGTCCGCCTTTAAGCCCGGGCCGTTTTCAATTCACGGGTTGCCCTTTGATGATCTTGTCAGGGATAGTGGTTACCATGTCCCAGGCCCGCTTTTTCCCGATGACCCGGGCTATTTCCTCCACGGCCCGGCGCAGCTTCGGCGCCCGCCCCCTGGTATCGTGGGCATCGCTGGCTGCAACTTGAACATATCCCTTCTTAAGAAGGTCCCGGGAGAAACGGGCGATGGCTCGCCCGAATCCGCCCAACACGCTGGTGGCGGTTATCTGGGCCAGGCATCCCAGATCCAGGAGATTCCTGAGCTTGTCCGGCATCTCCTGGATGAGGAAATGCCGTTCCGGATGGGTGATGATGGGGGTGATTCCTTTGGACTGCAGATTGAAACAGACGTCCCCTATCCCCGGTGGGAAAGACATATCAGGCAATTCCAAGAGGAGATAATTCCTGGTATCGTTTATGGTGAAAACCTGGTCTTCTTCCAGCAATTCCAAGGCCCGCGGAGATAAATGCATATCACAGCCCGGCATTATTTCCAGAGGGATCTGGGCCTGGGATAATTTTTCCCTGAATTGATGGATCTGGGCCAGGATAGTCTCTTTATTGTTGATTCCGCCCACATCACTAAACCGATCCTTAAACAGGTGCGGCGTGGCCACCATGATCTGGATGCCATCCTCCGCCGCCAGCCGGGCCATCTCCAGAGCCTCTTCCCAGGTTTGGGGGCCGTCATCTAAACCCGGCAGGATATGGGAGTGAATATCAATCATTAACATAAAATTTATTCCCTTTAGGAGGGAAAATCAAGGTCATCGGGCGCTTTCTTGGGGGCCGGTTTTAGCTTCCCCAACGCCGGCCCGGGGTCTTCCCGGCAATGGTGAAGCCCTGTTTGATCCGGCAAGGTAATCCTGTCCCCACCTATGAGGCCCGGCCAGACCTCTCTTCATCCTTACCCACCATGTCACCAATCTAAGCCGGGCAGTGGAGAGAGATAATTAACCGAGTTCTTACTTAAACAAGCTGGATCATTAATTTACAATATTTATAAATTTAAGGAATTAATTATTTTAATATTTTAATAAAGAATAAGAGAGAAAGCAAAATTAATGAATTCGTAGCACCTGCACCCCTTTTTATTCTATTTCCCCAAATATCTTTTCTATAACGTCATACATCCTTCTAAAAAATTTGATTTTTTTGAAAAACTCTTATATGGTACAAACCATTTAATTTGTTTCTCATTTATGTGAGAGTTACTATCCTTGGGGTGGCCTATGAGTTCTTGGCAACAGGGAGACGGTTGCTTTTTTACAGGCTCGGGGTGGCGCAAGTGCAAGGAAACCTTAATATGCCAGTCCAGGAACTTGGGTTGGTGGTTCCAGAAAAGTGGCGCTCCTTGCAGGGACCGAATGCCTGGAACGTGGGACACCGTATGGAGGCTGGCCGGGATTCTGTTCTGGCTGGCGGGCTGGTTGGGGCTGCTGGCTGGGGGCACGCCTGCCTGGAGCGCCGGTTTCGCCCTGGTGCAGCAGGGGACCGCGGCCATGGGCCAGGGCAACGCCTTTGTGGCCGAAGCCAATGATCCCTCTGCCATTTTTTACAACCCCGCCGGTCTGACCCAACTTACGCGAACCCAAATTTATCAGGGAACCTTTTTCAATTATCCCGACCGGGAATTCCAAGGACAAGGAGGGTCTTCCCAGACCAATCACCGGTTATTCCACACCCCCACCGTCTATATCGCCGGGCCTGTCCACCAGCGGGTGACGCTGGGTCTGGGGCTATTCACCCCCTTTGGACTGGGCACCATGTGGCCGCCCAATTGGCCGGGGCGCTTCATAACCACCTTCAGCAAACTCCGCACCTTCAACGTTAATCCCACGGTAGCCGTCAAAGTCAGGGATAACCTGTCCCTGGCCGCGGGGGTTAATATGCTGTGGTCCGCGGTGGACTTGAAGCGAATGATCTTTCCGCTCAACAGGGAGTCATACGTCAGCGGCAACGGCATGGGAGTGGGCTACAACCTTGGAGCCCTCTATGAGCCGATCCCGGGGGTGAAGCTGGGAGTCCACTATCGTAGCGAGATCAACGTCAAGCACCGGGGCACGCTGTCCATCCACCCGCCGATAATCCCCGATATCACCGGGTCTGCCAATCTCACCTTTCCGCCCTCGGTGACCTTCGGCACTGCCTACAGCCGCATAAAACCCTTCACTTTTTTGTTTGATGTCACCTGGACCGGGTGGTCCACTTTTGACCAGCTGAGGATAGATTTAGGCAGGCCCCTGTTTGGGGCCAGGAGCTTGGTCACTCCCAAAGACTGGCGGGACGCCTGGGCTTTCCGCTTCGGCGCCAATTATGAGATCAAGCCCGGCATCAAGGTGCGGGCCGGTTATATTTACGACATGACGCCAGTGCCCGACCATACCTTCGATCCCCAATTACCCGACGCCAACCGCCATGTCTTCACCATAGGCAAAGAATTTAAGTATAAAAGGTTCACCTTTAGCGCGGCCTACAATTATATCCTCTTTGAAAACCGCACTAAAAACAACACCATCACCAGTAACGGGGCTCCCGTGGCCCCCCCTGCCCTTCAGGCCAACGGCCGTTATTCCTCTGATGTTCATTCTCTGGGCGTGAGCATGGCCTTCCAGTTTTAGCGCAAAAGTTTAGGGAGAGAGGGGCTAAGGGCCCTTGCCCTTACCCCTCCCCCGAGCCCCTAATCCCGAGTCCCCGTCAAACAAATAACATTGCCAGGCAAAATGGTGGGGGCGGGGTTTCCCGCCCCCAATTTGATGGGAACCATTCCACGGGCGGGGTGACCCCGCCCCTACGATTTGACGGCAACTTGGAATAAGAGACCTTAAAGAAATATCTCATCGGTCCCACCCCCAGGTGCGCTCTCGTTTAATACTTTAACTGTTTGACCGCAACCTGTTATCGCTGCCGGGAAACAATTTTCTGGCCCCAACCGGGAAAATTCGGTAAGGTTGATTGATGCCCATTCGACAAATAGCAATTATTCCAGCCCGGTACGGCTCCACCCGGCTGCCGGGAAAAGCGTTGGCGACCATCCTGGGAAAGCCCCTGATTCAGTGGGTTTATGAGCGGGCAGCCCAGGTTAGGGAACTGGACGGCCTGTGGGTGGCCACCGACGACCAGCGCATCAAGGAGTGCGTGGAGGGTTTCGGGGGCCGGGCGATCATGACCCGGCCGGACCACCCTTCGGGAAGCGACCGCCTGGCCGAAGCCGCGGAGAAGTTAGGGCTGGCCCCGGAAGACATCGTGGTGAACATCCAGGGGGACCAGCCGGTCTTCCCGCCGCGGCTTATCGCCCACCTCGCGGGGATTCTACAGCGGGACTGCTCTGCGGTGATGGCCACTCCCGCCCGGCGTTTCACGGACCCTGAAATTGCTGCCGATCCCAACGTGGTCAAGGTGGTCTTCGACCACCGGGGCCGGGCCCTTTATTTTTCTCGGAGCCCGCTCCCCTTCTGGCGGGATGGCCAGCGGCCTTTTTATTTCAAACATATCGGCATCTATGCCTACCGGGTGAGTTTCCTACGGGAGTTCGTCAGCCTTTTCCCGGGCCGCTGGGAAGAGGCGGAAAAACTGGAGCAGCTCCGGGCCTTGGAATACGGGTTTCCCATTCATATAGTGGAGACGGAAGGCGACACCGTGGAGGTGGACACGCTGGAGGATTTGGCCCGGGCGGAGGCGTATTTGATGCAAGGATAATGCGGGGAAGGGGGCCAGGGGCAAAAGCCCCTGCCCCCCTTCCCCGCACCCCATCCCCCAACCCCTTGAGTTTCCGCCCTGGGAAGGCGGGCCTTGGCCCGCCTTCCCAGGGCGGAAAGCATGGCCTCCATATACAACGGGGAAGAGATCACGATGAAACCCAAAGACCGCCTCATCTTCGCCCTGGATGTGCCGGATAAAAGGCAGGCCCTGGATCTGGTCCAACTGCTCGAGGGGGAAGTGGGCTTATTTAAGTTAGGCCTGGAGTTGTACCTGGCGGAAGGGCCGGGATTGCTGCAGGAACTGGTCAACAGGGTAGGGGGGGACTGGGTCTTTCTTGATTTAAAGTTATATGACATACCCAACACCCTTCTGGGACCGATTCGGACCATATTACATGGCCTGGCTCTGTTCACCATTCCTAGCGATTTAGGCCCCGCGGCTCTGAAGAAGATCGTGTCCGGTACGGTGTTTAAGGTTCTGGCGGTGACAGTGCTGACCAGCACTACCGGGGATGACTTAAAAGCCCTGGGCTTTGAGAGGCAGTATTGGGAAGACCCCGCTCGCCTGGTGGTGAGACGGGCGGTTATGGCGAAAGAAGCCGGCTGCGCCGGGGTGGTGTGCTCCGGGCGGGAGGTGAAGGCGGTGAAGGAGGCCTGCGGCCCGGATTTTCTGGCGGTCTGCCCCGGCATCAGGCCGGAGTGGGCCGCGGTGGCGGGAGATGATCAGCAGCGCATCGTTACTCCGTTTGAGGCCATCAAAAATGGGGCCGATTACATCGTGGTGGGGCGGCCCATCCGCACTTATCCGGAGAGCCAGGGCGGCCCGGTGGCCGCGGCCCGACGGGTGGTGGAGGAAATCGCCGCGGCTTTGGATTCAACAAATTAATATTTAGCGGCACAGGCTTCCAGCCTGTATATGCGCCCTTGATCCACCAAAGTTGCCTTGCCCCCAGGCTGGAAGCCTGGGCCACTAATTTTTTCCTGGTTCCCAAGCTCCAGCTTGGGAACCAAAAATGGAAGAAAAAGCTCCTGCTTTTTCACCATTTCCTTTGAAAACGATTTGGGGCAAGCAGGAGCTACGCCCCCAAATGGCGTTACCAAGCGGGAGCTTGGGAACGAGAGGATAAATCATCTGCCCATAAAAATCCAGGTCCCCGAAATGGTTTCATCAGATAACCACAAAATCTCCCCCATCGTCATCTCCACCGCCCTGGGGCTGGGGGGACGGGGCATTTTCCCTTACACCCTGTGGCCGGCCTACCGCAGGCTGCTTCGGTCAGTTCGGGAAACGGGAACCACAGTCCTCACCAAATCTTCCACCCGCTTTAAAAGGAAGGGCAATTTAATCCCCTGGAATCCCCTCACCTGGAAATATATCCGGCGGCTGCCGGGAATGGGCATGCTCAACGCCTACGGGCTGACCAATGAGGGCGCGGCCCGGGCCGGGGCGGAGATCCGGTTGGCGGTGGACGCGGGTTTCCGGGTCATACCCAATTTTTATCCCGAATTCGCCAAGGGGACGGACCGGGCCATCAGGGAAACTTTGGAAGCCCTGGAGATTTTCCAATTCCTCCTGGGGCAAAGATTCTGGTCGGTGGAACTGAATTTCTCCTGCCCCAACTCCGCCGAAGAAATCCGGGAGAACGTGGCGCAAGGTTTGAAGTGCTCCCGGGAGGTGCGGGGAAAATACCCCGGCCTCTTCATCATCGCTAAGGTCAGCATCTGTCACCCCTACGAGTTCGCCCAGGAGCTGGAAGAGCTGGGGATAAATGCCATCCACGCCATCAATACCATTCCTTATGAAATCATCTATCCGCCCCCCCATAATCCCCGCTCTCCCCTGTGGCAGGTGAACGGCGGGGGGGTGTCCGGCGGCCCGGCCTTTAATGCGGCTTATAAATATAACCGGGAACTGCGCCAGAAAGTGAAGCTGTTTCTCATCATGGGCTGCGGGGTGACGAGCCGGGAGGACGTGAAGAAATATTTCGACCTCGGCGCCGACGCGGTGAGCTTCTGCACCCTGGCCCTGCGGGACCCCTTAGAGGCGGAAAAGGTTATCCTGTTATAACCGTTAGCCAAAGGTGCAAAATAATTCACCACCAAGACACCAAGACACCAAGATTTTCCAAGTAATATTTTATTTGTGGCCCTTGGTGCCTTTGTGTCTTGGTGGTTAAATTTTGTTTCATCTGGGTTCTCACTGGCAAATGGAAAGAAAAACCAATAGCCTGAAGTCCATTAGCCAATCCGGAGTCCGTCATCACCAAGAGTATCTCCGGGTGGGCGCGGCGGAACTGGAAGCCTGGGCGGCGGAGAACGGACTGAGCCTCCGGCAAGCCACCGAAATGGCCTTGCAGGAAGGCATCTTCCCTGAATTGTGGGACCGGAATTTCCCGGCGTTGACCGCGGCCGAGCAGCTCAAGCTCTTTCAAAGCTCCGCCCTGGTGGTGGGGCTGGGGGGGTTGGGGGGTAACATTGCCACGCTCCTGGCCCGGGTGGGGGTGGGACGGCTGCTCCTGGCCGATGGGGATGTATTTGCGCCTTCCAACCTCAACCGCCAACTACTGGCCACCCGGAGCACCCTGGGGCAAAACAAGGCCCTGGTGACTGCCCGGCATCTTCTGAATATTACTCCGGCCCTGGAGGTGGAGCCTATTCCCCGGTTCCTGGACGGGGAACTGCTGCGGGTTTATCTTACCCAGGTGCAAGTGGTACTGGATGGACTGGACTCGGTCAAGGTGCGGCGGGAGATGTTCGCCGCGGCCCGGGAAGTGGGGGTGCCCTTAATTCACGCCGCGGTGCACGGGCATTTCGGCCAGGTGGCCACGGTGATGCCGGATTCTGATATCCAGTTTCACCAGATTTACCATCCTGAGGCCCCGGAGTCCGAAGCCATCCGGGACGTACTGGCCCCGGTGGTGAGCCTGGCGGCCAGTCTTCAGGTGCAGGAGGCCATGCGAATTCTGTTGGGGCAGCCGCCGGCGTACGCGGGGCGGCTGGCCTATTTCGACGGGGAGACGGGGCGGCTGGAAGTCATATCTTTGGCGGGCTAATCAACGGGGCGCACGGTGAAGCCCAAGCGAGAGCTTGGACAAAAAATCGGCGTTCCCAAGCAGGAGCTTGGGAACGAGGGAACCCATCACCCGCCGCCGATGGGGGGGAACAGGCCCAGGCGCTCATTTCCTTGTAAGGTGTAATCCATGTCCCGGCGCAGACCGTCCACCATGATGATGGTGACCTCTTGGGGCGGGAGTCCCAGGCGGTTAATGACCTGAGCCACGGTGGCGCCGGGCGCGACTTCCAGGGACAAGCCCTGGTAAGGGTCATAACCGGGCACATAGCGGCGCAGGGTGGCGTTGAGGAAGACCTGGAGGTGCATGAAATTGGGTCTAATACCGGCGCTGAAGCAAAGGTGTAAGATTAAAGAAAAACCCTATAATCGACTTTTAAGACCTTAGAAAGACGTTTGGCTAATTCCTTCCCAATGGGTCTTTTACCATTTTCCATTTCGGAAATATGGGCTTGCTTCATCCCAGCCAAACGGGCCAATTCTTTTTGTGACAGGCCCTCTTTCTTCCGCGCTCCGCGCAGGGCGATCCTTGCATTAAAATCAGGATACACCTCCTCCCAGGGAACAGAGCTGACTTCTTCTTCTGCCCCGATGGAAGCCATGGCCTGACGGACTTCCTGCAATTTTTCTATGGGGATCCGGAACCGAATTTCAACATAATTGGTCGTAGTTGATTCCCTCGTGAGTTCCAACATATACAACCTCTATAATTTTCTTCTTCTTATCAACCACCTTCCATACAGCCACATATGTGGGTTTCCCTTTCTGAAGATGGCAGTGATGATGGTTGGGGTAAGCGGCAATTTTGCCATAATTAGACCAATTATACCGTTTTCGGTTTTCGGTTAATAAATTATTAATTATCAATAGGTTAGTAATTTGATTTGTTGCAGCAGAAACCGAACTTGGTATTACCCCTAACAGGGCCAGAAAGTTTCAATTCCGCCAATAGGACCTGAACAGCCTCTTCAATCCCCCGAGGCACTTTCTTTAGCTTTTTCAAAATCTTATTGGCCAGCCTGACATTCCAAGTGATTTTTCATTGATATTTCGGGGTGCTCACAGGCGCGCTCTCCTTCTTCAATAAAATTTACCTTTTATATACCATCTAATGGTATATCTGTCAAGGACTTTTATTATTACTCGGAGCATTAAAGAAGTTCCTTCCTTTTGCCCCCCTTCCCCTTGAGGGGGGAGGGCTGGGGTGGGGGTGAAGGTAATCCATTTTCCGCTCCGAGTAATAAAGTTTTTTTAGTTCCCAAGTAAGGAGCGGGGTAACGAGGAATACCTGACCGAGACTTTCTCAACCCCTTATGGGGGTTGGGAGGGGGGTGTGGGGGAGGGCAGGGCCATCGGCCCCTGGCCCTCCCCCACACCCATGCATTTACAAATCCCCCAGCACCTGATCCACTTCTTCGTCGGTGAAGTCCCAGGTGGTGTTATGAGGCGGGAGTTTTTCTTTGGCAAAGAACTCCGGCAGCCGGTCGTGGGCCTTGGTGAAGCCGGCGTCCTGGTTGAAGCTCAATTCATCGTGCAGGACCTGCCGGCCCAGGGCCCCCACGTCGCCGGTGGTGAGGTTGAGGCCGTAGCGGGCGTTGATCAGGTCCACGATACACTGGAGGGCGTCGGGGTTGTCCAGCACCGGGAAGGCCACAAAGAGGCACATCCCGGTAGCGTCGATGGCCGCGGTGGCGATCTGGAGGTTCCGGGACAACTCCACGTTGCCCTCCTTCTTCAGGGGATTGGGCGTGCCGCCGCAGCCCAGGATATTGGTGGCCACCCCGTAGCCCGCGGTGTGGTCGCCGCCCATGGGGCTGGTGGCGTAGGTGAGGCCCACCCCCTTTTCCGCCCGGGGGTCATAGGCCGGCAACCCTTGGCCCTTCACCGCGGGCACCCGGTCCACTCCCAGGGCCCGGCCGGTGAACACCGAGCCGTTGCCGATGATCAATCCCCAAGGGTCCCTGGTTCCGACTTTTTTCACCATCTTGATGGCCGCGGGGCCGTCGCCCCAGGGAATGACGCCGCCTTCCATCAACACCCCCAGGGTGCAGCCCATTTCAATGGTGTCCATGCCGAAATCATCGCAGAGCCGGTCGATGACCGCGATTTCGTCCAGATTCTTAATGAGAGTATTTGCCCCTAAAGCCCAGATGGTTTCATACTCGAAGCCGGAGGTGAGGTACTTTCCTTTGGCGTCATGAAACGTCTGGGAGCACTGGATGAGACATCCCGGATGGCAGCCTTCTTTGGTCTTGCCGCCCCGCTGCTTAATTAACTCCACCAGGCGTTCGCCGCTGATGTGTTCGGCAAATTCGAAACGTCCCCCCCGGAAGTTTTTAGTAGGCAGCGCCCCCGCCTCGTTGACGATGTTGATGAGCACCGCGGTGCCGTAAGCGGGCAGGGCCTGGCCGCTAACGGGATGTTCCAGGAGGTATTTGGCCCATTTGCGGGCCGCGGCCTTGAACTTTTGCGGGTCAGCCAGGGGCACCGGGGGGGTCCCCTTATCGTCCACCACCAGGGCCTTGAGCTTTTTGGACCCCATCAGCGCGCCCAGGCCGCCCCGGCCCGCGGCCCTTCCCGGGCGGCCCTGGGGATCGGCGAAGTGAATGCTGGCGGAGGTGAGGCATTTTTCCCCGGCCTGGCCGATGCTCATGACCCCTATGCCCCTGCCGAAGCGCTTCCACAGGCGGGCCATGGTTTGGTAATTGCCCCGGCCGGTCAGGTCGTCCGCGGTGTGAAATTCCACCCCGTCCTTGGTAATTCGCACCAGGGAGAAGCCGTCTTCCGGCCGGGGTTTGTCCTCCACCACCACCCCGGCGACGCCCAAACGGGCCAACTTCTGGGACACCAGGCCGCCGGAGTTGCTCTCCTTGATGCCGCCGGTGAGGGGAGATTTGCCCCCCACGGAGATGCGCCCGGTATTGGCCGCGGGTGCGCCGGTGAGCAGGCCCGGAGCCACCACCAGCTTGTTGGCGGCGCTCAAAGGGTGGCAGGTGGGGGGCACTTCCCGGCGAATGATCCGGGAAGTCAAGGCCCGGCCTCCCAACCCAGCGTAATCCGGCGGGACCTCTTCCCAGCGATAGGTTCTATCGGTCATATTGAGGCGCAAGATCCTGGGCATGTTTGATGGTCTCCTTTCATCAGGACGCGGCCGTTTGAGGGTCAAATGTAGCCCCCCAATAGCCGGAGCGCTATCCGGGGAATTTGCCTACCTGCGATGCCCGGACTTTGGAATAATGAGCTATGGCGGCTTTTCCCCGAAACTGCGGTATGGTTTACATTTACTTAGAATAACAGGAATGTCAATGGAGATTTCCCTGGGAAAAACGGGGAGAAACCACCGATGAATACAGATAAACACGGATGGGTTTTAATACTACTCCGACAGATAAATGATCAAATCAGCATCCTCATCAAGCATTTTGCCAATTGATGGCGGATATCGGGCAATGAAGGCATTTTTTGGGCCCGTTGTTTTCGCCGCCATCGTTCTGAGG
>VGSW01000015.1 GCA_016874915.1 Deltaproteobacteria bacterium
CGAAGGCTCATGAGCAATTGCCTCGAAAAGTTTGGGCGCACAGGCTGGAAAGCCTGTACTATGTTTGGAAGAGTCAACGGCTCATGACTGGCTGGGTGGAAACGCAAATGGGGCCGAAACCTGCTTCGGCAACCTGAGTGGTCATCCCTCCCCCTTAATTTCATTTCGGATGAAGGTGGCTGCCCACCCTGGCGCCGCCGCTCCGTGAGATTAACTGGGACCGGTGCTCCCTGATGACCCGTTCCAGGCCGAATTGTTTGACCCGGTAGCCGATCTGGCGCAAAGTCAAGCCCAGCTCCACCGCGGCCTGGGACTGAACCCAGCGGTTGCGCTCCAGGGCCGCGACGATCTCCCGCCGTTCCATTTCTTTCAAGCGAGAACGGAAGAGATGCTCCGGCCCTCCGGTATCGGGAGCACCGGTGAGAAGGTAGGAAGGCAGGTCATTCACGTCCATCTCCCCATCCTCCACTATCAAGGCCAGGCGTTCCACCAGGTTTTCCATCTCCCGGACATTTCCGGGCCAGTCATATTCTTGGAGAAGGCCAAGGGCCACCTGGGTGAAATAAAACCGGCGGCCGTATTCCTGGGAGACCCTATCCAGGAAATGGTTGAGCAAGGGAGTAATGTCCTCCCGCCGCTCTTTTACCGGACTCAGATGGATGGCTGAAACCCTCAGCCGCTCGTAAAGCTCTTCCCGGAAGGAACCGGCCTTGACCTCTGCGTCCAGGTCTCTGGAGGTGGCGGCAATGAGTCGCATCTCCACTTTCCTGGGCTTGGCGCTACCCAGGCGCTGGAACTCCCGTTCCTGGAGAAACTTGAGCAGCCTGTCCTGAAGATGGGGAGTGAGTTCCGCCACTTCCTCCAGGAAGAGGGTGCCGCCGTCAGCTTCTTCCAGGCGTCCGGGCTTGGCCCTGGGCGCCCCGGGCAGAGCGCCGGGCTCGCAGCCGAAAATCTCCGCTTCCAGCAGATTTTCCGGCAAAGAGGCGCAATTGACTTTTATAAAAGGATAGCCGCTCCGATGGCTCAAATCGTGGATGACCCTGGCGGCTGTGCTCTTGCCAGCGCCCGTCTCGCCGGTGAGCAAGACCGGCCCTTTGCCGGCCGCGGCCGTTTTCAGGGCCTGGCGCACTTCCGCCATGGCCGCGCTCTGGCCCACCATGACCTGATTCTGAGTTTTTTCCGCCAGTGCGGCCTTAAGGGACATATTTTCCCGCTGGAGGACTTCCATCCGGGCCTTCACCTGCCGGTTAACGCTGATTATTTGGGCCATGACCCCTGCCGCCATGGTGAGGAACCGCAGGTCTTCTTCCAGGGGCGCCTCTAACCCGAAAACGCAATCCGCCACCACCACTCCCAGCAGCGACCCTCGATGGACCACGGGAACCCCTAAAAAGACGATCTGCCCTTTATCCCCCAACTCAGGGGCAGACCGGGCCAGAAACCGGGGAACCTGGCTCCCCTCCGGCCAGACAAAAGGCTGGGGACGGCGCCGCATCTGAAACGCGATCTCTTCGAGCCGGGGAATACCCTCCCATTCCTGGTCCTCCGGAAGCGACCCCTGGAAGACGCATCTCAGTAGCTGGCCGGTTTCGGTATTCAATAGAATGACCGCGGCTTTGCGGGTGGCAAGAGATTCGGTTAAGACCTGCAAAACCGACCGAAGGGCCTGCTCCAAATTGAGAGCCTGATCCAGATTTCGGCTGATCTCAAAGAAGGCTTGTAATCCCAACGCGTCGGTGGATTTCATGACAAAAAGAAAGAGCAAAAAATATGCCGCAACTCGGATAATGCTTTAACATATTATAATACTTCATATTTATTATTATTAAAAAGGCCGGGGCGTAAACATTCCCCGCGTTATCAATCACAGTTTTGTCATAAATGCCTCCTAATAAATCACAATTTTGTTTATTGTTTTCCCCAGGGCGCATTCGGGATTGCTTGATTCAGGGGACGGCGACGCCGGCTTCCAGCTGGCGCCGCGCCGGCTGAAGCCTGCGGCTTCCAAACCTCCACCAAAATCCCCACATCGGGGTATTACCTAGGAAAAATCTTGACTATTTATATTCGGATCTCCATTATATAATTAAATAGTAGGATATCTATGAGCAGGGAAAACTTTTCCACCAGCTTTTTTAAGCTCCTGGGGATATTAGCCCTTACCTGGCTAGTGGCTTGCGGCTGCGGTTCGGACAGCGATAAGGCGGTGGTGGATTTCGCCAAAACCGTGCCCGTGGCCCGCCCCGGGGACCAAGCTTCTCAAAATCCCCCCCTACGGGTGGCGGTGGCGGCCATGATTTCCCCCAAGGAAACCTTTGACCTCTACCGCCAGCTTCTGGCCTACCTGGGCCACAAGCTGAACAAAGACCTGGAATTCGTCCAGCGCAAGACTTACGGCGAGATTGATGAACTATTGAGCAAGGGTCTCATTGACCTGGCCTTTATCTGTTCCGGCCCCTATGCCGCGGGAAAATTCCAAAACCACTTGGAATTACTGGCAGTTCCAGAGGTTCACGGCAGCCATTTTTACCGTTCCTATCTCATTGTCAACCGCAACAGCCCTTTCCAGAGCCTGGAAGACCTGAAAGGCCGCACCTTCGCGTTCACCGATCCGGATTCCAACACCGGGAGGTTGGTGCCCACCTACTGGCTGGCCCAGATTAATGAGCGCCCCGAAACCTTTTTCGGCCGCGTCATTTACACTTACAGCCACGACAATGCCATCATGGCCGTGGCCCGGGGCATGGTGGACGGCGCCGCCGTGGACGGTCTCATCTGGGACTTTTACCAGGCGAAAAATCCGGCGTTCACCTCCAAAACCAGGGTTATCAAGAGATCCGAACCTTACGGCATCCCTCCCCTGGTGGTTTCCCGGCAGTTTTCCCGGGAATCCCTGGAGAAAATCCGGGGATTGCTCCTGGCTATGCACCTGGATCGGGAAGGGAAAAAGATCCTGGATGAATTGATGATTGACCGTTTCATTCCCGCCCGGGATGAGTGGTACGATTCGGTGCGCCAGATGCACCAGCGTCTGGCCCACCGATTGGAATAATTGGGTTTTTAATCGAAAAAAATTATCCATAAGTTACTGGTTTGTTAGGCCCGTAAAAAGCTGAAAGCTATGCGCTTTAAAAGTCTGAAAAGCAAATTATTGCTGGCGGTTTCCGTCTTCGTGATCGTGAGCGGGCTGGTCATCGCGTTTTGGGTCAGCCACCGCTACAGCGCCGCGCTGCGCAAGGCCATGGTGGGGCAGGCGGAAAACGTGGCCCACTCGGTGGCCCTGGATGCCGCGGACCGCATCCTCATCAACGATCTGGTCAGTCTTCAGAAGATGCTGGACCAGCAGACCCGCAGCAATCCCGCGGTGGGCTACCTGTTTGTTTTAAAAGACGGTCTGGTCCTGGCCCACACCTTTGAACAGGGAGTTCCCGGGGACCTCATCACCGCCAATGAACTGGCTTCCCATGATCAACCCCGTTTCCGCCGCATTGTCTCCACCCAGGGGGAACACTACCTGGACGCGGCTTACCCCATTTTCGAAGGTAAGGTCGGCGTATTGCGTCTCGGTTTTTCCGAAAGCCTCTATCGCCGTCAAGTCGCCGGATTGTGGGGAGAAATCGGCTTATTCACTCTGGCCATTCTCTGTCTGGCCTTAGCCGTGAGTCTATGGTTCATCCGGCGCATCACCCGCCCCCTGGCCGCCCTGGTCCAGGCTACCCGGGAAATTGACCAAGGCGCTTCCCAGGTCCGGGTGCCGGTTTCGGGACAGGACGAAATCGCCACCCTGGCCTCGTCCTTCAACCAGATGGTGGAGCGCCAGGAAGAATATACCCACCGCCTGGAAGAACAGTCCCTGGAGCTGGAGCGGGCCCACAGCCAGACGGTGGCGGCCTGCCGGGTGGTGCAGGAAATCAGCGCCCTGCGCACCCTGGAGGAGATGGCCCCGATTCTGCTGACCAAACTCCGGGATTCCCTGCTCTGCCGGCACATCTTGCTGGTGGTCTTCAATTCTTCCCGGGACACCCTCTTTGTCATCTCCGGCGCTGGCATTAAGGAATTCCACGATCCCAAGATTCTTGAGGGAATCCATGAGGTTCTAGCTGGAATCAAAAAGTTGTCCTTTTCCCGGAAAAAGCCCTTCAAACCGCCCTTAACCCCCGAGGATTTTCCCGCCGCGGAGCGCCAGGCCATCATCCCCCTGGACCACCGACAGGTGGAGGGCGCCGCGGTGATTGCCTGCCCGGCGAAATGCGCCTGCCATTTGGATGAAATCGAACGGGTGGGGCTGATCCTGAACCAGGCCGCGGGGGCGCTGCGCCGGGCCATCCTGCACGCCGAGGAGGTGGGGCGCCTTCAGGCCAAAGTGAACACCGCCCAAGGCTTCGGAGAGATCATCGGCAAAGACCCCAAGATGCAGATGGTCTATAAGCTCATCGAAGATGTGGCCGCGTCCGACGCCACTATTCTCATCCAGGGGGAAAGCGGCACCGGCAAGGAGTTGGCGGCCCGGGCCATCCACCGTCTCAGCCCTCGCCAGGCCAAACCCTTCGTGGTGATCAACTGTTCCGCCTACCCCGCCACCTTGTTGGAAAGCGAGCTGTTCGGCCATGAAAAAGGGGCCTTCACCGGGGCCTTACGCCAGAAGGCGGGACGTTTCGAGCAGGCCCACGGCGGCACCGTGTTCTTGGACGAGGTGGGCGAGATCCCGCTACCGGCTCAGATCAAGCTGCTTAGGGTGCTGCAGACCCGGAAATTCGAGCGCCTGGGGGGAGTCCAGACCCTGACCGTGGACGTGCGCATTCTGGCGGCCACCAACAAAGACCTGCTCCAGGAGGTTCGGAAAGGCAATTTCCGGGAAGACCTCTATTACCGGCTCAACGTCATTCCCATGATGCTTCCCCTGCTGCGGGAGCGGCAAAATGACATCCCCTTGCTGGCCCTCCATTTCCTGCGAGGTTTTGCCCGGGAACGGCGGAAAGACCTCAGGGAATTCAGCTCCGACGCCATGCGGCTTTTGCTGAATTACCCCTGGCCGGGCAACGTCCGGGAGCTGGAAAATTCCGTGGAGCACGCCGCGGTCCTGGCCAAAGGCGGGCAGGTGGAGGCCTGGGACCTGCCTTCCGCCCTGCGCCTGTCCGGCGCCCCCACCGCGCCCACCATGGCGGAGCGGGAAGTGGCCGTTCTCCTCCAGGTGCTGGAAGAATGTGGCGGCAACAAAAAGCTGGCGGCCCAGCGCTTGGGGATCAGCCGCAGCACCGTGTACGCCATCCTCAAAAAGCATAACCTCTTAAAGTCGCACACCATAACCCATTAAGACCGTTTTCGTTTTTCGGTTTTCGGAAAAAAGGGCGCGGCGCGCCCAGAGGCCGGGCCACCACTTTGCCAATTGTTTATACCTTAGTACAGCAGTTCATAAATTCGGTCACGTATTTTTGTCACCCTGAGCCGAAGGCGAAGGGTCTCTTTTCATGAGATTCTTCGCCGCCTTTGGCGGCTCAGAATGACAAAAATGAATGTTATCGTATTTATGAAATTGTGTACTTAGCCTCCAGTCCTACATGTCTGTTTTTCCTACACATTCAACATACTGTAATAACTAATATAATTCCAGCCAGTGTTCGATGTGTCGGCGCTTCCGGGGAACTGGAGGCCGATGCCCTAATCCTGAAGTTCTCACAAAATCAGGAGCTTACCTCATTTTATGGATAAATTCCCCTCTACCTTCACCAGCGCGCCTTAATCCCTATCACTACAATAGATAATATTTTACTGCATTTTCAGCAGGTTACTCAATTGGTACAGAATTTGCCCTATAGGGTGCAGGGAGTACTGACCTTTTAATCCAGGCAAGGGGTATGAAACACGCGACAGTGGCAGTGGTTGACGCAGATCGGAAACAGGGGCAGGAGTGCTGCGTCCTGGTGAGGGAGTTGGGCTATCCCGCCACCCTGTTCAGTTCCTTGGAGGAGCTGGCGGGGCGTCTGGCCAATGATCCGCCCCAGGCCGTGATGCTGGACCTGGACACTGTGGCTTCGGACCCACAATTTCTCCGGGGGCTGAAGAAAAAGCATCCCCATCTCCACTTCCTGGGCATGTCCCGGCTGCGGTACCACCCGGGGTTGGAAGAAGTTATCGGGGCCTTGCTTTACGCCTGCCTGCTCAAGCCCCTGGACCCCGAGGAGTTGGCGTTCTGGCTAAAAAGCATTTCAGACCATAAATCAACCAATGATTAAGTTGCAGGAGGCCCTCATGGCGAAAGCATTACCTCAAGAAGACCCCTTGGTCCGCATGCAGCGGGACCTCAAGCGGGCCTTGCAAAAAAACCCCAAGGACATCAAGTGGGGCATGGTCATTGACATCGCCAAGTGTATCGGCTGCCATGCCTGCACCATCGGCTGCGTGGCGGAGAACAAATTGCCGCCGGGGGTGGTTTACCGGGTGGTACTGGAGGAGGAGACCGGGCACTACCCCTATGTGTGGCGGCGCTTCGTTCCCCGACCCTGCCTGCACTGCCAGAACCCCCCCTGCACCAAGGCCTGTCCGGTGACCGCCACCTGGAAAACCGAACAGGGGGTGGTGATTGTGGACTACAACCGCTGCATCGGCTGCCGTTACTGCCTGGTGGCTTGTCCCTATGCGGCCCGCACCTCGGACTTTGGGGAGTGGTACACCGCCGAGACCGCGGAATTGCCAGGCAAGCTTTACGGGCAAAAGGCGGCGGCCAATGGCTACGAAGCGCATCCCGCGGCGGAATACGGCAAGAAATGGCCCGAGCGGGATCACGACTCTCCGGTGGGCAACGCCCGCAAGTGCCACTTTTGCCTGCACCGCCTGAAAGTGGGCATGCTGCCGGCCTGCACCACCTCATGCGTGGGCCGGGCCACCATTTTTGGGGACCGCACGGACCCCCACAGCCTGGTGTACGAGATGATCGGTTCCCCTCGAGTATTTGTCCTTAAGGAGGAACTGGGAACGCGGCCTTCCGTGTATTACCTGAAATAGCGGGGACGGGTGCGATGATGAATATGAAGAGTAAATGGGAAAAGAACCTGATCATCGTGATGTTCATCGGTTTGGTGGTGGGCAGTTGGGGCATGTACCAGCGTCTGGCCTACGGGCATTTGCCCATGAACTACGGCTCCTTTGTGCCCTGGGGGTTGTGGGTGGCCTTTGACCTCTATTTTTTGGGGCTGACCGCCGGGGCCTTTCTCATCACCATTTTGACCTATGTGTTCCGCATCAAGCTCCTGTCCAATTTAGGGCCCCTGGCGGTCTTCACGGTGCTGGTGACCCTCATGTGCGAGGTTATTATCATCAGCCTGGACCTGGGCCATCCGTTGCGGGTTTACCGCTTTCTCATCAGCCCCAACATCGGCTCCATGCTCTTCTGGTTGGTGGTCTTCATCATCTCCATGTGGATCATCTATGTGCCCTGGCTCTACTTTCTGATCCGGGAGCAGTTGATCGCCTGGGGCAATGACGCAACCCGGGCGGGACACCAGGTCTATCGGTTCCTGGCCTTGGGCAAGACCACTTACACGCCGGAGGATCAACGGCGGGATAGCCGCCGTTCCCGCTTCCTTTCTTTTATCAGCCTGCCCATCGGCCTCATCTTCTTCGGGGCCCACGGCGCGATTTTTGCCATCTTGCACAACCGGCCTATCTGGAACAGCGCCATGCTGCCGCTCATTTTCATCATGGCGGCCATGCTCTCCGGCGGCGCGCTCATCACCTTTCTGGCCTATCTCTACCAACCCAGTGATGAACTGATCCAACCCCTGGGACGGGTAATCCTCCTCATCCTTTTGGCTTTTCTTTTCTTGGAGGCCTTACAGCTCTTTGTGGGCTATCAGTCCAAGATCACGGGCATCGTCACCAGCCTGGACCTCATAACCGTCGGCCCTTACTGGTGGGTCTTCTGGATTGTCCACGTCTTGATCGGCAGCTTGGTCCCGGCCTACCTCCTCATCCGGTACCCGGAAAATTCCAAGTTGGTGGCCACCGCCTGTTTTATCATCATGGTCACCTTTCTATCTGTGCGGTTGAATTATCTCATTCCCGACATGGCCGTTTACAAGCTGGAAGGGTTACAGAATACTTTCTATCACCAACGCTTAAGGACCGAATACGCGCCCAATCTGAACGAATGGCTGGTGAGCGTGTGGGTGATTTCTCTGGGACTGCTGACTTTTTTACTGGGCACCCGCTGGCTGCCGGTGATCCAGGCCGGAAAGGGAGAAGAAGGACATGTTTAAAGGAGAAGGGAGCCGCACATGAACGAGAAATTCTTCAGAACCCTCTTGGGGATCGGTGTCCTGGGCCTGATCATCGGCACCGGGGGCCTCATCAATTTCTTTATATATGGGAAGTCCACCCTGGCCTTGGGCTCCTACATTCCCTGGGGGCTCTGGGTGTCCCTCTACACTTATTTCCTGGGGTTAACGGCCGGGGCATTTCTCATCACCATTCTGACCTATGTCTTCCGGATCAAAATCTTCTCCGGCATTGGACCCTTGTCGGCATTCACCGTGGTGGTGACCATAATGGCCGAGGTCATCATTATCGCCCTGGACCTGGGCCATCCGATGCGCATTTACAGGATTTTTACCACCCCGGGGTTCAAGTCCATGATCTTCTGGATGGTGGTCTTCACCTTCGCCATGCTGGTCATCTATATCTTGGAAACCTATTATCTGCTGCGGGAGGAGATTATTCAGTGGTCCCAGGACCCCGGGATTAAAAACAGGAAAATTTACCAATCCCTGGCATTGGGGCGCACCTCTTATACGGAAGAGGATCGGCAGCAGGATCAGCGGCGGGTGCGCCTGCTCTCCCTGCTCAGCATTCCCGTGGGCCTGTTTTTCTATGGCTCCAACGGCGCGGTGTTCGCCGTCTTATTGAACCGGCCCATCTGGAACAGCACCCTGACCCCCCTGCTGTTCATCATCAGCGCCCTGGTCTCCGGCGGCGCCCTGATCTTGCTCCTGACGTTTATGTTCAAGCGGGATGATAACGTCATTCACCTCCTGGGCCTCACCATCCGCTTTCTTCTCGTGGTCATGCTCATTTTGGAATTTCTCCATTTCTTCATCAGCTACCAGTGGGACGTGGTCTATATCGTCACTGCCCTGGATTTGATCCTCTACGGGCCTTACTGGTGGAACTTCTGGTTCGTCCATCTGCTCCTGGGCAGTCTTTTGCCTCTGTACCTCATGATCTTTTACCCTTACAACTCCCGCCTGTTGGCCTGGGCCTGTTTTCTCATTATTTTCACCTTCATCGCCTTCCGCTTGAATTTTGTCATTCCCGACCAGGCGGTGTACAAGCTGGAAGGTTTGGATACATCATATTTCCATGCACGCCTGCGCACCGCGTATGTCCCCAACCTGACCGAATGGCTGGTGAGCCTCTGGGTGATTTCCCTGGGCTTGCTGGCCTTCTTGCTGGGCACCCGCTGGCTGCCGGTTATCCAAGCTGGGAAAGGAGAAGAAGAGCATGTCTAATAAGAAACCCAAAGGTGTTGAGGAACTACGAGAGATCATTGACACCCGGATGGACCGCCGGTGCTTCCTGAAGTCCACCGCCTTCCTGGGCGGCTCCCTGATGGCGACCCACTACCTGGCCCGGTTCGCCCAGGCCGCCGCCGGCGGGGTTGATTGGTCCACTCTGGACCTGCCCATCGGGGACGCCTATGTCCACCATCTGCCGGAGAACCAGATTTATTCCGTCTGCCAGCAGTGCAACACCAACTGCGGCATCAAAGTGAAGCTGGTGGACGGGCTGGTGGCCAAGATCGACGGCAACCCTTACAGCCCCTGGACTATGACACCCCACATCCCCTATAAGACCCCCATCACCGAAGCCGCCACCATCGAAGGGTCCCTCTGCCCCAAGGGCCAGGCGGGCATCCAGGCCCTCTATGACCCGTATCGCATCGTCAAGGTGCTGAAACGGGCCGGGAAGCGGGGAGAAAACAAGTGGCAGACCATTCCCTTCGACCAGGCCCTTAACGAAATCGTCAACGGCGGCAACCTCTTCGGCGAAGGGCCGGTGGAGGGGCTAAAGGATATCCTGACCTTGCGGGATCCAAAGCTCGCCAAAGAACTGGCGGAAGATTCGGACCAGGTGGCCGCCAAAAAGATGGCCCTGGAGGACTTTAAGAAAAAACACGCGGCCCATCTCAAACACCTCATCGACCCGGACCACCCGGACCTGGGCCCCAAGAACAACCAGTTCTGCCTCAACTGGGGCCGCCTGAAGGCCGGCCGGGGCGATTTGCTGAAACGTTTCGCCGGCAACGCCATGGGGTCGGCCAACACCCACGGCCACACCACCGTCTGCCAGGGGTCGCTGTACTTCACCTGCAAAGCCATGAGTGACCAGTTCACGGAGGGCAAGTGGACCGGGGGCAGCAAGTTCTACTGGCAGGCGGACACCGGCAATTGCGAGTTCATTATGTTTGTGGGCGCCAGCCCTTATGAGGGCAACTATGGCCCGCCCCTTAGAGGGCAGAAGCTCACCCAGGGCCTCATTGACGGCCGTCTGAAGATCGCGGTGGTGGACCCCCGCTGCTCCAAGACCGCGGCCCGGGCCTGGAAGTGGCTGCCGGTCAAACCCAACGGCGTGGCCGCGGTGGCCTTTGGCATGATGCACTGGATCATCGAAAATAAGCGCTACGACGCCCGCTATCTCGCCAACGCCAACAAGGCCGCGGCCAAGGCCGACGGCGAGCCCACCTGGACCCAAACCGCCTGGCTGGTGAAGATTAAAGAAGACGGCGCCCCCGGGACTTTCCTGCGGGGCTCCGACCTGGGTCTGCCCAAGGAAAAGCGCGCCCAGAAGGAAGGCGGCGACTGGGAGTTTGATCCCTTTGTGGTGATGGTGGGCGGCCAGCCCAAAACCTTCGACCCCAACAGCGACACCGAGGCGGTGGAGGGTGACCTTTTGGTGGATACCGAGATCAAGGGCATCCGGGTCAAAAGCGTGTTCCAGATCCTGAAGGAAACCGTCACCTCCAAGAAGCTGGCCGAATGGGCCAAAATAGCCGGGGTGGACCAGGAGGATCTGGTGGAGTTGGCCCGGGAATTCACCAGCCACGGCAAGCGGGCCGTAGCCGACATTCACCGGGGCGTCTCCCAGCACACTTCCGGGTTTTACAACGTCCTCGCTTACATGACCCTCAACGTCCTCATCGGCAACCATGACTGGATGGGCGGCCTGGCCAAGGCCACCACCTTCGATATCATGGGGGAGAAGGAAGGGAGCAACAAGCCCTTCAATCTCGGCAAGCAGAGCGGCAAGCTCAAGACCTGGGGGGTGTCCATCATCCGCCACGAAAAGGCGTACGACAAGAGCACCATTTTCAAGGGCTTTCCGGCCAAGCGGCCCTGGTATCCTTTCGCCAGCGACATTTATCAGGAAGTCATTCCCAGCATGGGGGACGCGTATCCGTATTCCATCAAGGCCATGATGCTTTACATGGGCTCGCCGGTGTACTCTCTGCCCGCGGGTCACGAACTCATCAAGATCTTGACGGACCCCAAGAAAATCCCCCTGATCTTCGCTTCGGACATCGTCATCGGCGAAAGCACCATGTACGCGGACTACATCTTCCCGGACCTGACCTTCCTGGAGCGCTGGGAATTCTCCGGGTCCCACCCCTCGGTGACCCCCAAGGTGGCGCCTTTCCGGCAGCCCGTCTCCGCGCCCTTAACTGAAACGGTGACCGTATTCGGGGAGAAGATGCCCATCTCCATGGAATCCCTGGTGCTGGGCCTGGCGGAGAAACTGAAGCTCCCCGGCTTCGGCGAGAACGCCTTCGGCCCGGGGCTCCATTTGAAAAGGGACGAAGACCTGTACCTGCGAATGGTGGCCAATATCGCGTTCGGCGACAAGCCCGACGGCTCCGAAAAGGTTACTGCGGCCAGCGCCGAGGAAATGAAGATCTTTGAGGCGGCCCGGCGTCATCTTCCCCCCACGGTATACGATCTGAACCGCTGGAAAGCGGTGGTGGGGCCGGATAATTGGCCTCTGGCGGTGTATGTCATGAACCGGGGCGGCCGCTTCCAGGAGTATGAGAAGGCCTACAAAGACGGCCAGTTGGCCAACAAGTACGGCAAACTGTTGGGCCTCTATTTCGACAAACTGGTCACCACCAAGAACTCCATGACCGGCAAGCCTTACGTGGGTCATGCCCACTTCATGGACGGTCCTCACGACGTCCTGATGCGCAAGCTTGATGACGAGGCTAAGGGGTTCGACCTTACCCTCATCACCCACCGCCACATCGCTCAATGCAAATCCCGGACTCCTAGCAACTATTGGCTCCTGGCCCTGTATCCGGAAAATTTCATTGACATTTCTCCCGCGGATGCCCGGCGGCTGAAACTGGCGGATGGCGACCCCGTTAAGGTCATCTCCCCCTCCAATGAGGAAGGCGTCTGGGACCTGGGGAATGGCCGCAAGAAACCCATGATCGGCAAGGTCCGTATCATCGAGGGCATCCGGCCCGGAGTGGCGGCCTTTTCCCTGGGCCACGGCCATTGGGCTTACGGATCAGAGAGCGTGGTCATCGACGGGGTGAAGATTCCCGGCGACTCCCGCCGGGCCACCGGGGTCCATGCCAATGCCGCCATGCGGGTGGACCCGGTTCTGAAAAACACCGGCCTGGTAGATTGCGTGGGCGGCAGCGCGGTGTTCTACCAGACCCAGGTGAAGCTGGTGAAGGTTTAGTTTTCAGCTTTCAGCGCTCAGCGGTCAGCATTCAAATACTTCTCCTGGCTGAAAGCTGAATGCTGATAGCTGATAGCTAATAAGAGGCAAGAATGAAACCCTTTGAAGAATTATTAGCTGAATCCGTCGCGGCCCACGGCCACCTCTGCCCCGGGCAGGTGGTGGGGGTGCGCATGGCCCTCCTGGGCTTGCGTCTCCTGGATTTCCAAGCCCCCCCTACCCTTCCCCAGCTCAAACAGCTAATCGTCTTCGTGGAGATGGACCGCTGCACCGGAGACGCGGTGGCCCACACCACCGGGGTCAAACTGGGGCGGCGGTCCCTGAAGTTCGTGGATTACGGCATCATGGCCGCCACCTTTGTCAATCTGGCAACGGACCAGGCCTTCCGGGTCATTTCCACGGAGGAGTCCCGGGACCTGGCCATGCTTTATGCCCCGGGGGAACCGGACCCTTACCGCCGGCAACTGCAGGCTTACAAAGTCATGCCGGAGTGCGTCATGTTTCGGGTTCAGGAGGTGAAGGTGGACCTTACCCCCTTTGACCTGCCCGGACCCACCCGCCGGAAAGCCATCTGCGGGAAGTGTGGGCAGGTGGTGCGGGATAACCGGGAAGTGAAGCAAAACGGCGCGGTTTACTGCCGGCCGTGCGCCTTGGGGGCCTATTTCACCCAGGCCCGGGAGATCGCCTGGCCGGAGATGAACCTGGCCCCCGCCCCGGCCCCAAAGCCAGGTCAGCCCATTGACTTAGACCCGCCTGGGGGCTTGCCCCGAGTGGGATGCCATACGGGGACGTGAGATGATTAAAACCGTTAAATTGGAAGACGCGGTGGGTCTCGAACTGGCACACGATATCACCGAGATCCGGCCGGGGGAGTTTAAAGGGCCGGCCTTCCGCCACGGCCATAAGGTCTGCGAAGACGACATCTGCCGCCTTCAGCGCCTGGGGAAAAATCACCTGTATGTGCTTGACCTGGAAGAGGATGAAATCCACGAAAACGAAGCTGCCGCCATCCTGGCCGGGGCCTTGGCCGGAGAGGGAGTGTTGTGGGAAAACAACCCCCGGGAAGGCAAGATAGACCTGTATGCCGCTTATAACGGCCTTCTTCAGGTGGACGTCCCTTCCCTGGCCGCGTTTAATCTGGTGGATGAAGTCATGTGCGCCACCCTGCACAACCACACCCTGGTGCGCCAGGGTGAAAGAGTGGCCGCCACTCGGGCCATTCCCCTCATCATGAAACGGGCCGCCATCGAACGGGCCGTGGCCGTGGCCCGACATAATGGCGGGGTGCTGTCCGTCACTCCTTTGAGGCAGGCCCGGGCCGGCCTCATCATCACCGGCAATGAAGTCTATCATGGCCTGATCCAGGATCGTTTCGCTCCCATTCTTACCCGGAAAGTGACGTCCCTGGGGTCGGAAGTGGCGGCGGTGGACTTTCTCCCGGACGACGCCCCGGCCATTGCCCGCACCATCCGGAACCGCCTGGATCAGGGCTGCGACTTGCTGATGCTCACCGGCGGCATGAGCGTCGATCCCGATGACGTCACCCGCCACGGCATCCGTATGGCCGGAGCCGCGGAGGTGCACTACGGCACCGCGGTGCTCCCCGGCGCCATGTTTTTGGTAGCATATGTGGGCCAGGCGGCCATTTTGGGAGTTCCGGCCTGCGCCCTCCATCACCCGGTGACGGTGTTGGACCTGGTATTGCCTCGGGTTCTGGCGGGAGAGCGTCTGGGCAGAACCGAACTCGCCCTGCTGGGGCATGGAGGTTTGTGCCGGGATTGCCATGATTGCACTTACCCCCACTGCCCCTTTGGGAAAGGATTGTAAAAAGCTGTCAGCTATCAGCCGTAAGCGGTCAGCTAAGAAACGTAATTCAGATCTTTTAAGGCTGAAAGCTGATAGCTGATTGCTAACACGCTATTGTAAAAAGCTGTCAGCTATCAGCCGTAAGCGGTCAGCTAAGAAACGTAATTCAGATCTTTTAAGGCTGAAAGCTGATAGCTGATTGCTAACACGCTTCAGGTGACCGGCAAATGCAAGAGGACGCGTTCCCGGAAATCAATTACTTGCGGCTGTCCCTCACGGACCGCTGCAATCTCCGTTGTTTCTACTGCACTTACTGGCAGGAATTTCAAAAATTGCCGCCGGGAGAAATCCTGACTTACGAGGAACTGCTGCGCCTGGCCGGGGTGGCCGCCCAGGCCGGCATCCGCAAGGTCCGGCTCACCGGGGGCGAGCCCCTGACGCGCCGGGGAGTGGTGCAATTCCTGGCGAGGCTCTGCCAGATACCGGGTATCCGGGAGGTCTGTCTCACCACCAACGGGGTGCGGCTCCCGGAGATGGCATCGGACCTATACCAGGCGGGCTTGCGCCACCTCAATATCAGTCTGGACACTTTGCAGCGGTCTCGGTACCGCCGCATCACCGGCCAGGATAATCTGTTGGAAGTCCTGGCCGGACTGGAAGAGGCTTTGGACCTGGGCTTCCACCCCATCAAAATAAACTGCGTGGTCTTAAAGAGCATCAATGACGGGGAACTGCTGGACCTGGCCCTTCTGGCCCGGGACCGCCCCTTGCAGGTGCGTTTCATTGAGCTGATGCCCACTGCCCACCGCCGCCAATGGCAGCGCCATTTTATGCCCATAGTTGAAGCCCGGCGGCGCCTGTCAGGCTTGGGCCCGGCAACCCTGGTGGCGTCTTCCGCCACCGCCGGCCCGGCGCGCCTCTTCCGCTACCCGGGTTTCCGGGGAGAATTAGGCTTCATCAGCCCTCTCAGCCAACACCACTGCCTCTCCTGCAACCGCGTCCGCCTCACCGCGGCGGGGAAGCTGCGCCCCTGCCTCCTGGGAAACTCGGAAATCGATTTCAAAGGTCCTCTGCGCCAGGGGGCTTCGGACCGCCTCCTGGCCCACCTCTTTCAAGAAGCCCTCCACCTGAAGGCGTTTGAAACCGGCCGCCCCCTCATGAAATCCCCTTGGACTGGCGCCGCCATGGCCAGCATCGGGGGCTAATCCTGTTTCAGGTCCGATTCCCAGGCTTACTAACCCATTTCTTTGAGGGGGGGGCGCAGTCCCGCTTTTTCTTTCTCTGTGTCCACCTCTGTGTCCTCTGTGTCTCGGTGGTTAGCAGTGATCCATTTCATGGGTTTTTGACGCACCCCTTGCTCCCGGCCCTGGCCAGCCCTTATATTAGAAGGTGTCATGAAATACTTCCTCATCTGCCTAACGGCCTTTCTGGTCTCGGGGTTGACCCTGTTCTCAGGGTTCGGCCTGGGCACCATTTTGATGCCGGTCCTGGCCCTGTTCTTTCCCGTGGGCACCGCCATCGCCCTGGCCGCGGTAGTGCATCTGTGCAACAATTTGTTCAAGCTGGCCCTGTTGGGCAAGCATGCGGATAGGACGATTATTTATAAATTCGGCCTCCCGGCCATCCTGGCAGCTTATGTTGGAGCCGAGGCCCTTTTGTGGCTTTCCCATCTCAAACCCCTGTTCACTTACCAGTTATTCGGCCGCAGCCTTCAGGTCATGCCCCTGAAGCTGGTGGTGGCGGTTCTCATGGTGGTGTTTGCCCTGATGGAAGTTTGGCCCCGGCTGGCCAACTTCTCCTTAGACCCGAAGTATCTGCCCCTGGGCGGGGTTTTGAGCGGCTTTTTCGGCGGCCTCTCAGGGCATCAGGGGGCGTTGCGCAGCGCCTTCCTCCTGCGCTGCGGCCTGTCCAAAGAAAGCTTCATCGGCACCGGCGTGGTGGTCGCCTGCCTGGTGGACTTCTCCCGATTGCTGGTGTACCGGGCAAGCTTTCTCTCGGGTTCAGTGGCGGGAGAGGGCCTGCTCCTTGCGGCCACCGTCCTGGCCGCGTTCAGCGGCGCCTTCCTGGGCAACCGCCTGCTCAAGAAAGTGACCATGCGGTTCATCCAGATATTGGTGGCCATAATGCTGCTGGGCATTGCCGGGGGTTTGGGGATGGGGCTGATTTAGCTTTCAATTTTCAGTTTTCAGTTTTTCGATATGGTGCGGCGGCGCGTCCATCCACGGCCCCCAACTTGGGCTTTCTCCTTGTCTTTGATAAAATAAGATTTCCTTATGAAAAAAAACCTTGCTGACATCATTTTACTCATCGTGGGCCTGGGGGTCATGGTTTTCCTGCTTTACCTCACGGCCATCAGCGCAGGCTGGGTCCAGTTGCTGTGCATTCTGGGGACCGCGGTGGTGTATTTCGGCTGGCACCGGACACTGCTCCGGCTAGGCTGGCGGCTTTCCGGCAAGGACCCCGATGATTTTGACTTCCATTTTCCCGGTTAAACATGTGGAACCCCCGGCGTGGCTATATGCCCCTATGGCCCGACGGTTCTTTCATCGCCTGGTGTACCGCCGCTTTGCCGGGGACCTGGCCGCAAGTCTGCCTCCTGGGGCCAGTCTCCTGGACGTAGGCACCGGCCCGGGCTATCTCCTGGACCTGTTGGTCCGGCAGCACCCGGGTCTGCACGCCTTCGGTGTGGATATCGATTACGGGATGCTCTGCCGGGGGCCGGCTCCGGCGCAGTTCACCCCGGTGGTGGGTGACGCCCAGGCCCTACCCTTCCAACCCGGGGCCTTCCACCAGGTGCTGGCCACCTTCAGCCTCCATATCTGGCCCCGGAAAGCCGTGGGCCTCCGGGAAATCCTGCGGGTCCTGCGGCCCGGCGGCCGGGCCTGGCTCTATGAAATGCAGCGGGAAGCCTCAGCCGCGGCTCTCCGGGCCTTCGCCCGAGATTTGGGCCTCCCCTTTCCCCTGGTATATCCGGTCTTCAAGGCGCTGAGCTGGCACCACTCCATGGGGGCTGGGGAATTGGCGGGCCTTATCCGGGAGGCGGGGGCGGAGCGGTGGCGCCTGAGGACGGTGCACCACGTCTTTTGGCGAATTGAACTGGCGGGCTAAAGGTTTAATGCCGAGTTGCGGTCAAACGACAACTTATGTAGGAGCGGACCTGCGTGTCCGCCTCATGCAGATTTATGCAGTTATCAACGCAACTCGGTATTAACCTTTCCCCCTTTTCCCCTTTTACCCCTCATCACTAACCCCCCGGCAGAACCCAAAAGCCCCCAGGGAGACGCCCAAGGCCCGCGCCACCGGTGCACACTTGGCCTGTAAAAGAAAAAAGACCCGGGGGTCGTTTCTGTGGCTCATGGTCTCAAAGTGGCCCATGCCTTTGGCTATGATGACCCGGGCCTGTTTAAACAGCTCCCGGAACTCCAGGCTGACCCGGTCCAACTCCAGGCCCACGGTGGGGGCGCCGGTATCCGCCACCGGTTCCAGGGCCTTCCCCAGGCCCGAGGCGTACAGGTCCTCCCGGGTCAAATCGTTTTGAATCGGCCCGTTTTTCACCACGTAGCGTACGTCCCCGCCCCGGCTCCTGAGGTGCTCCACCAGGAGCCGGTCGAAGAACTGTTCCCCGGCATTGTCGGCCAGATAGAGAATAAGCCCCGGCCCCCGGGCCAATTCCTTAATAAGCTCAACTTGATGAGAGATTTCAAATTCCACCTTGGAAAGAATCTGCTCCCTGACCTCGGCTTCGTCCCGGAAAAAATCCACCGCATTGCCCAGGACCGCCAGCTTCAGCAGGGAACACAGGTCCCGGCCATAGGCCGGAGCCACCTGCTCGTACAGGCTCGCCAGAAACGCGGTCTCTGACGCTTTCCGGGATTTGAAGGGATCGGGATTGCCGGTGATTTCCTGGATGGCCAAATGATAGAGGTTGGCGATGCGGGCCGGAATCGCCCCGGGCCGGAACTCCCGGGCGATGATTTCATGGGCCGCCCGGCGGGCCTGGCTTTGAACCTTCGAATCCGGGACGGCCAGCCCCACGGTCAACTCCACCAGGCGCTCCAGGCAGCCTTGGCACTCCGGCCGGATTTCCATGGGTTTCATAGTAGGCAGTTTGTTCCTGACCACTGATCACTGATCACTGGTTACTGGTTACTGATTACTGGTTAGTAATATTCTACGTTAACTCAGGAGTTGACTGGATGCCAAAATAAAAGGACGGCGCTTCCGCCGCCCCGGTGCTTTCCATGGTAGGCACGCCGGGATTTGAACCCGGGACCCCTACCGCGTCAAGGTAGTGCTCTCCCCCTGAGCTACGTGCCTGTGAGTTTTTTATATCCCGGAAACCCGGCCCTCGTCAAGAGGGTATTGGATTTGTTGCCGGTTGCCAGTGACCAGTTGTCAGCAAAACCTCAAATAACCCCTCTGGCCACTGACCTCTCCCCACTGCTTAATAATCCACCCAGGTGACGAACTTATCCAGCGGCTCTCGGTGGGTGCGGAAGGCGTTGGCCGGGGCCTGGGGGTCGGGATAGCCCAAGGCCAGGCCCACCACGATCTTTTGGCTTTCAGGGAGGTTCAGATGCCGCCGCACCAGGTCCGGGTACAGGGCCAGTTGGGCCTCGATGCAGGTCCCCAGTCCATGGGCATGGGCCGCCAGGCAGATGCCGTGGATGATTAAGCCCAGGTCCAGCATGGTGTAAGGCACCGTAAGCTCGCGGCTGAAGGTTACATAGATGATGGCCGGGGCGCCGAAGGCCCGGGTCATATTCACCAGGTGGGCAAACCTCCGGGCCTTGTCCTCCCGGGCAATGCCCATGGCGCCGAACAGCCCCGCGGCACAGGCCATATAGCGCTTTTGGCAGGCGTCCGGGAAAGTTTGGGGCATGGGCACGTCCGGGGCCGGCGGCGTCTTCTGCTCGAAGGCCGCCACCAGATCGGCCGTGAGACGCTTTACGGTATCGCCCCCCACCACCGCCAGTTCCCAGGGCTGGGTATTGCCCCAGGAGGGGGACCAGCGAGCCGCGTCCAGCACCTCAAGGAGCAATTTCCGGGGCACCGGGTCGGGCTTGTAGGCCCGGATGCTTTTTCTGGTTCTCAGACCTTCCAGCAGTTCCATAATTCACCTTCCCCATCTGGTCAATTAATGGCGCAAAAGCGCCGGGCCTCCCTTGTTTCCCCCGGCCTCCTGGGATATTAATATTCTCATCGAGGAGGAGCCTGTCAATTATTTTGTCGTCGTTGTCGGACCGATTTGAGGGTGGCCAAGGGATAGAAAGATTCAACCGCAAAAACACCAAGGGCCACAAAAATATAACTAGCGTCCCGGATTCCAGGACACCGGTTAACTAATTCCTTGGTAAAACTTTGTGTCCTTTGTGTCTTTGTGGTAAATTTTTTATGTAAAAGAGATTTTTACCCGAACACGTTTGGAAAATGGAGGCCTCATGGGCGCACCCTGGCAGATTGTGGCATTTCCTTTGATCCTGCCCTGGCGGGAGGAATTCTGGACCTTGCCCCTTTATTTCCCGGATTTGAAGGTGGGAGTGGTAAAGGGGTGGCCCCCCCAGATGCCTTACCAGGGCATGGAAATGCCGCCGGAAGCCCTGGCCCCGGCTACGGAACTTAAGCATTACCGTCCTGGAGACCTGCGCCAGTGGCATGCCTTTGGGGAGTTCCGCAAGTCTCAGGAGGATCTCGGCGATCTGATCCAACTCCTGCGCGGCTACGGCCAGGAGCCCGCAGAGGTGGCAGAGACGGCCCCATCCCCTTCTCCCCAAGCCTGGTCCCTGGCCTGGCAGTTGGAGAAAATAAGCGCCGATCAGGAGGCCCAACTCCGCCTGGTGGACCAGGGTCAGGACTGGCTGGCGGAAATTCTGAAGCCGGAACCGTGGGAGGACCAGCCCGCTTTCAATGTCCCCGGTGTGGAAGAAATGGTTGACCCGGAACTGGCCAAACTCCGCCACCGCCTCTGGCTTCGGGTTATGGCCCCCTATCTGGAGGGAGACTATGCCCCCTTGCTCCTGGGCCGCGCTTCCCGGTCGCTGTTTCTCACCTTAAAGGGCTGGCCCCGGTGGACCGGCCTCCAATGGGTGGAGCTGGCGCTGCCGGGTTGCCGGAGCGCCGAGGAGTTACGGGCGGCCGGCGGCGGCGCCACCCCCCCTCCCTGGCAATCGAAGTTTAAGGAGATGCTGGCCACCTGCCTCACGGCCACGGAGCAAGGTTTTCTGGAACTGCAAACTGCCGCTCTGCGCTTAAAAGAATTTTTGGCGGACGAAGTGGCGGCAAAGTGGCCCTCTACCCCGTACTGGACCTGGGATCTGGAAATCTGGATGCCCGGCGAGGAGAAGGAAGATGAAAGCCCGGTGCTCTGCTGGGCCGGCGCCGGCAAAGGCATACTGCCGGGATAAGGCCAGTGACCAGTGGTCAGTGGTCAGTGGTCAGTTGCCGGGAGATGCTTTTTTGTTTTTACTGGCCACTGGCCACTGGCAACTGACCACTGGCAACTAAACATGCAGCTCCACCACGTCCCCTTCCCGCAGGAAATAGTCCCGCTGCACCCGCTGGCCCTCGAAGGTCTCCCGGCCCCAGACCCGGGCGAACTTGAAGTTCCGGGCCAGGTCCTGGTGAATGCGCTCCGCCAGCTCCATGATGGTGGTGCGGACTGGGATGACAAAGGGAGAATTGAAATTGGCCGCCTTTCCCGGCGCCCGGGTATAAACCCGCACCAGGTTCAAAATCTTATAAAGCTCGGCCCTGAAAGTCTGGAGGCCCTGGCCGGTGTGGGCGGACACCGCCAGGGTATGGAAATGCTCCCCTAGAAACTCCAGGTACAGTTCCATCTCCTCGGGGTCGGAGATCAGGTCGCTCTTGTTGAGGACGGCCAGGGTGGGCCGGGCGGCCGCATCGCTTGGAACTGCGCCGGCCCCCCGTTCCTGTAAGGTCAGCTTATAACCGGCCAGGACCGCTTTGACCTGCTCCACCTGGTAAAGGGGGTCTTCGGGGGGGGCCAGGACCAGGACCCAGGCGTCGGCCCGGCGGAGGAGATCCGGGAGCCAGGGGTCCAGCTGCTCGCCGCCCAGGGGCGGGGTGTCCACCAACTGCACCTGGATGTTTTCATACCGCATCATTCCCGCCAGGGGAATCCGGGTGGTGTAAGGGTAATCGGCGATTTGAGGCTGGGCCTTGGTAAGCGCCGCCAGGAGAGAGGATTTGCCGCTATTGGGGGGGCCCAGGAGGGTTACCTGGCCCACCCCTTCCTTGTCGATGAGATAAGCCGGGGCCCGGCGGCCAGGCCCCTTGCCGCCCTTGCGCATCTCCTTGAACTGGGAGATGCGCTTGCGCAGGTCCGCCCGGAGCTTGTCCGTGCCTTTGTGCTTGGGCATGATGGCCAGCATCTCTTCCAGGTAGCGGAGCTTTTCACTGGCGGACCTGGCCTGCCGGTATAGTTTTTCCACCTCAAAGTACTGGGGCGGAAGGTTGGCCGGCATTGAACTCTCCGGGTTACTTATCCAGTTGGCCGGGTGGTTACGCGGTCTCGGTTTTCCCGGGAAGGGCCAGCAAGGTCCCCACCGGTGCAATCTTCCCGGCTGCGATCTCCCGCAGGGCCATCACTATTTCTTTATTGTCGCCCTTTACCAGAACCGGCGCGCCCCGGTACAGCTGGCGCACCCGCTTGGCGGCCAGGTGCACCAAACCGAAGCGGGTGGGCACTTGCTCCAGGCAGTCTTCAATGGTAACGCGGGCCATTGGGCCTCCTTATCAGGTTTCAGGTTGCAGGTTTCAGGTTATTACCCGTGGCCGGCATGAGCCGACTTCTTTCTGTGGAAACCCGAAGTTTCATGAATAAGTTATCATAAATAAGGACATTCTGGCAATATTGAGATTTTTGGAGGAGAATTCCTAGCGATTGGGCCAGTATTGGCAGTCCAGAGATGCCGTAGAATTATTAGGGGGCATTAAATTAGTCACACCATGAATGGTCTCTGTCGGGGCGGTTCGCAAACCGCCCTTACGGAAAGGGCAACCTATTTTGTGCTCCCATTAATAATTGGGAAGTTACTGAAACCCAGCACCTTAATTAAACCTGAAACCTGACACCTAAAACCTGACACCTGACACCTGACGATGCGCATCATCGGCCATCTGGACATGGACGCTTTCTTTGCCGCGGTGGAGGAGCTGGACCACCCGGAGTTCCGGGGACTGCCCCTGGTGGTGGGGGCTGACCCCGCCGGGGGACGGGGCCGGGGGGTGGTGTCCACCGCCAATTATCTGGCCCGACGCTACGGCATCCATTCCGCCATGCCCATCACCCGGGCCTGGCGGGCTTCGGAAACCGCCAGGCGCCGGGGTGAGCCCCCGGTGGTCTTTGTGCGCCCCCGCTTCCGGCGCTACTCCGAAATCTCCCGGCGCATCATGACCATCCTGCGCCGCCATTCCCCC
This sequence comes from Deltaproteobacteria bacterium, assembly GCA_016874915.1. Taxonomy (GTDB): domain Bacteria; phylum Desulfobacterota; class Desulfobaccia; order Desulfobaccales; family 0-14-0-80-60-11; genus VGSO01. Next base: position 22,978 of record VGSW01000015.1, read on the forward strand.
CTGGTGGAAGAAGGCGGCATTGACGAAGCCTATTTCGAGTTGAGTTCTACGGGCTCATACGAGGAAGCCGCGGCCCTCTGCCGGAAAATCAAAGCAGAGATCAAAGCCCAGGAGCAACTTACAGCCTCGGTGGGCATCGGGCCTAACAAGATGGTGGCCAAGATCGCTTCGGATTTTAAGAAGCCCGACGGCCTCACGGTGGTCACCCCGGAGGCCGCGGAAGACTTCCTGGCGCCCTTGCCGGTGCGGAAGATTCCTGGCATCGGTCCTAAAACCGAGGGATTCCTGGCCCGCCAGGGGGTGAAAATTGTGGCGGACCTGAAGCGCTTCTCGCCTCCGGAGTTGGAAAAGATGCTGGGGAAGTGGGGGTTAGCCCTCTACGAGAAGGTCCGGGGCCGCAGCAGCGCCGTCTTGGTGGAGGAATGGGAACCCAAATCCGTGGGGGAACAGGAGACTTTCGGCCAGGACACCCTGGATCTGGCCTTTATCTTTGAGCGACTCTGGGATCTGTGCCAGGGCGTCTGGCGGCGCTTGCAGGCCGAAGGCTTCCAAACCTACCGCACCGTGGTGGTGACGGTGCGCTTCGCCGACTTCGACACCCATTCCCGGGCCTATACTCTGCCCTACCCTACCCAGTCCCGGCGCACCCTGGTCTTTGAAGCCATGCGGCTCTTGATGCCCTTTTTGGACCGCCGGGAAAACCCCCGGCGCAAACTGATCCGGCTCATCGGGGTGCGGGTGGAAAAAATCGGGAAGTAATCCACAGATTACGCAGTATATATTTAAAATAATATATAATTTTAAATAATAAAAAGCCTATGCCGAAAACAGATATTTCCATTTTAGTTAAAAGCCTTCGCCGGCGTCTGGCCCTGACCCAGGAGCAGTTTGCCCGGGAAGTGGGAATCACTTTCAGCACGGTCAATCAGTGGGAAAACGGCCGCCGGCGTCCCCAGCCTTTTCTTCTAAACCGTCTGCGGGAGATGGAAGCGGCCCTGGAATCCCCCCGGGGCGGCTTAACTTCGGCTGCAGCCCGGGCCTTCCAGGACCGGTGGCAAATGGTGAATAAGGCGGAACGCCAAGAACTGCGAGCTGCCACCCTGGCCCGGAAGCTGAAGCAGCTAGCCGCGCTGCTGGCCTCCATCCCCGCCCTGAAACCTGACCACGAGGCCAGAGAAGAGGAAGAAGCCCAGGTCAGGCGGCAATGGGCCAGGCTCAGGCAGGTTTATCATGCAGGCACACACAACTCCCACACCCCTTGAAGCCATCCTTCAAGACCTGGCGGGCTGGCTTGAATCCCGCCGGGTCCCGTGGGTCCTGGTGGGCGGCATTGCCGCCTCTTTTCTGGGCAGGCCCCGGTTTACCCGGGACTTGGATGTCCTGGTGCTGCTGCCAGAGAGAGATTGGGAGGGTTTTGGGGATTCAGGAGCGACCTATGGTTTTCTTCCCCGGCTATCCGACGCCCTGGCCTTTGCCCGTAAAACCAGGGTTCTCCTAATGCGGCATCAGCCCACGGACTTCGACCTGGACCTTATTTTCGGGTCCCTGCCCTTCGAACAAGAAACGGTGGCCCGGGCTAAATGGAAAACCATGGGAAAAGCCAGGGTGCCATTGCCCACTCCCGAGGACCTGATAATATTGAAAGCAGTGGCCCGGCGCCCTCAGGATCTGATGGATATTGAAGGGATTCTGGACGCCCACCCGAAGCTTAACCGCCGCCGGATAAGGCAGTGGCTGGAAGAATTCGCCGCGGCCCTGGAACAGCCGGAACTCTTAAAAAATTGGGAAACCCTGCTCTCCCGGCGAAGGCTGAAGCCAAAGAAATAGCCCCCTGTCGCCGCAACCCATCATATTTCCCCATTTTGCCTTTCGCCTTTCGTCTAAAATTTTCCCGCCCTTCTTTCGCGAACCGAAACTCCTCCCCATGATTTTGATGGATTTGCCTCCCGCTTATTGATATAAGCAGTCAAATCCGGTGGGCGTAACGGCTTCAGGTGGGGGATAAGAAATGACACAGGTGAATATCGGGTTCGTGGGCACCGACGGCCGCAGCTTCCTGGCCGCGCTGGAGACCAGCCGGGCTACCAGCGAGCTCTATCCCGGCGATTATCAAGGCTTCGTGGTCCGGGGCACCCCGGCCATGCCGACCTTCGCCCAAAAGATGGGCTGGCCCGTGGGTTTTCTTCCGGTGGCGGAAAATACCACCGGGGCCTTCGCCGCAGCTCTCATCGCGGCTTTTCAGAAAGAGGAACTGGACCTGGCCCTGATTATGCCGGAGCAGCTTATTTTCAACGGCCTGGTGGACCGTCTGAACGCCGCCGGCTTCGGCGATAAGGTCATCGGCCTGGATGAGAAGGCCGCGTTCATCGAAGGGGACAAAATCGCCTGCAAGCGTCTGTGCCGGGAGGCCGGCATCCCCATGGCCCCGGAGTGGACCGAAGTGGACGCCAAAGACTACCACTCCGTCCAGGGGGTCTGCCTGAATTATCTTCACGACTTCGGCGGCGCGGTGCTGAAATACCCTTACAGCGCCGGAGGCAAAGGCGCCCGGATCATTCTCAACACCTGGAAAATCCGGGACGTTTACGAGCTGTTGATAAACGACTATAAGGACGATTACGCCCGGTTATACGGCAAAAAAGGCCCCTGGCCCCTGCTTATCGAAGCCCGTATGTCCGGAGTGGAAATCAGCTTCACCATCTTCGTGGATCAAAACGGCCATTACCAGATTCTGCCCACGGCCATGGACTACCCCGAGCGGTTTGAAGGGCCCCCGGGGATTGATAACCCCATCACCGGCGGCATGGGCTCCATCTCCCCCCATCCCCTGGAGTCTCCGGAACTCCTGGCCCTGGCGGAGGAGACCATCGCCCGGCCCCTGATTGCCAAGATGAAGGAACGGGGTCTGCTGCGTCCCTGCGTCTTGTACCCCGGCTGCTTCGTGTCCTTTGACCGCGCCTTTAGACCCAGGGCCATCCGGGTCTGTGAAATCAACATCCGCCCTGGGGAACCGGAGTTTCAGCCGGTGGTCAAGCGCCTGCGCAACCTGGGGGCGCTCATCCAGGCCATGGCCCGGGGCAATCTGAATCAGGTATCCCCGGAAGTGCGGACTGACCAGATTTCCCTGTGCGTTGCCCTGGTCACCGGCCCCGGCGGCCCCAAGCAGCAGAAGGGCTACCCCTGGTCCCTCACCAAGGGGGAGCCGCTGCAAATGGACTTCGACTACTTCGACAAAAAGAAGATCACCGTGGTGCCTTCAGCCATGGATTGCTCGGAAGAAGGCGGGTTCAAGTCCGACGGCTCCCGGGTGGCGTTCCTGGTGGCCAACGCCACGGTGAAGGAGGGCCACAAAAGGGGCCAAGTGGTGGAAACCCTGCGGGCCCGGATGCTCAGCGCCTTTGACAATGGGAAAATCCGGGTCATTCCCCGGGAGAATCCTGGAGGCAACCGCCTGGCCCTGCGCCGGGACATCGGGCTGCACTACCAGAAAGCGGAGCTGCTGGGGGGGTAACCGCAGGCAGGTGCGGGGGCAAGGGCGCAGGGGGACAGCACCGTTTTCGGTTTTCGGTTAAATAAGCGAATTATCAATTACTTATATGTCAACCTAAGTGCATTTGAAAGCAGCCCCGGTATCACCTCTCCCCCAAATCGGGATTAATACCGTTTTCGGTTTTCGGTTTTCAGTTTTCGGTTAAAAGAAATTGTATTATCAATAAGTTAGCCAAAGAATTTGTTGCATCTGAAACTGAACTTGTTATATTACTCGGAGCGGAAAATGGATTACGTTCACCCCCACCCCGCCCTCCCCCCTTAAGGGGGAGGGGGCAAAAGGAAGGAACTTCTTTAATGCTCCGAGTAATATAAGTTCTCCGGTCCCCGGTCCCCGGTCTCCGGTCCCCGGTCTCCGGTCTCCGTCAGTACCTCCCTTTTCCAGGCGGCTCATTGGCCTTGTGTCTTCCGGTGCAAAGATGATATATGTCATAGGATAATTTTCCTCAAAAGGCCGGGCTTTTCTTAAATCTGTCCATGTTTTTCCAACAGCTTCTTAATGGCCTTACCACCGGCGCCGCGTATGCCCTCATCGCCTTGGGCTACACCATGATTTACGGCATCCTGGGCCTGATTAATTTCGCCCAGGGGGAGATTTACATGGCCGGGGCGTTTGTGGCAGTGCTGCTGCTGGCCACGGGCCAGGTGAACTTTTTCGTGGCCTTTGGGTTGGGGATGGGGGCTGCAGCCGTGGTGGGAGTAGTCCTGGAACGGGTGGCCTTCCGGCCCCTTCGAGGCTCGCACCCCCTGGTGCCGCTCATCAGCGCCATCGGCGCCTCCATATTTCTCCAGAGCCTGGCCCTGCTGCTCTTCGGGCCTAACGACCGCCCCTTTCCCATTCAGTTCGATTTTACCACCATCACTGTGGCCGGGCTGCCCCTGTCCACCCTCCAGGGGGCCATCCTGGCCGCAGCCCTGGGTTTCATGCTGCTCCTGGTGGTCTTTGTCCGCTACACCCGCTACGGCAAGGCCATTGTGGCCTGCGCCCTGGACCGGGACACCGCCCGCCTCATGGGCATCAACGTGGATCGCATGGTGGCCCTGACGTTCTTCATCGGCTCCGCCCTGAGCGGCGCCGCGGGCATCATGATGGCCATTTACTATAACGCCACCTACCCCCGCATGGGGCTGCTGCCGGGGCTGAAGGCCTTCAGCGCCGCCATCCTGGGCGGGGTGGGGAACATACCCGGGGCCATCCTGGGGGGCCTGCTCCTGGGGGTGGCCGAGTCCTTGGGCGCGGCTTATCTTTCTTCGGGGTTCAAGGACGCCACCGCGTTCGCCATCCTTATCTTGGTGCTGCTCATTCGACCCCAGGGGATTCTGCGGGGCCGGGGGGATTGAGGCGGGTTTTCGGTCTTCGGTCTTCGGTTTTCGGTGATAAGAATAGGATCATTAGCAGATATAATGAAAATAGCATAGAATGACTGCGTATCTCCTCCACCTGGCCGTTTTATCGGGCATTTTCATCATCCTGGCCATTAGCCTCAACCTGATCATCGGTTATGCCGGGCAGGTTTCCCTGGGGCATGCGGCGTTTTTCGGTATCGGGGGCTACACTTCCGCCCTGGTGTCCCTGCATTTCGGTTTTCCCTTTTCCCTGGCGGCCCTGAGCGCCCTGGTGGTCACCGGCGGCTGCGGCCTGGCCCTGGGGCTGCCCACCCTGCGCCTCAAGGAAGACTACCTGGCCATTGTCACTCTGGGGTTCGGAGTCATCGTGGACCTGATCTTTCTCAACCTGGAAATCACCGGCGGCCCCGACGGTCTGGTGAACATCTCCCCGCCCCGGATTTTGGGAGTGACCTTCCGGCCCCGGGGGCTCTATATAGTTTTGGTTGCCTTGGTGGTGCTGATGATCTTGGCCCTGACTTACAGCCTGGTCCGCTCCTATCATGGCCGGGCTTTGCGGGCCATCCGGGACCATGAGACTACCGCCCAGGTGATGGGCATCAACACCCCGGCTTACAAAATCATGATCTTCACCCTGGCCGCGGCCATGGCCGGGCTGGCCGGCTCTCTGTACGCCCATTACATCACTTTCATCAACCCAGAATCCTTCGGATTGCACACCTCCATCCTGCTCCTGGCCATGGTGGTGTTGGGAGGCATGGGTTCCATCGCCGGCTCCATTGTGGGCGCAGTGATCCTGACGGTGTTGCCTGAGATGCTGCGCCAGTTTAAAGACTACCAGGACCTCCTTTACGGCGGGTTGCTCGTGGGCCTTCTCATCTTGCGGCCCCAGGGGCTGATGGGCCGGGGGAAGTTGAGTTTGAAGTTTATTATGCGGAAAGAATGATGGTTTTCGGTTTTCGGTTTCCGGTTTTCGGTGAAAGACAAAACGTAATCAGAATTTTTAGAGGATGTTATGAATGTTTTCCTGGGATTTGATCCTGGTGGCAAAGGAAGTTTCGGTTGGGCGGTATGCATTGATAAGGATGATGGACTTGACATTGTGGCCACTGGCTTGGCCGATCATGCGAAGGGAGCTTTGGAGCAATCCTTAAATGCAAAACCAAAAGGAGGATCAATTGCTGGGGCAGGGATCGATGCGCCTATGTTTTGGGTAAATTCTGAGTGTCGGGAATCAGACAATATAGTTCGAAAAGCAATTAAGCATCTTGGTGCCAAATCACCAGGAGGGACGGTTCAGCATTTTAACTCTTTGCGCGGTGCTTGTGTAATTCAGGGGTTGTTAATTTTAAAATTGCTTCGCCGATTATATCCCAATCTCCCCATAACAGAGGCTCATCCCAAAGCTTTGCTCTGGTTGATGGGCATAGCTCGTAAAGATTATGAACCACAAATGGTAACGTCCCGCGATTTAAGTAAGGTTAACATAAGAGGAACAAGATTCAGATCAGAGGACGAGCGGGATGCGGTTCTTGGTGCATTTACAGCGCAGATGATGGTACGAAAGAAGCCCAATTGGGATGATCTCCTCAAATATGAAAAAGATCCAATCTTGGCAGGGAATCCTCCCATTGGATACTGGATGCCGAATCTAAGACAAAGCATGTTATTGAAAAACCGAAAACCGAAAACCGAAAACCGAAAACCGTTTTCAAAATGCTGACCCTAAAAAGCGTCCAATCCGGTTACGGCCGGGCACCGGTGCTCAAGGGTATCTCCTTCCACGTGCGCCCTGGGGAGGTGGTAACCCTCATCGGTGCCAACGGTGCGGGGAAGACCACGGCGCTCTCCACCATTTCCGGGTTGCTGCCGGCCCGGAAGGGGGTCATTGAATTTGCCGGCCAGGACCTCACCCGGATGCCGCCGGAGCGCATCGTCACCCTGGGGCTGGCCCTGGTGCCCGAAGGCCGCCGGGTTTTCCGGAGTTTAAGCGTCACCGCCAACCTGGAGTTGGGGGCTTTTTACCGAAAAGACAAGAAGGCCGTGCGCCAAGATATAGAGGAGCTTCGGACGCGGTTTCCCATCCTCAAGGAGCGGGCCCGGCAGGCCGCGGGGACCCTGAGCGGCGGCGAGCAGCAGATCCTGGCCATCGGCCGGGCCTTGATGGCCCGCCCCAAGCTCCTTATGCTGGATGAGCCGTCCATGGGCCTGGCCCCCCAGATGGTGACCAGGGTTTACGATATTTTGCGAGACTTGAAAAAAGGGGGCACCACCATCCTCCTGGTGGAGCAAAACGCCCGGGCCGCCCTGAAAGTGGCGGACCGGGGCTATGTCCTGGAGACCGGGCGCATCATCCTGGACGGCACCGCGGCGGAACTCCAGGAGGACCCCGAAGTGCAGCGGGCCTATTTGGGGAAGGGTTATCGGGAAGTTTGGGAATGATAGCTGTCAGCTTTCAGCTATCAGCGGTCAGCTAAAATATTTAGTATAAGCAACCTCTTGCAAAATAATAGTCTCGTTTGAGTTACAAAGCCAAAACTAAAAAACAGAAAACAGAAAACAAAAGGCTGAACGCTGAACGCTGAACGCTAAATAAGACAATGGCCTTACTTGCGGTTAACGACCTTACCAAGCACTTCGGCGGGGTGAAGGCCCTGGAGGGGGTGTCTTTTGCCGTGGGGGAGGGGGAGATCGTGGCCCTCATCGGCCCCAACGGCGCCGGCAAGACTACCTGCTTCAACGTCATCAATGGCCTTTTGCCCCCCACCGGAGGCGGCATCCATCTGGCCGGTCAAGACCTGGGTAGTCTGCCCCCCTATCACCGGGCGCGGCTGGGATTGGCCCGCACCTTCCAGAACATCCAGCTTTTCGGGGGCATGTCGGTGCTGGAAAACGTCCTCACCGGCCGCCATCTGCGCCAGGAAGTGGGACTCTTGGAAGCCCTGCTGCCGCTCCCCCGGGTCCGCCGAGCCGAGGCCCGGGCCCAGGAACGGGCCTTGGAGCTTCTTGACCTGGTGGGTCTGGGAGAGAAGGCGGCCGCACCCGCGGAAGCCCTGGCCTATGGGGACCAACGCCGTCTGGAGATCGCCCGGGCCTTGGCCCAGGAGCCCCGGCTCCTACTCATGGACGAACCCGCCGCGGGCCTCAACCCCCGGGAGACGGAAGACCTCATGGCCCTGCTGGAGCAGCTTCGGGACCTGGGCGTCACCCTTCTGGTCATCGAACACGACATGACCCTGGTCATGGGCATCAGCCACCGGGTGGTAGTGCTGGATCACGGCGAAGTCATTGCCGTGGGCCCGCCCTCGGAGATCCGCCGGGACCCCCGGGTCATTGAGGCTTATTTGGGCCGGGAAGAGTGAAAAAATTGTTTTCTGTTTTCTGTTTTCTGTGAAAAAACATTGAAATGTGTTCTCTATCCAGCAGTTAGGAATTTAATATTGTATTAATTCCTTAAATTATTTGCAAAAACCAAAAAATCAAAACCAATCTGTTACAGAAAACAGGAAACAGGAAACAGGAGAAACAAGATGCCCATCTTTGACCAAGACGCGGAGCAAATGGACCGGCAGGAGTTGGCTCAATTGCAGTTGGAGCGCCTCCAGGTCACCCTCCACCGGGTCTATAAGAACGTCAAGTTCTACAAGCGCCAGTTCGACGGCATCGGCTTTCTCCCGGAAGACTGCCAGTCCCTGGACGACCTCCCCCGCCTGCCCTTCACCACCCGGCACGATCTGGCCCGGGCCTACCCTTACGAAATGTTCGCGGTGCCGCTCAGAGAGGTGGTGCGCATCCATTCCTCCACCGGCAGCCCCGGCAACCCCATTGTCATGGGCTATACCTGCCGGGATTTAAGGGCCTGGGCCAAGCTTGCGGCCCGGGTCCTCACCGCCGCGGGGGTGGACCGGGATGACGTGGTCCAGGTGACTTTGAGCTACGGTCTCTTAACCAGCGCCTTCGGCATCCACTATGGGGTGGAACTCCTGGGGGCCTCGGTGATTCCCACCGGGCCGGGGGCCACCTTTCGCCAGGTGCAGATCATGCGGGACTACCGGGTCACCGCCCTGGTGAGCACCCCGTCCTATGCCCTGGTCCTGGCGGACCAGATGGACGACCAGGGAGTGGACGCCAAGAGCCTCCATCTGAAAGTGGCCCTCCTGGCCGGTGAGCCCTGGACCGAGGAGATGCGCCGGGAAATCGAGGCCCGCCTCTTCCTCACCGCCCACGACCACTATGCCCTGTCCGAAGCCATGGGGCCGGGGGTAGCGGGGGAATGCGAGCACCGCCAGGGCATGCACTTGAACGAGGACCATTTCCTCCCGGAAATAATCGATCCTCATACGGGCGCGCCATTACCGCCGGGAGAGTTGGGGGAGCTCGTCATCACCACCATCACCAAGGAGGGCGTGCCCCTGGTGCGCTTCCGCACCGGAGACCTGTGCCGCCTCTCCTTCGACCCCTGCCCCTGCGGCCGCACCACTGCCCGGCTGAGCCGCATCGCCGGCCGCTGCGACCAGGTGGTCATCGTCAAGGGGGTCAACATCTTCCCCGGCAGGGTGGGCCAGGTGTTGGCCAATGTCCTGGGAGAAGACCCCGAATACCAGTTGGTCATCGGCCGGGAAGGCCACCTGGACTACCTGGATATCCGCCTGGCCGTCCGGGAAGGCCTATTTTTCGACAAGATGACGGTGCAGCGCACCTTCCTGGAGCGCCTCACCCGCAAACTTTCCCAGGGCATCGGTATCCGCCCCCGGGTGAAGCTGGTGGAGCCGGGGTCCATCTCCCGAGACCGGGAAACCTCACCTTTGGTGGTGGATTTGCGGAGTTTGGCCTGAAAAAGGGATTAAGGCGGATTTTGAGCTAGCCCTATCACGGTTTTTTCTGGTTCCCAAGCTGTGCTTGGGAACGAAAATATTTTGGGGGGAGGGCCAAGGGCGCCCTTGGCCCCCTCCCCCAACAACAACTTTTCGAAGCAGAATGAAAATGGCAAGAGTTCATCGGCGCTGGGCCGCCCCTCGGCTACTTTTTCCCTTTGGTAGCCGGCTTTGGTGACCCCTTAGTTACCCCGGGTTTCTTTTTGGCCTCTTCGGGTTTTTCCTTCACCGGCGCGGCCCCGGCCTTCACCAGCATCTCCTGGATCTCCTTTTTCTTGGGGCCTTGAGCGTAAGACAAGGCATCATTGGCCGCGTTGTCTTTGGCGTTGACGTCCGCGCCTTTTTCCAGCAGAAGCTTGACCACCTCATCCCGGCTGTTACGCGCCGCCCACATCAAGGCGGTTTTGCCGGTTCTGTCTTTGGCGTTGATGTCCGCGCCCTTGTCCAGCAATAACTTCACGGTATCGCCCTTGCCCGCGCTCGCGGCGGAAATCAAAGCCGTCATTCCTTCTTTGTTCTCTGTGAGGGAGATGTCCGCCCTCTTATCCAAAAGGAATTTCACCGCGCCGGCATGCCCGTGGTTCGCCGCCCACATCAGGGCGGTGCGCCCGTCCTTATCCCGGGAATTAACCTCCAGGCCCTTGTCCACCAGGAGCTTGACGGTGTCGGTGCTCCCCTTCACCGCGGCAGCCAGCAACGCATTCATGCCGTTTTTCTCTTCCACGGCCTTGAGGTCCGCGCCCTTGTCCAGCAGCAGCCTTACCAGGTCGCTATGGCCGCCCAGGGCCGCCCAGATCAGCGGCGTGGCCCCGAATTGCTTATCCTTGGGGTTGACATCGGCTCCTTGGGCCAGGAGCAATTGCGCCACCTCCTGCCGGCCGGCCTTGGCCGCGGTTAATAATGGGGTTTCCCCTTTTTTGTCGGTGACATTGGGATTCATCCCGGCCTGAAGGAAGAGCTTTACCACCAGGGCGTCGCCGGTTTTGGCTGCTTCGATAAAAGTCTCTTCGCCATACTTGACGTTCATCTGGCCCAACTTGATGCGGGCCTCTTCCTGAGGGTTGCCGCAGGCCAGGAAAAAAAACAGCAGAAAAATTGCCCCAGGATTTTAGGGTTCTGTGGGTTCATCCGCTTCAGCCTCCTTGTTATCTACAATGAACATGGGAAAACTTAAGAACTCTCAAAAGGTTTGGGGAATATATAATCATAGGAGAATCTAACTAAGGTCAACTTGACATTTAAAAGGGCCGACCCTGGGGACGGCCCATTTTTATTTCTGCGCCGGGCGGTTTGCATGATCCTGTCTGAAACCCAAGCACTTTTACCGGGTAAGTCTTCCTGTAGGGACGGTTGGCGAACCGCACCTACCCGGGATTTTCATTTTCGGGGGTGGCCCATATTTTCAGGCCAGTTTGGACCAGCCGAGAGGAATTTAGGCAAATTGACTATACGAAATTAGGTATAAATACCTATTGACCCGAACCGAGACGCTTTCTTACTATAAACCACGGGGCCACCTCATGTTATTGAGGGGGGAGCATTAATGCAACCTTGGAAAGGAGATGGCGGTAATGAATAAATTTCTTAAATTAGCCATGGCAATGGCGCTGGTGTTCGGAGGATTGGGGTCCCTGGCCCACGCTCAGTTCGTGCCCGGGGGAACCCTGGACCCCACTACCATTCCAAAGTATGCGGAGCCGGTGGGAATCCCGCCGGCCATGCCCAAGACCCAGAAAATGGGGATACCCCGGAATATTGATTATTACGAGATCGCCATGCGGCAGTTCCAGCAACAGGTGCTGCCCACCGGTTTCCCTCAAACCACGGTCTGGGGCTATGGTTCCATCAATCATCCCGGCACTTTCAGCTATCCGGGCCATACCATCGAAGCCAAGGTGAACCGGCCGGTGCGGGTGAAGTGGCTTAACGACCTCAAAAACCCCGACGACACTTTCCGCACCCACTTGTTTGCAGTGGATCAGACCCTGATGTGGGCCAATCCGGGGGGAGGCGACGCCGGAAAAGATTCCAAGGGCACGGATCCCGCTCCTTACACCGGCCCAGTCCCCCTGACGGTCCACCTGCACGGCGCCCATGTCCAGCCCAACAGCGACGGCTCCCCCATGCAGTGGTTTCTCCCGGCGGCCACTAATATTCCCCCGGGATTTGCCACCCAGGGCACGGATTATGAGACGGTGGTCCCCTCCGAGGCCGGCAGCGCCGTTTACCAGTATCCCAATGACCAGCGGGCCACCACCCTTTGGTTCCATGACCATACCATGGGGATAACCCGGCTTAACGTTTACGCCGGGCTGGCGGGTTTTTATATCCTCCGAGGCGGCCGATCCGACCTGCCTAGCATAATATTACCCGGACCTGCCCCTCAATTGAACGATAAGCCGAACCGAAAAATTTTTGAAATTCCCTTAGTAATTCAGGACCGATCCTTTAACACCGATGGTTCCCTGTTTTATCCGAATAACCGGGCCTTTTTTGAAGGCCTGAATGTGCCGGGGCAGCCCCCGCAGTTTCCCGGCGCGGGAGAATTGCAGATTCCTTTTATCCCGGATAATACTCCCCCCGGACCGCCCAGCGACATCTCTCCCATCTGGAACCCTGAGGCCTTTTTCAACACCATGGCGGTCAACGGCAAGACCTGGCCTTACCTCAACGTGGAGGCCCGGCGCTACCGCTTCCGACTGCTCAACGGCTGCAACTCCCGCTTCATTATCCTGAAGCTGACCAGTGATCCCCTGACCCGGCCCGGGACGCCGGCTTTGAACTTCTGGCAGATCGGCACCGAGGGCGGTTTTCTCCCGGCCCCGGTCAACCTGGCGGAGCTGCTCATCGCCCCGGCGGAACGGGCTGACGTCATTGTGGACTTCACCGGCCTCCCCCCAGGCACGGTTCTTTATCTCATCAACGAGGGGCCGGATGAGCCCTTCGGCGGCGGAAGAGCCCCCGATGCCTTTCCCTTTGCCGATCCCGCCACCACCGGACAGGTGATGAAGTTTATCGTAGGTTCCCCAGTGGGTCCGGATAGAAGCCGGAACCCCGCCAAAAATCTGCGGCTGCCGGGGTTCAGGCCCTTGGGCGCGGTTACCAACACCCGCCAGGTCACCCTGAATGAGGATTCCTCCGCCACGGTCTTTGTGACCACCGATGCTTTTGGCAATGTGGTGTTCGACGCCGCGGGGGAGGCTTTCGGACCCAAAATGGCCAGATTGGGAACCCTCAACCCCAATGGCACCTCTAATCCCATGAATTTCGATGACCTTCCCATTACTGAGAACCCGGCCCTCAATGCCACCGAAATCTGGGAAATCTACAATTTCACCGCGGACGCCCATCCCATCCATCTGCACCAGGTGCAGTTCCAGGTGGTCAACCGCCAGGGTTTGGAAACCGACGCGGAAGGGGTGGCGGTGCAGCCCGCGGTCCTCATTTCCGGAACCATCCCTCCGGAAGTCTGGGAGACCGGCTTCAAAGACACCGTCATCGCGTATCCGGGCCAGGTTACCCGCATCAAGGCCAAGTTCGACATCGCGGGCAAGTATGTGTGGCACTGTCACATCCTGGAACACGAAGACCACGAAATGATGCGGCCGTTCTTTGTGGGAGCCTTGCCCCAATAAGGTCTTCTAATAGCGACTGAATCAGCGTAAAACCATGGGGCCGCCCTTTGGAGGCGGCCC
>VGSW01000016.1 GCA_016874915.1 Deltaproteobacteria bacterium
CCTCCCCTCATGCTACTCACCCCCCTCAATCCGCGGAAACAGGGCCGGGCCTTTCTTAAGAGGCCCACCGGGGAGGAGGCGGCCCCATTGTAAAATCTGGGAGAAGGGGTAGTCCCACAGGGCCAGGCCCAGGCCCAACTGCTCGCTCATTTTCACGGCGCTTCCCGGCATCACCGGCCGGAGCAGGGCCGCGATGAAGCGCAAGCCTTCCAGCAGATGGTAAAGCACCGTGTCCAGGCGCCCCGCGGCTTCCGGCTTCTTGGCCAGCTCCCAGGGGGCCGCGGCCACGATGTAGCGGTTAAGCCGGCCGATGAACTCCCACAAACCCGCCAGGGCCCGGGGGAACTCCAGGGCCGGGAAATGGCGCAAGAATTCCTCCGCGGCGCGCGCCGCGGCCAATACCACCTCTTCGTCCAGGGCGTCCGGCGGCCCCGGCGGCGGCACCATTCCTTTACGATATTTGAAGGCCATGCCCAGACTGCGGGCGAAGAGGTTGCCCAGGTCGTTGGCCAGGTCGGCGTTGATGCGGGCCACCAAAGCTTCCTCGCTGAACTGGGCGTCCAGGCCGAAGACCATCTCCCGGAGGAAAAAATACCGCACCTGGTCCAGGCCATAGCGGGTAATGAGATACCGGGGTTCCACCACGTTGCCCAGGCTCTTGGACATCTTGCCCTGGGCCATCTGCCAGTAGCCGTGGACGTTCAAATGCCGGAACGGCTCAATCCCCGCGGCCTTGAGCATGGTGGGCCAATAAATGCCGTGGGGCTTGAGGATATCCTTGGCGATGAAGTGGTTCACTCCGGGCCAGAACCGGGGGAATTCGGGGCCGTCCGGGTAGCCCAGGCCGGTGAGATAGTTGATCAGCGCGTCAAACCAGACGTAGGTGACGTAGCGCTCATCGAAGGGCAACGGGATGCCCCACTCCATGCGGCGCCGGGGCCTGGAGATGCACAGGTCTTCCAGGGGATCCCTTAAGAAAGCCAGGACTTCGTTGCGGTAGCGTTCCGGGCGGATCCAGTCCGAATGGCTCTCAATATAGGCGATGAGCCACTCCTGATAGCGGCTCATGCGGAAAAAATAGTTTTCTTCCCTGATAAAAGTCGGCTCCACCTTGTGGTCGGGGCATCGACCGTTCTCCAGGTCCCGCTCCAGATAAAATGCCTCGCAACCGAAGCAGTACAGACCGCCATATTCGCCGAAATAGATGTCCCCGGAGTTATGGACCTTATCCAGGAGGTGCTGCACCATCCGTTGGTGTTCCGGGGAGGTGGTGCGGACATAGGCGTCGTAGCTGATGTCCATGTCGTCCCAGGTCTGGCGGAACTGGCCGCTGATGCGGTCCACGAACTCCTTCGCCGGCAGGCCGGCCTCCCGGGCTGCGTCCAGGACCTTTTCCCCGTGCTCGTCAGTGCCGGTTTGAAAACGGGTTTCCAGGCCCAGGAGCCGGTGGAAACGAGCCAGGGCGTCGGCCACCACCGTGGTGTAGGCATGGCCGATATGAGGCTCGGCATTAACGTAGTAGATGGGGGTGGTGATGTAGTAGGCCATGGTTGAGTTTTCAGTTTTGAGTTTTGAGTTTTCAGTTTTCAGTCACAACCCACAACTGTGATGCGGGTTCTGGCATTTCACCGAAAACCGAAGACCGAAAACCGAAAACCGGCAGTTAAACTTTGCCGTGGATATACTTGCTAATCAGCTCCTCCCATTCCACGGCGGACTCGGTGTCCCGGATCCGCCCCCCCGGAGAAACGACTTTATCCGAACTTCCCGGCGAGAGTTTGACGAATTTGTCCCCGATGATGCCCTTGGTGCGGATGGAGGCGATGGCGTCATCTTTTATTTGGACGCCGGAATTCATCCGCAGCACCAACCGGGCCCGGTCGGTGCCGGTAATCTGGATGGACTCCACCCGGCCCACCTCCACGCCGGCCACTTCCACCGAGGCGCCCGGTTTGAGGCCGGAAATATTGTCGAAGTCGGCCACCACCCGGTAGCCGCCCCCCAGAACCTCCATCTTGCCCAGATGGATGGCCAGATAGGCCAGACAGGCCAGGCCCACCAGGACAAAGATTCCCACCCCCAACTCCAGATTGGTCTTTTTCATAATTCTTCTCAATCCTCCAGAAAATCCACTTCTCCCCGGATAAAGCTCTGCACCACGGGATCCGGGTGATGCTGAATCTCCTCCGGGGTCCCTTGGGCAATGATTTTGCCCCGGTGGAGCATGGCTACCTTGTCCGATATCTGAAAGACGTCGGGAATGTCGTGGCTCACCACCAGTGCGGTGTAGCCGCTCTCCTGGTGGGTCTTGGCAATGAGGTGAAACACGGTGTTGGTCATGGGCGGGTCCAGCCCGGTGACCGGCTCGTCGTAAAGGATGATTTCCGGCTCCTGGATCATGGCCCGGGCCAAGGCCACCCGTTTTTTCATGCCGCCGCTCAATTCCGCAGGGTATTTGAGGGCCACGTCGTGGGTGAGGTTCATCTGATCCAGGCGTTCGTAAACCCGTCGCTGAATTTCCGCTTCGGGCAGGCGGGTTTTCTCCCGCAAAGGAAACGCGATGTTCTCAAAAACATTGAGAGAATCAAACAATGCCCCGCCCTGAAAGAGGACGGCGAACCGCTTCCGAAATTCCTGGAGTTTGCGGCCGGAAAAGAGGGTGATGTCCTGGCCGTCCACCAAAACCTGGCCGGAATCGGGCTTCAAGAGGCCGACAATGTGCTTCAGTAGGACGCTCTTACCCACCCCGCTTTTGCCGATGACCACGGTGATCTGGGCGGTGGGGATCTCCAGGTTGATGCCATCCAGAACCCTTTGGCCGTTAAAGGATTTAACCAGGTCGATGATTTTTATCATAGGTTACATGAAGAATGAGGTAAGCACATAGTCCCAGGCCAGGACCAGGATGGCGGAAAGCACCACCGTCTGGTTGGTGGCCCGGCTCACACCTTCCGCGCCGTGCTCCGTGTGGTATCCCTTATAGCAGGCCACCAGCAGGATGGTGAGGCCGAATACCAGGGATTTGACGATGCCGCCATTGATGTCCAGGGGGACAATGCTTTGGACCATACCGGAGAAATAGGAGCCGGAGCTCACCCCCAACAGGACCACCCCGATGAGATATCCGCCCAGGATTCCCACCACGTCAAAAACGGCGGTGAGCAGCGGCACCGCGATCAGGCCCGCCACCAGTTTGGGCATAACCACGTACTGCATGGGATTGACGGCCATGGTGTCCAGGGCGTCCAGTTGTTCGGTGATGCGCATGATGCCGATCTCCGCGGTGACCGCGGAACCGGCCCGGGCCGACACCATGATGGCGGTGAGCACCGGGCCCATCTCCCGGATGAGGCTCAGGGCCACCGCCGAGCCCAGGGCGCTCTCAGAGCCGTACTTTCGCAAAGTATAGTAACCCTGCAGCCCCAGGACCATGCCGGTGAAGGCCGCGGTGAGCAGAATGATCAGAGTGGACTTAACGCCAATGAGATCCAGTTCCTGGAGCACCCGGCGGGGCCGGTAGGGAGGGGTAAAGGCCAGCCCCAGCCCTTCCAGCAGAAAAAGCATCATGGCCCCGGCTTCATGGACTACATTTAAAGATCGGCGGCCTATGGCCCGGATAAAATTGATCATAACCCATAGATGATTAACTTTGATTTATCCAATTACTTCTAAACGAAAGTCCAGTAAAAAGCAAGATGCATTCGGGGTCAAGCCCATCCCGTCATATGGTAGAGATGGCGGAACGCCTCCTTAACTTATTTAAGCAACATTCAGGCCGGTGCCAGACACTGAAAACTGAAAACTGAAAACAAAATCCTTGTTCCCCTTTTCACATATTTGAGGGTATAATGAAATGCGTTCCCGGCCTGCTTCAGGGGAACTCAGAAGGAGGTGCCATGCCTGCAAGGGTTGCGATAAACGGTTTCGGACGAATCGGACGCTGTCTGGCCCGCATCATTGCCGCCAATAAAATCGACCTGGACCTGGTGGCCATCAACAGCCGGGCCGACGCGGAACGGGACGTGCACCTGTTCCGCTTCGACTCGGTCCACGGAACTTTTGCCGGTTCCGTGGAATCCCGGGGCGAGAATCTGATATTCAATGGCAAGGAAGTTCACGTCAGCCGCGTCCTGGAACCGGACAAACTCCCTTGGCAAGAGTTGGAGGTGGACATTGTCCTGGAATCCACCGGGGCCTTTCGGGACCGGCCCTCCAGTGAGGGTCATCTTCGGGCCGGGGCTAAAAAGGTGATTCTCTCGGCCCCAGGGAAAAAGATTGACGCCACCTTTGTTTACGGCGTCAACCATGAGACCTATGACCCGGCCCGCCACGAGATTGTTTCCAACGCCTCCTGCACCACCAACTGTTTGGCCCCCGTGGTGAAGGTGCTGCATGAGAACTTTGAGATAGAACACGGGCTGATGACCACGGTCCATTCCTACACCATGGATCAGCGCCTGCTGGACGGCTCCCACAGCGATCTGCGCCGGGCCCGGGCCGCGGCCCTGTCCATGGTCCCCACTTCCACCGGCGCGGCCCGGGCCGTAACCCAGGTGATGCCGGAATTAAAAGGCCGTCTGGATGGCCTGTCCGTTCGGGTCCCCACTCCCAATGTTTCCCTGGTGGATTTCGTAGCCACGGTGAAGAAGGCCACTTCCAAAGAAGAAGTAAACCAGGCCATGGCCGCGGCCGCGGCCGGCCCCCTGAAAGGCGTTCTGGACGTCTCTTATCTGCCCCTGGTATCTATTGACTTCAATGGCTCCCATTACTCCTCGGTGGTGGACGCCGACCTTACCAACGTTATCGGCGGCAACCTGGTGAAAGTAATGGCCTGGTACGACAACGAAATGGGCTTCTCTCACCGCATGCTGGACCTGGCGATTTATATGGGACAGTACTTGCGCCCCTGAGGCCCATAGGGAGGCTTCCGTGGTTAAATTCTTGAATGAAGTGAATATTGATGGGAAAACCCTGTTTATCCGGGTGGACTTTAATGTGCCCATGGACCAACACCGCAACATTACTGATGATACCCGCATCCGAGCCGTGCTGCCCACCATCAATCACTGTCTGGAACACCATGCCAAAGTCATCCTGGCCTCCCACCTGGGGCGCCCCAACGGCAAACGCCTGGAAGAATACTCCATGGGGCCGGTGGCCCGCCGCCTGGCCTACCGCCTCCATAAAAAAGTGATCATGGCCCCGGACGTCTTCGGCCCCGAAGTGGACAAACTGAAGAAGTCCATGAAGAAGGGCGACGTCCTGCTCCTGGAAAACTTGCGCTTTTATTCCGGGGAACAGCAAAACGACCCCGAGTTCGCTCGGGAATTGATGAAAGGCATAGATATTTTTGTGAATGACGCTTTTGCCGTGGCCCACCGGGCCCACGCCTCCGTGGAGGCCGTGACCCATTTCGCGCCGGTGTGCGTGGCCGGCTTCCTCATGCGGGACGAAGTCCACTATTTTCACAAAAGCATGGAAGACCCGGCCCGTCCCCTGGTGGCCCTTATCGGCGGGGCCAAAATCTCCGGCAAACTGGTGGCTCTGCACAACCTTCTGAAGCACGTGGATAAACTCATCGTGGGCGGCGCCATGGCCAACACCTTCCTCAAGGCCCTGGGCTATGAGGTGGGCAAATCTTTGGTGGACGACACTCTCCTCAAGGACGCCAAAGAAATAATGCGCACCGCCCTGAAGAAAAAGGTCAAATTTTACCTGCCGGTGGACGCGGTGGTGGCCGACAAACTGGACAAACAGGCGGAGACCAAGATCACCCCGGTGCAGGAAGTGCCGCCGGGATGGATGATCGCGGACATCGGCCCCGCCACCGTCACCTTGTACGGCGAGGCTCTGCAGAATGCCAAGACCATCGTCTGGAACGGCCCCATGGGCGCGTTCGAGTACGACGCCTTCAGCCGGGGCACCATGGCCATGGTCCATAAGGTGGCCGACACCTATGCCCTGACCATCGTGGGGGGGGGCGACACCGACGTGGCTCTCCACAAGTCCGGAGAATTGCACAAGTTTTCTTACGTATCCACCGGCGGCGGCGCTTTCCTGGAACTTTTGGAAGGGAAGAAACTCCCTGGCATCGCGGCCCTGGAAAACTGGAGCAATAGGCGTCAAAATGCTCACTGAACGAAAAAGTCTCATTACCGGCAACTGGAAGATGCACAAGACCCTGGCCGAAGCCCGGGCTCTGGCCCGGGAGATTCGCCTGGGGCTGCCTGTCAAGGCCCGGCTCGAAGTAGCCCTGGCCCCGCCCTACACCGCCCTGGCCGCGGTTTATGAAGAGAACTACGGCTCACCCATCTGCCTGGCGGCCCAGGACACTTACTGGGAAAAGCAGGGGGCCTTCACCGGGGCCATCTCCCCGGTGATGCTCAAGGATGCGGGCTGCCGCTTTGTCATCGTGGGCCACTCCGAGCGCCGCCAGATCTTCGGTGAGACCAACGAGACAGTGAACCGCAAGCTCAAGGCGGTCCTGGACACGGGGCTCTGCCCCATCCTCTGCGTGGGCGAGACCATTGAACAGCGCCAGGCCGGGCGGACCCTGGAGGTGGTGACGGCGCAGCTCCGGGAAGGTTTGGCGGGGATAACCGGCCTCAGCGGTGAAAACCTGGTCATCGCCTATGAACCGGTGTGGGCCATCGGCACCGGCCTCAACGCCACCCCGGACCAGGCCCAGGAGGTGCACGGGGTCATTCGGCGGCTGCTGGCGGAAATGGGGGCCCCGGCCCAGAGCATTCGCATCCTTTACGGCGGCAGCGTCACCCCGGACAACGCGGCTTCCCTCCTGGCCCAACCGGACATCGACGGGGCACTGGTGGGGGGAGCCTCCTTAAAAGCCGACTCTTTCCTGAAAATTATCGCCAGCGCGGGGTAGCGGGAAGTTTTAATCTCGTTCTCAACCTCCTGCCCTGAAAATGTAGCCGCAGGCTTCAGCCTGCGCCGGGCGCCCGCCGGGACGCCACTACTGGGTGGGGCGGGCCTCCGTGCCCGCCAAAACTTGCCGCCCGGAAAAAGTTGCCATACCAGGTATCAAAGTGAGCTACCCAAGAACAGCCGGGGGCGGCTGTGCCACATTTTCATGGTTTACGGGTGAGCCGAAGGCTCATGTTCAACTTTTTGGAGCGCAATTTTGGGCCGAAGCTCCTGTTTCGGCCCCGAAGCGTTCAAGTTTATCCCGGCAAGTCCTGCGACTGTTGATGAATCTCTTAAAGTCCTTGCATAATCCCAGGCTTTTTTTTATATTTTAAAAGATGACTACGATACTGGTAATCGTTCATGTAATTGTCTGCCTGGCCCTGATCATGATTGTGCTCCTGCAGCACGGCAAGGGCGCGGGGATCGGCGCGGCCTTCGGCGGGTCCAGCCAGACGGTGTTCGGCTCCACCGGCGCGGCTCCCTTTTTGGCCAAACTTACCGCGGTGGCCGCTATCCTGTTCATGGTCACCTCCCTGGGCCTGACCTTTTTGGGCCGCCAGAAGGAGGCCTCCATCATGGAAGGCGCGGGCAAGCCCCCGGCCGCGCAAACGGCCCCGGCCGTACCCGCGGCGCCGCCGTCAGAAAGCAAGGCCCCCGAAAAGGCGCCGGAGTCCCCTCCGGCCCCCGCTCCGGAAAAGAAATAATATACCGGCCAGTTACCCTTGGGCCGCCAAGGAGCGGCTTCATTGATAATATTTAAGTTTTGGTTTTTTAACTGAAAACTGAAAACTGAAAACTGAAAACTGCCTTCAATGCCCAAGTGGTGGAACCTGGTAGACACGCCATCTTGAGGGGGTGGTGGGGAGACCCGTGCCGGTTCAAATCCGGCCTTGGGCACCAATTGATTAATTGAGGCGTAATCTTTAGGGGTTACGCCTTTTATTATTGGTCTTTGTATAATATTGTTATATATGTTATATTCAATATTATAGAGGATATTACCTATGTATGTGCATGAAATCCATATCAAGACTTTTCGTCATTTACAAAATGTGCATCTCGGTCCTTTCATACAACCATCTAATCTTTGTGATTTAGTTGTACTTGCAGGGCCAAACGGAGGTGGGAAAAGTTCCATCTTAGAACTTCTAGGTTTCGCTCTTTCCAACTCCTGGAGCCTAGGTTGGTCACTAAGACGGTCTTTTCCTTCTAACTCA
Source organism: Deltaproteobacteria bacterium (assembly GCA_016874915.1). Taxonomy (GTDB): domain Bacteria; phylum Desulfobacterota; class Desulfobaccia; order Desulfobaccales; family 0-14-0-80-60-11; genus VGSO01. The sequence goes on from VGSW01000016.1 coordinate 8,145, forward strand.
TTTGAGGTGGCAATCTCAGTTACTACAGATGAACTTCGTCTTATTCATGAATACGTTGAATCAAGTGGTGGGCAGTTTCCAAAAGAAGCATTAACGTATCTCGAAGAAAATAGAATATACTATATATCGTACAACTATTCTGAAGGGAAATATCAGAAATCAGCTACTATATACAACGAAATTCACAATCTTGTAACAATGGCACTTCGCAATCATTACAATCGACCTCTAGGATTTTTTCTGAAATCAGACCGTTATTATCCTCCAGAAGGGTTTAGGCGTGATCGGTTATTCGAATACAAAAATATGATAAAGCGCGACCATATCTGGAGTATGGCTTTTCATACCTCAGATGTCCAATATCGTGATATGTTCGATATACTTGTTCAACAAAGATATCATTATTTTCGTAGTCTTGGTGCTTATCATCATCGCTTGAAAACTGGAAGTGGTGAGCCTACTAGCTTCGCTCCAGAAGACCCATTAAAAGGTTATGACGATCTCCTTCAAAAACTTTTTCCAGGCTACCGTTTCGTAGACACCGATGAAGAAACACCAACTAACCTTTACGTCCAAATACCTACTGGTGAAGCAATACCTTTCACCGATCTATCTTCAGGTGAAAAGGAGGTTTTTTTCATTTTATCTTTTTTCTTGCGGCATAATGTTTCTAATGCAGTAATTGTCATTGACGAGCCGGAATTGCATCTCCATCCAGAATTGGCACGTCTCCTAATACGGACTATGCAAAGTATAAAGCAAGGTAACCAGATTTGGCTAGCGACACATAATACCGAGATCATAGATGAAGCAGGAAGGGACCGTGTTTATTATATTGCGCGCGACCCTCAAACTAAAATGTCAATTGTAAAGTCTGGGACTGATGAAGAGGAAGCTGTAAGGCAACTCAAGAACCTATTCGGATATGCAGGTTATATAGGTATTTCAAAGAACATAGTCTTTCTTGAAGGGGTCGATTCTAGCTCAGATCGAAAGATGTTCTCAAGTTTATTCCCAGAATATGGAAGGAAGGTCAAATTCGTACCATCCAAATCATCTGGTAACTTAGCGCGTCTAAATACAGCGGTTCTCTCAATTTTGGAAAGCAAACTTGGGTGGATTAAGTTCTATCTTATTAGAGATCGTGATTATCTCACGCCAGAGATAATTCAGGATTACATTTTGCAGTTCGCTGGAAGATTATACGTTCTTAATCGTTATCATATCGAGAACTATTTATTAGATGAAGAAATTATTTCTAAAGTTCAAAGAGAAATTTTTAACAAACATACTGACCCTAAAAGCGTTACCCAAAAATTAAAAATGATTGCAAAAAAGATTGCTATCGAAGTACTGAGAGATATGATAAGTTATCGACTCAACCTCATTTACAGACCTCAAGACTTTTCCTTAGGAAAATACATGGAAGGTGAGAGTATTATAGATAGCGAGGGAAATCTTGTTATTTCTAAGCTTAACCAATTTAAGAGCCATCTTTTTACTAATGTCAAAGGTATTAATGATGAATTGTTAAATTCAACAAAACCTGAAAATTTGAGCACACTTATTTCACAGTGTGAAAAAGATGTTAGACTGGCTGTTATCGGAGAAGAAAACAAATGGAAGTATCTTTTCCCAGGAAGACGTTTAATAGAAGAATACGCAAAAGCAGAGGGATTAGGAAAACCCCCTATACTCCAGAATAGTATTATTAAGGAACTTTCTACTAATCCCAACAAAATCCCAATGGAGCTCAAACAAATTATCCAGACCATATCAGAAGGGAATGAATTTTCTCATTGATTACCTCTTTCCCCTTTCATTCTAAAATCATATGCGATGGAATAATGAAATGACCCGAATAATAATGAAATTCTTCTTGCTTATCCTGGGCTGGCTGCTCTTGGACAACACCACCGCCCTGGCCACCGCCCAGATTCCCGACGCCCTCATTTACCAGGGGGAGGAGCATTTCCTGTTTTCCAACCCCCTTGAATCCTACTGGACCAAAGACCGTTCCCGGCCGCGCTTCCAGATGTGGCATACCGCCAACTACCGGGGCTACAAAGCCACCTGGGAGATAGACGGGGACATGCTCTACCTGAAAAACCTGAAGGCCCGCATCGATGACAAGTATGTGGGAATGGAGTACCTGTTTCCCGACGCTAAGGGACGGGTGGCGGCCACCTGGTTCTCCGGAACCCTCCGGGTGCCCCAGGGCAAACAGCTCCACTATGTCCACATGGGCTACGAGTCAGTCTACGAACGGGAGCTGTTCCTCACCATTGATAAAGGCAAGGTGGTAGGGAAGGAGACCATCGACAACACCCAAAAAGGCCAGCCGAAATCCAGGGAGTGATTTGAACTATTCATAGCGTCATAATCGCATTCCCCTCCACCAATGTTCTTCATTTCCGCCTTCCCTGGAACTGCCGCACCTGGTACATGAAGGCTTCCAGGCGGGTGCGGGTGTGGGTCTGTTCCTGGCCGTCGTAGGCCAGATTGAGGAAGGGGATGTTGTCGTGCTCCTCCCGTAAGCGCTTGAACAGGGAGTTGACCACGGTGCCGGGCATGCAGGTGAAGGGCATGATGTTCACCAGCCCCGCGGCCCCCTTGCGCACAAAGTCCCGGGACTTGCCGATGCTCAGGATGGCCTCGCCCTCGAAGGAGGGGTGGAGGTAGCCCTGGGCCAGTTCCAAAGTTTCGGAGATCTTGGGTTCGTGGAGATTGTGGATACAGCCTTCAAAGACCTCTGTCAGCCGGTGTTCCAGCTTATGCTGGACCCGGCCCTTGAGGAGCACCTGGAGGAGCAGCAGCCAGCGCCGGTTGGCGATGGCGTTATTCCGGGCGGTGAAGTTGACATAGAGCAGCCACTCGCCGATGGGGGGCATCCAGACCTCGCCTCCCAGGGCCTCGATCTCCCGGATGGCGTTTTCGTTGGAAAACTTGTTGGCCCGGGTGTAGATTTCCCCCACAATGCCCACGATGGGCTTGTCCCGGCTGCCGTTTAAGGCCACGTCCTCGAAGGCCCGGCGGGCTTCCTTAAGCACCGGGACCTCATCTCGCCTATCCCGCAGGGCTTCATAGACTTTTTGCAGATAATGCTGATAAACCTGGTCGGTGTCGCCGGTGCGGCGCTCATAGGGCCGGGTCTCCCAGAGCTTCTTTTCCAGCAGGTCAATGGCCACCACGCCCCGCCAGGCGATGCGGTCGAAGTCGTCCCCCACCATGCCGACTTCCTGGTACATGGTCTCCGTTTGGTCGGGAGAATAAACGGGCATCTGGTGGTAGCCCAGTTCGTCCAGGACCAATCGGTGGAAGCGGTGATACTGGCCGAAACGGCAGGGCCCGTTGGCCGCGGGCATGAAGAACGCGCTTTTTTCCGGGTCGAAGTTCGGCCGCTTCAACAGCTTGGCCAGGTCGCCGGTGGTGAGAATCAAGGGATAGCATTCTTTCCCCGAAGTTAGGCGGCGGCCCAGCTCCAGAGTCTCTTCGTCGGAGTCGGGAAGAGCCTCGGCCTCGGCGCCGCAAGCCTGGAACGCGGCCACCAGGGCCAGGGCCTGGTCGGTCATGGGCGGCAGATAGATGTGGCGCTTCAAAGCCCCGGTCACCCGGAAGCGGTATGGCGACACCGCGGCCACCATGGGTTGGGGCCTGGCGTTTTTCAGACTGTCCAGGAAGGCCTCCAGGCGGGTGATGGCCCCCACGTCGGAGGAATGCTCGTCGATTTCGATTTCCAGGAAGGGCTTGCCCCGCATGCGGTCCTTGAAAAAGTGCTCGATAAAGGAGTCGGGGCCGCAGCCGAAGTTGGTGATGTAGATACCGTAGAGGCGGTGGTCCTTGCGCACCAGCTCCGCGGCGCCCAGGATTTTCTGGCCGAAGCGCCAGTACATGGGCTTGATTTCCGAGAGGTCCTCCACCTGGTCCAGGGGCAGGAAGTCCATGGGCAGGGCCTGGACCCCCAACTGGCGCAGCTTGCGGTGGAGGTTGAGGTTGGTGGCCGGGTCAAAGGCGTTGTAAGGCCGGCCGATGAGGACCATGAGGCGTTCGTCGGGGCGCAGGGCGTCCAGGATTTCCCGGCCCTGGACCTGAAGTTTCTTATAGTAGGCGGTTTGCGCTCCCATGGCCCGCATAAAGGCCCGGTCAAACTTAAAGCGCGAGGCCCCCAGTTTCCGGGCCAGGGCTTTGAGACCCCGGCGAAGCTGGCGCTCTCCGGAGCCGAAATAGAGCACCGCGTCCACCAGTTCGGCGCCGTACTCTTTGAAGTCGATGGCGGTCTCCACCGTATAAGGCAGAGACTGGACCATGGGGCAGACCACCCCGGCCTTGACCTCCGGGTTGCTGTTGGCCATGTTGATGACGCTGGGGAGAAAGATGCGCTTCACCCCTTGCTTGAGCAGGTCCAGGATGTGCCCGTGGGCCACCTTCACCGGGTAGCACGGCTCCGCGGCCAGAGATTCCACTCCCTGGCGGATGACGCTCTTGTTGGTTTTCTGGGAATAAACCACGGTGAAGCCCAGCTCTTCGAAGAAGGTGCGGAAAAAGGGCATGAGCTCCTGGAAGAACATGGTCCGGGGGATGCCGATGGGGCCGCGCTTGCCTTCCGGCGGCGGCTCCGAGCCGTAGAGCAGGTCTTCCCGCTCTTTGATGAGGTCGGGGAGGTCCACCACTTTTTTCTGGGTGTCCACCTCATATTTTTCGCAGCGGCTGCCGTAAAACAGGGGCTTTTCCCCTTCAATCTGCACCTGGCGGATTTCGCAGTTGTTGGGGCAGCTTTTGCATTCGAAGGAGGAAATGGTGTATTGGCGGTCCGCCAGGTCGAAGCCTTTGAAGCGGGATTCCTTCCAGTCGCGCTCCCGCATGGCCAGGAGGGCCGCGCCGATGGCTCCGGTGACGTCGTGGTGGGGGGGCACGGTGATCTTTTTGCCGGTGACCCGTTCAAAGGCCGCCACGATCCCCTGGTTGGCCGCAGTGGCCCCCTGGTAGAAGATGTTTTTCCCGATGGGCCGCTCTTCCACCACTTTGTTGACGTAGTTGTAAACGATGGAGTATGACAGGCCCGCCACCAGGTCATCCTTGGCCGCGCCCCGTTGCTGGTGATGGACGATGTCCGATTCCATGAACACGGTGCAGCGCTCTCCCAGACGCACCGGGGTCAGGCTCTCCAATGCCAGCTTGCCGAACTCTTCACGGATGGAGATGCCCAGCTTCTCGGCCTGTTCTTCCAGGTAGGAGCCGGTGCCCGCGGCGCAGACCTTGTTCATCATGAAGTCCACGATGGCGCCATGGCGGAGACTGATGAACTTGGAATCCTGGCCACCGATCTCGAAGATGGTGTCCACCGTGGGGTCAATGGCCGCGGCCGCGGTGGCCTGGGCGGTGATTTCGTTCCTGACCACGTCGGCGCCGATGAAATCGCCGGTGAGGTAGCGGCCTGAACCGGTGGTGGCCGCGCCCATGATCTTCACCCGGCCCTGGAGCTTTTGGCCCGCCTGGCGCAAACCCTGGGTGATGGCCTCCAGGGGCCGGCCGGCAGTCATGAGGTATTCCCGGACCAGGACCCGCATCTGCGGGTCGATGACCACCACGTTGGTGCTGATGGAACCCACGTCCACCCCCAGGTAGCCTTCCACTACGGAGCCGTCGTCGGGGAGGTCCACCACCTGGTAATGGTCCGGACCCGGCGGGGCAGGAAGGGTGAGGCGGGCCAGGGGCCGGTCGGCTTCCACTTCCCGTTGCAGGTATTTCTTTAAAGGTTGCAGATGTAAGGCAAAGTCTGCCGGAGGATTTTCCCGGGCCGCCATCACCGCGCCGATTGCCCCCGAGGCGCAGAAGTGGGGCGGAATGATCAATCCATCGTCGTCCAGTTCAAAAACCTGGCGGAAGGCCTGGCGCACTCCCAGGTTGTGGGCCACGCCGCCCACGAAGGCCACGGGCGGGGTGATGGTTTTCCCCTTGCCGATGTTGCTTTTGAGGTTACGGGCCATGGCCTGGCAGAGGCCGGCGATGATCTCAAAGTCCGGGGTGGCGCCCTGCTGCAGGTGGATCATGTCGGTCTTGGCGAAGACGCTGCAGCGCCCGGCGATACGGGGCGGGGTGGTGGCGCGCAGGGCCTGTTCGCTGAACTCTTCGATGGTGTAGCCCATGCGGTGGGCCTGCTGGTCCAGGAAGGACCCGGTGCCCGCGGCGCACAGGGTGTTCATGGCGAAGTCCTGGATCACCAGGTGGCCGCCTTCTTCCCCCACCAGGAGGAGTTTGGCGTCTTCCCCGCCCATATCGATGACGGTGCGGGCCTGGGGCGCGAAATGAAAGGCCCCCTGGGCCTGGGCGATGACCTCATTGATGAACACGCCGCCCAGGACTTCGGCCAGGGCCTTCCCCCCCAACCCGGTGCAGGCCGCCAACCGGCATTTCTCCAGGGGAAACTGAGGCGGCAGGGCCTCTATCAGCTTCAAGGCCGTGCCGTAAGGGTCCCCCAGGTGGCGGACATATTCTTCTTTTAACACTTCTCCCTGGGGGTTCATGACCACCAGGTTGACGCTTACTGACCCGATATCCAATCCCAAGTGAAAAACGCCAGATTCCATTGTCATCTCCCGAATATGGGTCACTACGAGTTTTCAGTTTTCAGTTTTCAGTTTTCAGTATGTAGCCGCAGGCTTCAGCCGGCGCTTATTTTTATCCCTTGGCGACAGCCTTAAGGCCATGGCCAGGGTGACGAATGCTGCGGTAAAACCCCTGTTCCTGGTAAAGATCACAGGCAATCAAACCGGATTCCTGTAAGCGGTGCAGCCGGCGGCGCACCAGGGCTTGGGGAAGGCCCAAAACCTGGGCCAAATCCGCCGCGGTCATGGGCCGTCGGGCCAGCATTTCTAGAAATCGGGAGTCCTCCACCTGTTGCTCCAGGACCGCCGGGCCGTTAAACGAGGCAATCACTTCGGCGCCGTCCCACAGGTAGGCGGCCAGGGCTTCCAGTTCGTCAAGAGACACCGGCGCGGCCCAATCCTCCACCACCGGGCGCACCGCAGTGTTGAGCTGGACTTTATCCGGGGCCACCCCCGCGATGGCCCGGCGCAGGGCCTCCAACTCCGCCTCCTGGTCATTCACCCCTTGGAGGATCATGACCTCCAGCCAGAGCTGCCCCGGATACTCCCGGCGAAATGCCTCCAGACCCGCGAGGAGCCGGGTTAAAGCATACCCCAGGGGCGGCCGGTTGATGCGTTGAAAAGTCTCCTCCCGGGCCGCGTCCAGGGAAGGCAGGACCAGGTCCGCGGCGGCCAGGTCCCGGCGCACCTCCGGGTCGTACAATAGGGCCCCGTTGGTGAGGACCGCCACCGGGGTGTCGGTCAGGCGTTTAACGGCCTGGATGATATTTCCCAAAGCTTTATTTAAGGTAGGTTCCCCGGACCCGGCCAGGGTGATGACGTCCAAGTCCGGGCCGGCGGCCAGATAAGCCTCTAGTTCCCGGATGATAGCCTCCGGGTAATAATCTTCCCGCTTCAGGGTCTTGCAGGTGGTTGGCCCCACTTCGCAGTAAACGCAGTCAAAGGGACAGGTCTTCCGGGGGATGAGGTCCACCCCCAGGGAGCGTCCCAGGCGTCGGGAGGGTACGGGGCCGAAGAGGTAAGCCATATAAATGCAGTTTTCAGTTTTCAGTTTTCAGTTTTCGGTTTACGGTGCGTGCGGCGCACCAGGTTAAATCCGGTGCAAAGTGATCTTCAACGTAGGGTGCGTTTTACGCACCATTAAAAACCGCACCCCAAAAAAATTCCGCCTTAGAAACACCCCAGCTGGCACTGGGTGATCTTGATGCGCATCTCGTTGAGCAAGTCCCCCATTTCCTTGCGGGAAATGCCCAAATCCTGGGCCAGCTTGAAGGCCGCGGCGCAAGGGATCTTCCCCTCCGGTATCGCGGCCCGGATTTTGTCTGTCAATTCGTCTCGAGTCATAGGCTGTGGCCTTTCCAGCTTTAACTTATAAAATTTAGCCTAGAGAAGCGGAAAAATCAAGAGATTGAAAGGCTCCTGTCAATAGCGCATACAGATGTCCGGTTTTCATGGCACATGAAATGTCCGGTTGAGTTTTTGATCCTTTCCTCCCCCTGAGGCTGACTCCCAAGGGGATAGGACAACGCGGGGAAACGCCCTGGGCGCCGATAATAGTATAAAGTGTATATTAACACTTGACACTTTATATCTTGTTAGTATTATAATGGTCACTGAACAATGAGACAGGGGATAATCCCGCTTTCCCCAAAGGAGGTTTTCCCTTGAAATTCAAGGCGTTTTTATCCTTAATCCGCGGCGGCCAGTTTTTCCACATTTTGCGGTTGAGCCGGCTGCTGGAATCGGTGTACCGGGCCGATTTTCTTTCCACCTCGGCCTCCTCCGGGGTGTTGCGCCTCCTGGCGGCCGGCCCCGCGTCGTTGGATCGCCTGGCCGCAGAGCTGAGGTTGGAGGCTCCCTACCGGAACGCCCTGGAAGCCTGGCTGCAGGTGGGGGTGAGACTTAAGGAATTAAGCGTGACCAAAGACGGTTATGCTCTCCGGAGCAAGCTGTCCCGGGTGTTGGCCGCCCCGGAAAATGACGGGGCCGCGGCCTTCCTCGAGGAGGTCATGACCCTCCACTATGGCCTCATCCGGCGCCTGCCCGGGATGTTAAAAAATCGGCAGTTATTCACCCTGGCAGATGTGGACGGGGAGTTAATCGCCCGCTCCTCCCGGATCATGGAACCTCTGGTCTTTGCCGCCATTGACGAGGTGGTTCCCCCGGCGGGGGAGCTGCGCCTCCTGGAAATCGGCTGCGGTTCCGGGACTTATATCCGCTATGCCGCCCAGCGCAATCCCCAGCTTACAGCCCTGGGGGTGGAGCTAGACCCCCAGGTGGCCGCGGCGGCCCGGAAGAACTTGAGTCAGTGGGGTCTGGAAGGCCGGGCGGAGATCGTAGCCGGGGATATCCGCAGCCGGACCCCGGCGCCCGAGTTCGACCTGGCCACGCTCCATAACAACATCTATTACTTTCCCTTCCAGAGCCGGCCGGGGCTGCTGACCTTGGTGCGGGGCTTCCTGAAGCCCGGGGGCAAATTGCTGCTCACCACCGGGTGCCGGGGGGGCAGTATCTTTATGGAAATGCTGAACCTCTGGGGCGCGGCCACGGAAGGGTGCGGGGTGCTGCCCACCCCCGGGGAAATGGTGGAACACCTGGAGCAGGGGGGCTTTGCTTCGGTTAAGGCCGCCAAGCTTTACCCCTTCGACAGCTATTATTCCTTTGTGGGAACCGCCTGAGTTCCGGTTTGGGCAGGCGGGACTGGAGTTATCCGGATTAATGACGGCAAGGAGAACCGGCGATATGGCAAATAATCGCACCATTGCCCGGGCTGTGGCCAGGAAACCGGACCCTCCGGGGCTCAAGATGCAGAAACTGGTGCAGGCCACCGGGGTGCCCAAATCCACAATCCTGCACTACCTGCAAGCCGGCCTCCTGCCCCGGCCGGTTAAAACCGGGCGCAACATGGCTTACTATGATCCGGCGTGCATCGAGCGCCTCCACTTCATTAAGCTGATGCAGCGGAAACACCGCCTTAACCTGGCGGCCATCAGGGATCTCCTGGCCGGGGCGCAAAACGGCCGGGAAGTCACGGCTTTGATGGAACTCAACGCTGCCATTTTCGGGGGGCTGGAGAACCGGGAATTTCTGGGTGAGGAGGCATTCTGCCAGGCCACCGGCCTGAGCCGACCACAGGTGCACTCCCTGATGGCGGCGCGGCTTCTCTTGCCCCTGGAGCCGGACCGTTTCGACCAGGAAGATGTGGCGGTGGGCCGGATTCTCAAATCCGGTATGGATCAAGGGCTCGCGCCGGCGGACTGCGGTTTTTACCCCCGCCTGGCCGAGGAGATAGTTGATGAGGAAATGGCCTTGCGACGGCGGTTAACCGCGGTTTTGCCTTTTGAGCGGGACGCAGCCCTGACTCTGGAACTTACCCGGGCGGCCCGGGCCTTGAGGGCCTATGTCATTGACCGGGTCTTCCAGCACCGGGTGATGTCAATTAAGGGGCTGAAAGATCAAGAAGAGCCATGATCCAATAAAGTTCAAAGTTCAAAGTTCAAGGTCGTGGGATAAAATCGGAAAATCAGAACTTGAATCGACCCCAGAAATAATAAGAAAGGACCATGCGGAAATGACTAACACTTATAAAGTTGTGGCCATCAACGGCTCTCCCCACGAAGGTTTCGGCAACACTTCCCAGATGCTGGCCATGCTGCGGGAACCCCTGGACGCGGCAGGCCTGGAGTTGGAAGAGATTTTCCTGAGCCGCCTGCACATTGAATATTGTGCGGGGTGCGGCATGTGCCTGGAGAAGGGCGCCTGCTGGATCCGGGATGATTACAAGGGCCTGTCGAAGAAACTCCTGGAAGCCGACGCGGTGATCCTGGCCTCACCGGTCTATGTGCGTCAGGTAACCGGCCAGTTCAAGACCTTCCTGGACCGCTCCCTGGGATTGGGCCACCGGCCCCGGGGCGCCTGGAAGCCAGGTTTGGCGGTGTGCGTGTCCGCGGGTTGGGGAGAGACGGAAGTGGCCCAATACCTGGACCTGACCCTGCGCATCTTCGGGGCCTTTGCCGTGGGCCATTTCACCGCCATTGCGGTGGGGGCGGGGCAGTTCATGGGTAAGGAATTGGTCATGGCCCGGGCGGTGGACCTGGCCAGAGACCTAGCCCGGGCGGTGAAGGAGAAACGCCGCTATCCCGCCACGGATAAGGACCTTGACTACTGGCACTTCATGGGCGGGCTTATCAAGGATAACCGGGATTTCATGAAGGCCGATTACGAGCACTGGCAGAAGTTGGGCCTCCTGGACAGCTTTGAGGCATACATCGGCCAGACCTGGGACCGCCCCACCCGGGACCCGGCCATGCGGGAAGCCTGGATCAAGGGCCTCATGGAGCGGCAGCGGGAGAGCTCAAGCCAAGTGGAGGCGGCCCCGACCCCGCCGCCTCAACCTCGGCAATTCGCCACCCTGAGGGAGCTGCTGGAGGCCATGCCCCAGGCCCTCAATACGGAAGCCGCAAAAGGACTCACCGCCACCTACCAGATGGAGGTGAGCGGCTCGGAGAATTTTGTGGCCCATATCCGGATTGATAAGCAACGGGCCGTGTTTCAGGAAGGCCCGGCGGACAGGCCCGATGTGGTCATTCGGACGCCGGCGGATGTATGGCTGGCGGTCTCCCGGGGCGAATTGGACGGGGCCCGGGCCTTTATGACGGGGAAATATAAGGTGAAAGGGAACGTGAGCCTGTTGATGAAGCTCAAGAATTTGTTTTCAAGGTGATTTAAAGGAGGGGGCCAGAGGGCGTCGGCCCCTGCCCCCTCCCCCCGCATCAATTATTCCTTCTTACACCCGCGGCTTGGCCCAGAATTCCAGGACGGATAGCTGGAGGAAGCGCTTGGACGGGGCGCTCTTGAGGATAGCCACGGTGTCCCAGCCCCGGGCGGTGCCGGCCGCGGCCACTACTTCCTCCCCTTCGGGGATGAGCCCGGCGTCCGCGGCTTCCATGACGATCTCGCAGCACACCTTCAACCCCTGGCCCAGGCGGCGCAAGGTGTTGGCGATGAGCAGGGTGGGGGCGCTCCCTTTAAACTGCTCGGCGATGGCGGTGTCCAGGGAGTGGGTGAGGATGGTGGCCTTGAGGATCTTGCCGCCCAGGCGGGTGATTTCCTGATAATGCTCGCCTAGGAATTCATCGATATTGGGACCCCGGAAGCCCACGGAGTGGCCCACCACCACCAGGTTGAGCCCGGGGACCGCGGCCAGGCGCCGGGCCGCCAGGACCGCGGATTCGCCGGTGGTGGAGGCCACCACCAGGTGCCGGTAGCCTTCCAGGGCTGCTTTTTCCAAAAGCTCCAGACAGGCCGGGGTGTTCTCCGGACCGGGTTTGGAAAAGTACCAGACTTCTCGCCGGATCATCTCTTTCCCCCTTAGGTTTCAATAGGTCGGTAGAATTGGGCTATTTTATCAAAAAGTGGAAAATCTGCATAAATCTGCTCCGAAAAGTTGTTGTTGGGGGAGGGCAGGGTCCGTTGCTCCCTGGCCCTCCCCCCCAAAAAATACCTTTCCATGCTTTACGGGTGAGCCGAAGGCTCATGCGGGACTGCGTCCATTTGCGGTTAAAGAAATCCATGGATTATACCGATTAACGCAGATGAGTCCGGTGAAGTCTAATCAGGCAAAGGAGGCAGTCATGTTAAACATCGTCACTTTATTACAGGGCACTGCGGTGCTACTCTCCTTTGTGGGGACATTGTTTTGCTTGAGCGGGGAAGGGGCTCTGGTAAAGAGGCATTATCTGGACGCCAGTTCGTTCCTGCTCCTGGCTTTGCTGTGCATGGTGTTGGCCCTGGTATGGCCGCCTGCGGGTCTGATGCATTAAAGGGGTTTCCGGTTTTCGGTAAAAGAAAAAAGCGGTGTGAAGTACGCACCCTCGCAAGCTAAAGCCGCCGGCTAGATTTTAAAATAACGTGGTAACCGCGCCGCCCCTCTGCGTTTTTCTCCAACTACCAACAAAAGACTTTCCGCGACAACTAACAACTGTCAACTTGGAACTGGCCACTCTTAAATCAGGTCATCCGGCAGGAAGACCACCTCCCGTTCCAGGGCGACCTGGTGGGCCTGCCATACCCGGTCCTGAATTTCGGCCATCAGGGCCTTGACCTGGGCCGCGGTGGCCCGACCCTGGTTGAGTATGAAGTTGGCATGTTTGCGGGACACCTGGGCGTCTCCCCGGCGGCGGCCTTTAAGTCCCAGATCATCGATTAACCAGCCCGCCGAAGGCCCATGCGGGGGGTTCTTGAAGACGCTGCCGCAGCTCCGAGGATTGGCGGGGTGACGGGACTTGCGCACGGCCAGGAAATCCTGCATGCGGGCCATGATCTCGCCAGTGGGGGTCGGCTCCCCGAGGGCGAACTCCGCCTCCGCCACCAGCCAGTGGGGAAAGTTAAGGAGCAGAGAGGAACGGTAGCCTAAACCCAGGGCCGCGGCGTCCAGCTCCACCAGATGGAGTTGGGGGGTCACGACCCACACCCGCCGGAGCACGCCCCCCAGATTATGGCCGAAGGCCCCGGCGTTGAGCCTGACCGCAGCGCCCACGGCGCCGGGAATGCCCGCCAGGAATTCAAACCCGGAAAAGCCCAACTCCGCGGCATAACGGGCCAGTTTGGGGAGAGGCACGCCGGCCCCGGCCCGGAGACATTCGCCCTGGCGCTCCAGCTTCAACAGGCTCCGGGCCAGGCACAGGGTCAAGCCCGGCAGGCCCTCATCGGCAATGAGCACGTTGGAGCCCCGCCCCAGGAAAAAAAGCGGCCAACCTCGATCCTGGGCCAGGCGCATCAAGGCGTAAACCTCCTCCAGGTCCCGGGGCATGGCCAGATACTTAGCCGGCCCGCCGATCTTCCAGGTGGTCAGCGGGGCCAGGGGGTGGTTTTGTAAGATGGTTATATTGCCTTGTATCATTAGATTAGATAAATAAAAATGGCCGCTTATGAATACGGCCATTATAACACTTTGAGCCTAAAACCAGGATTTACGCGCGGAGTTTCTTTCTCCGGGCGGATTCCTTTTTGACATCCTGGCTTTTAGCTTTTTTCGCCGCGGGTTTTTTCGGCACGATCTCAAGCACCGGCACCGTCAGCGCCGGGAAACCCATGCGGGTGCTCATACTCTGAACAAATTCCCGCCAATACGGCCAAGCATCGGAGATGGGATTAATCGTAACAAGATACTCGGTATAAGCAAGGAGAGTTTCAGGAGAATCATCAATATCAGGAATGAGAGTATCAGGCAGAAACTTCCAAATATAGGAAGTGCAAAAGGAAGCTTCAATTTTCATAACAAGTTTATTTTCAGAAGATTCCCCATTAAAAGCAAAAACTCGAAACTTGCAGAGAATGGATTTTTCTTTATCAATTTCAAGTATTTCAGTGGAACATTTATGTTCCAAAGAAAGGGATTCGGGAGACACGATCAGCGGGTCCCGGTTGACTTTTGCATCAACCAAATAAATTTCTTTAAGGACAGCCACTTGAGCCACTCGAGTAGCGATCTCCGTATCAAGCTTTTGTATAGGTACCTCAAGCATAGCACTCTTCTGCATCAAATCACTCCTTATCCGAAAATGGCCGCTCTCTTTCGGTAGCTATCAGCGTGTGATAGTTCAAATGTTCTCCAAATTTGCGTAGGTTTTTTCTTGGGGAGAGTCTGTCGAGTCCTAAATTCTATGACATTGCTTTCCTGTTTTTTACTCACTTCCTTATAAGGAGTAAGAGAAACTTTATATCCAAGGACATGGAGGATATCGGCTACAGTACGTAGAGTAAGATTACGACCGCCATTAAGCAATTGGGAGATAAACCCTTTGGTCTTACCCAGACGGTCAGCGAGTTCTTTTCTGGAAACCTTCTCTTCCTCCAGAATTTCACAAAGAGTCTCGGTGACCTCCATGATCAAGTCTCCCTGGGCCACCAATTTGGCAAACTCCGGGTCCTCCAAGTACTCATCCATCAAGGTCTTTTCAGGTTCTTTTTTCATATTCATGACGAATCCTTTTCATCCGATCAATTTCTTCGGGTCTAATCCAAGACTCTTTTTTCATAAAACCATGTGTAATAATCAACCGACCAGCCGCCTGGAAATAACAGGGCATTCTGATTTGGAAGCTCTTAAATTCGAAGAAGTCTTCGCCTTCTATTTTCTTGAACTGCTCCGGATTGGTCAATTTCCCTTCCTCCGCCAAACGCTTTATGACTCGCAAAATTTTCTCTCTATCGATTTTGGAGAGATCATTCAGAAATTTCTTTGCCGGACACCGGTCATTTGCGATGACAGCAAGTTCAACCGTATGGAACTTGCCTTTATATAATACCTCCCTTTTCGGCATGAAGCTCAGTTTACATAAACATAAACCATTGTCAAGATAAAATCAAGCTCCTATATGAAAAATGTCAATTCTTTCTTTGGTTAGGAGATTGCTGCCTCCACCTTGACAAAAATGGCCAAACAAGGTAGTTTTTCCCTTAAATACGGGGGAGAAATTATGATCTTGACTCGGTTCCTGGGGGTGGCGCTGGGGGTCTTGGGGTGCGTCCTGGTCCAGGCGGGTGGAGTTCTGGCCGACGCCCCGCCGGTGGCCTACGTAGAACTCAAATATCAATTAGTCCGCCAGGGGCTGGACAAGGATTTCGTCCAGAAAACCTTCGCCGACTCCCGCAACTCCTTCCTCCCTGACGTGGTGCGCAAGATCGCATACCTCAAAAAAGAGACCAGGGATATTTACCGGCAGTTCCTTACTCCCCAGGTGGCGGCCCAGGGCCGGGCTTACCTGAAAGAGCACCAGCCCACCCTGCGCCGGGCGGAAGCCCGCTACGGGGTGGCGCCGGAGGTCATAGTGGCCATCCTCACGGTGGAGAGCGGCCTGGGAAGCAACACCGGCAAATATTCGGTCTTCAACGTCTTTGCGTCCCTGTCGGTCATGGACAGCCCGGAAATCATCCGGGAGCTGGATCTGCCGGCCCGGTTGAAGGACCGGCTGCGGAAAAAGGCGGCCTGGGCCCGCAAGGAACTGCAAGTTTACCTGGAGTACTGCCAGCGGCGCCGACTGGACCCCTTCTCTTATAAAGGCTCCTGGGCCGGGGCCATGGGGTACTGCCAGTTTCTCCCTTCCAGCCTGAAAAGCAGCGGGGCCGATGGGGACGGCGACGGCCGCATCGACCTGTTCACCCATGATGACGCCATCTTCAGCATCGCCTGCTATCTCAACAAGAGCGGTTTCCAGCAACGCAACCGGTCCACCTGGCGCCGGGCGGTGCTGCGCTACAACCATTCCGACGCTTACGCCGATTGCGTCCTGGCTTTGGCCAGTTGGTATTGAGCGGTTTAGCGGTTTAGCGGTTTGGCGGTTTAGTTATACTCGGAGCGGGAGATTCCATTCACCCCCACCCCAACCCTCCCCCCTCCAGGGGGAGGGGGTTAAAGGAAGAAATTGCGGTTAGCGGTTTGGCGGGTCGGCGGTTTAGCGGTTTAATTATAAGAAAATATCTGCCAGACCGCCAGACTGCTAACCCGCTAACCCGCTAACCCGCAGAGGGTTTTTTCTCCAAAGGAGATGTTAATGACCATCGAAGTGGGCATCGTTTTAGGCAGCGCCTCGGATTGGCCCGCGGTGGAGCCGGCCGCAGCCCTCCTCAAAGAGTGGGGGGTGGGGTTTGACGTGACCGTGGCTTCGGCGCACCGGGCGCCCCGGTTGGCGCAGGCTTATGCCCGGGAGGCCGAAGGCCGGGGGCTGAAAGTGATCATTGCCGCGGCCGGCGCCGCGGCCCACCTGGCCGGGGTCCTGGCCGCGGAGACCACCCTGCCGGTCATTGGCGTGCCCCTGGCCTCCTCCTCCCTCCAGGGATTGGACAGTTTGCTCTCCACGGTGCAGATGCCCGCAGGGGTGCCGGTGGCCACCATGGCCCTGGGTTCGGCGGGGGCCAGGAACGCCGCGGTGTTGGCCGTGCAAATCCTGGCCCTAAGCAACCCCCGGCTCCGGGAGATTCTTAAGGAGCATAAGCAAAATTTGGAACAACAGGTGATGGAGCAGGCGGAAGAAATTCCTTCGGAGTACCGGAGGAGTTAGAGAATATCGGGACAGGGGGCCCGAGCCATGATGGTAACCTCCATGGTGGACCTGTTGATCGACCTGATGGCCCTGGATTATAACTACCGGGGCTTGCGCCGGTTGTGCGCTCCCCAAGTCAAGTTTCTGGGGGTGGTCAAGGCCGACGCTTATGGGCATGGCCTGGTCCCGGTGGCCCGGAAACTGGTGGCCGCGGGCGCGGACTACCTGGGGGTGGGTTCCCTGGAAGAAGGCCTGATTTTGCGCCGGGCCGGCCTGGCCTTGCCGGTGCTGCTGATGCTGGGGATTCTCCCGGGGGAAGCGGAAGGCGCGGTGGGCGCCCATATGGAGGTCGCCCTGTTTCGGAAAGACGTGGCTCAAGTCGTGGAGGCCGCGGCCGCGGCTCAGGGCAAAAAGGCCCGGGTCCACCTCAAGGTGGACACCGGCATGGGCCGCCTGGGCCTGCTGCCCCAGGACGTGCTGCCTTTTCTGGAGGGCTTGCATTCTTACCGCCACCTGGAGGTCCAGGGGTTGATCTCCCACCTGGCGGTGGCGGAAATTGAAGATAAAACTTATACTCAGAAACAGATTGAAGATTTCTCCGCCCTGCTGGCCGCCGCCCGGCAGCGGGGGTGGAAGCTGCCCCTGAGCCATATCGCCAACAGCGCCGCCCTGTGGGAAATCCAGGAGGCCCATTTCAACCTGGTGCGGCCCGGGATCATGCTCTACGGCTCGCCGGCCAACCCGCACCGGCCGCCGCCCCTGGAACTGAGGCCGGTGATGTCCGTGGCCACCCAGGTCCTCCAGCTCAAGCGCCTGCCCCCGGGGACCAGCATCAGCTACGGCTGCACTTATACCACCGCCGACTGGTGCGACCTGGCCATTCTGCCCGTGGGCTATTGCAACGGTTACCCCCGCCAGTTGTCCAGTAAAGGGGAGGTCCTGATCCAGGGCCGCCGGGCGCCCATCCGGGGACGGGTGTGCATGAACCTGACCATGGTGGAGGTGACCCATATCCCCGGAGTAAAGGAAGGGGACCGGGCGGTCATCCTGGGGACCGACGGCGGAGCCCGACTCACCGCTGACGAGCTGGCGGCCTGGGCCCAAACCATCAGCTATGAAATTTACTGCGCCCTGGGGACCGCCAACCCCCGGCGCTACGTGGGAGCTTAAACCATGGAACGCAAACCGGATTTCCAGGAGCCCAGCATCTGCGTGGTGTGCGCCTGGCGGGAAAACTGCGTCAAAAAATTTTCCTTCACCGGCCAGCACTGTCTGGAATATACCCGGGATATCACCTTGAAGGCCAAACCGGTGGGGGAGGTTCCTAAGGAAGAGAAGTAAGTGATCAGTGATCGGTATAGGTCGTGCTGTGCACGCCGGTTGATTCACTGATTCCCAAGCAGTTGAACATGATCCTTCGGATCCCGGTAAATCATGAAGAGATTTGGTGGCACAGGCTTTCCAGCCTGTGCCTGGACAGCCGAGGGCGGCTGTCCCACAAGATATGCAGGGTGGGCACCTTTCACCGATACCATATGATTACTTGGTGCGCATAACGCACCATGCGAAGCCCAAGTAGAGTGCGTCTTACGCACCACTTGACCTACAATAGTGAGTTATAATTGATAGAAATTGACTACCTCAAGCTATATGATCTTGAAACTTACTTGTTTGAGAAAGTTTCAAGGCGTTTTTCTGACCTTGGGTATCTTACCGCTTTTGATTTTTTTTGCATTGTAATCTGGAAAGCAAATCGTTCTAAATCAATAATTGCAAAACGCCTCTTAGCTCAAGAATATCCTAATTTGGACGACGCGGTAGTTGCTCTGACGAAATCCTTAGCAAATGCAGTGGATGATAAGGCGCGGATGAAAGCATTGATCGAGGATTGGGGCTTTCGGCTACCCATGGCGTCGGCAATTTTGACGGTTCTTTATCCTGACTCATTTACGGTTTATGACTGGCGGGTTTGTGAGGCTATTGGTGGATTCTTTAACTTGCATAATAAAACGAATTTCGACTCTCTATGGAATGATTATGAAGCCTTCGTAGCCGCCGTCAATAAGGCTGAACCGTCAGAATATAGTTTAAGAGATAAAGACAGGTGGTTGTGGGGTAAGTCATTTTGCCAGCAACTTAAACAAGATATAGCTGAGAAGTTCCAAAAGAAAAAAGTCGACGATTAATGTATATCAAAAAAATTCTTCGTGAACTCATCGCAGCCGCAGTCCAGCGGGCTCGGGCTGCGGGCGAGCTCACCTTTGACAGCCTGCCGGCCTTTGAAGTGGAGGCCCCCAAGCACCCGGAGCACGGCGACTTGGCCACCAACGCAGCTATGGTGCTAGCCTCCCAGGCCAGGCGGCCACCCCGCCAGATCGCCGAAATCATCATCAAGAACCTGTCCGCCCCGGAAGGCATGTTGGGCAAGGTGGAAATCGCCGGTCCGGGGTTCATTAATTTCTTCCTCACCGACGACTTCTGGCGCGGGGTCATCATGGAAATCCACCGCCGGGGCGCGGCCTACGGCGGGAGCGACCTGGGCCGGGGCCGCAAAGTCCAGGTGGAGTTCGTCAGCGCCAACCCCACGGGGCCGCTGCACATCGGCCACGGGCGGGGCGCGGCCCTGGGGGACGTCCTGGCCAACCTGCTGGCCGTCGCCGGCCACCAGGTGGTGCGGGAGTACTATATCAACGACGTGGGCAACCAGATCCTCACCCTGGGTAAATCCCTTTACTACCGTCTCCGGGAGCTTCAGGGGGAGAGCATTGAATTCCCGGCGGACGGCTATCAGGGCGACTACATCAAGGACCTGGCCCGGGATTACCTAAAGCAGGGAGGCGATTTTTTCTGGGGTGGGCCCCGGGAAGAGGATTTCCTGGTCCTGGGGCGCTACGCCGCCACAGTCATCCTGGACGTCATCAAACAGGACCTGGAAGACTTTGGCGTCCGCTTCGACACCTGGTTCAGCGAAACGGAACTCTACCGCCGGGGCCTGGTGGACCAGAGCTTCCAGCTCCTCCAGGAAAAAGGCTTCCTTTACGAGCACGAAGGCGCCCTGTGGTTCAAAGCCACGGCCTTCGGGGATGAAAAAGACCGGGTGGTGCGTCGGGGCACCGGGGCCACCACCTACTTTGCCTCGGATATCGCCTATCACCTTTACAAATTCCAACAAGGTTACGACCTGGTGGTGGACCTGTGGGGCGCAGACCACCACGGCTACGCGCCCCGCCTCCAGGCCGCGGTGGAAGCCTTGGGCTCTCCCGGCCGGGTGAGGGTCATCCTGGTGCAGTTGGTGAGCCTGGTGCGCCACGGCGAGCCGGTGGCCATGACCACCCGGGGCGGGACCTTTGTGACGCTCCGGGAGGTGCTGGACGAAGTGGGCAAAGACGCGGCCCGCTTTATCTTCTTAACCCGCCGGTCCGACGCCCACCTGGAATTCGACCTGGAAGTGGCCAAGGAGCAGAGCAGCGAAAACCCGGTGTACTACGTGCAGTACGCCCATGCCCGGCTGGCCAGCGTCTTCCGCCAGGCCGAGGCTCAGGGGATCAGCATGGCCCCGCCGGACCCGGCCCGGTTCCCCTTGCTGGCCCTGCCCGAAGAACTGTCCCTGTTGAAAATGCTGGCTGGCTACCCCGAACTGGTGGAAGCCGCGACCCGGCTCCTGGAGCCGCACCGCCTAACATATTTCTTGACGGAACTGGCCTCCCAGTTGCATAGTTATTATTATAAACACCGCTTTATTTCCGAAGACCCGGACCTGACCCAGGCCCGGCTGTGGCTGGTTTCCGCGGTGAAAACCGTCCTGGCCCACGCCCTGGGCATCCTGGGCGTCACCGCGCCGGAGGCGATGTGAGAGTCAGTGATCAGTGGTCAGTGATCAGTTTTCAGTTATAGAGAATCAGTTAAATTTCTAATAATCTGCAATTAGCCCCGCAATTGGATTACTGGCCACTGATTACTGGCCACTGGCAACTGGTATAGGAGGGGGGAATGGACGCCGGTCGGGGGAGGAAGGGGAAAAAGCCCTGGCAGTTGAGCCTGGGGGTGAAGGACCTCATCTTCACCGGCATCGGCGTTGCCGGATTGATGGTGATTTGCTTCTTCGTAGGGGCATTGGCCGGGCGGGGTGACATCTACCGGGCGGCCCATAGTTGGGGCTTATTGGCGCCGGAGCCTCCCAAAGCCCAATGGGCGTCCCCCACCATAGGAACCCAGCCCGCGGCGGTGCCCTCCCCATCTCCCGGATCCGCAGTCTCGCCAATGACTCCGGCCCCGGCGCCGGTTGCAGCTCAGACAGCTAAGGCCAAGACGACCCCTGAAACTCCGGTGGCCGGGTCCATTGCCACCGCGCCGACGTCGCCCCCCGCGGCTAAAAAGCCTAAAGGCGCGATGCATCAGCAAAAGGCCAAAGAAGAGGAAATGCGGAAACTACGCCAGGAAGTGGCCCGCAAGCTAAAATTTCAGAACAGTTTCGACACCACGGCCAAGACCGCCAAGGCCGCCAAAACCAAAGAAAAATCCGCGGCCAAGCCCACCCCAATAAAAGTGGCCCAGTTCCGAGACGGCAAAGCCGCCAAGGCCAAACTGGCGGAAATGCAGAAGAAGGGGGAAAAGGTCAGCTTAAAGCAGACCAAGGACGAGAAGGGAAGTCTTTACACCATTTACAAACAAGCGCCGCCCAAACCCGGGGAAGGCGAAAAACTGGCCAAGAAGAGCACCAAGTCCGGGGAGAAAAAATCCAAGTCCCAATCTCAGAAAAATTAGAAGCTATTTCAAAACCTCCTCTTTCCATAACTTGTCATTCTGAGCGAAGCGAAGAATCTCGTATTTTTAATGAGTTGAGAGCCTTCACTTCGTTCAGGATGACAGGGAAAACAGGTTTTGAAATAGCTTCTAGTCTTTCTATTCTTCCGAGTTCTTTTCTTCAGAGATTAAATTCACCATTTCCTGCATACTAAGGCTCTGCCAACCGGGGGGAGCGGGGCTTTCCCCCAGATTCTGAAGAAGCTCCGCCATCCGGGGTTCGCCTTCCAAAGTCCGGGTCAGGACCTCGCCCCGGGCCTGGCGCAGGCATTTCAAGACTTCTGCAACGGTAATCTGG
The DNA here is from genome assembly GCA_016874915.1 of Deltaproteobacteria bacterium. Classification (GTDB taxonomy): domain Bacteria; phylum Desulfobacterota; class Desulfobaccia; order Desulfobaccales; family 0-14-0-80-60-11; genus VGSO01. Next base: position 29,894 of record VGSW01000016.1, read on the forward strand.
TCCAGAGGCAGGCTGGGGAGGAATTGGGGGGAACCTCCATCATGGGTTGGGGCCGCCTCCAGCACCAGGTTGCAGTCCTTGAGCAGCTGCGCGACCCGGCCGGCCAGATTGTCGCCCCAGGGCAGAAGCTGCTCCAATTCCTTCAGGGACAGGGGTGGCTGGCGGCGGACAAAGCGTCGGCTGATGCCCAGGAGGGCCACCAGCCCTAGGTATTCGTCCACCGGCTCCGGCGGCAAGGGTCCCCGGCGGAATTCCTGGCTTAAATAGTCGAGGTGCTGGTGGGCGTAAGCTATTTCGTTGCCGAAGAGCACGATGAGCCAGCTCCAGAAGATCCAGATGACCAGGAACAACAGGTGGTACAAGGCCCCGTAAATCACGTTGTAGTAGGTGGCCGCGCCCTGGAACCAGATAAAGATGGCTTGGGCCGCCTGCCAGACGGTGCCCCCGGCTATCCCGCCCACCAGGGCGGAGGTGAACCGCACCGGGGTATTGGGCATCACCAGGTAAATGAAGATGAAGGCCACCCAGAGAATGGCGAGAGACACCAGGCCGCCGGTGGCCGCGAAGATGGCTTCGGGCAAAATTCCCGCCAGCAGGCGGCGGATCTCCGGATGGCCCAGGAAATTGCTGGTGACGGAAACGGCCACGGCCATGAGGATGGGAAAGAAGAGAAAGATGCTAAGGTAGTCGCTGAGCTTGCGTCTCAGCGACCGGGTCTGGGGCACCCGCCAGGTGGCGTTGAAGGCCCGCTCCACGTTGGTCATCACCACCACCAGGGCCGCCAGCAGAAAGACCACCCCGAAGACCCCCAGGGAGGTGACCTTGGTTTCCTCGATGTATTGGAAGATCTGGGCGGCGAACTCCTGGGACCCGGGGGCCAGGCGCTCCAGGAGCTGGGCGGCCAGAAGCCGCTGAATTCCCAGGCCCTTGAGGATGGCAAAGAGCAGGGCCAAAAGGGGAATAAGGGCCAGGATAGTGGAGTAGGCCAGAGAGGAGGCCTGGATCAGGGAATGGCTGCGCCCCAGGCCCCAGCCCCCCAGGATGAGGAGGCGCAGGCCCTTGACAAGCGGCCATACTGCCGGGCTCCAGCCTTCATCCTGCCAGAGGGCGCCGGAGAAAAATTCTTTGCAACGATGCCAGATCTTCACCATTTAATCGGTTTTCTATCAGGGCCGCGTTTATTTTTCCAAATCTTTAACCCGGGGGTCGGTGCGTTCCAGGTCCACCCCCACCGCCTTTTTGGTGTCCTTGCCGAACTGCTCGAAGGCCGCCACCAGGAGGTAGTTGATCATTTCCCGCAGGTCGGAAGAAGTGCCGGAGCTCCGGGCTTCCCCCACCCACAGGGTGCGGAAATCGCCCTTCTCCCGGTAGTGCTTGGCGTCAATGACGCTGAGGATAAGCCAGCGGTCATAGGCCCGCTCAGTGCTGACTGCAGGATAAGGATAATAGCCGCCAAAAAAAGGCCCGCCGAAGACGTAATTTCTGCGCCCGTAATATCCCGAGCCGAGGCCGGCCCCGATGCCGAACCCGAAGGTATAGTCGGGCATGGTCACCACGGGCCGCCCTGCTCCGATGCCATAGGCGAAGAGCAGGTAATACTCCGCTTTTTCAAAGGGGGCGAGGCGATAACCCATTTTTTCCAGGAGCCGGGCGCTCTTTTCTTTGACTTCCTTTTCCAGGAGGGGGTTTTGGGCGTCCTTGTTGCCGATGACGAAGAACGCCGCCCCCGGGGCGAAGGGCGCGGGAGTCTTGGGGTCCACGTAGCCGTTCACCAGCACCTGGTAGGTCCCGGCGCAGCCCATAAGTCCCAGGCTCAAAATAAGCATGAATATGAAATAAATTTTCTTCAACATGTGCCCCCAGTTAAATTATACCTAACGTCATAAATAATTGCGCCGCTTAAACCGCCGTATCAGCGGTCACATCTTCATCTTTTCTCGCAACCAGGAGAGGGCGTATTCCTGGGCCGCCGGGGCGCCGTCCGCCACCCAGAAGCCGACGTGGGACCCACCCTCCACCCAGTAGAGTTCCGATCCGGTAATGGTGGCTTTGGCGTACTCCGCATGTCTGGGGGGCACGTCCTTGTCCGCGGTTCCATGAATGATGAGGGTCGGGCAAGCGATGGAGGCTATGGGCAGCTGGGTGATTGCCGCCAACTGCGTGAGGTCGTTGTCAACCCCGGCCTGGCGTTCGCTCAGGCGTTCGCTCATGGTGGCGATAAGGAACCGCAGGAACTCGAACCTGGTCTTATCCTTGAGGATGTGCTTGGCCCGCTGGGCGATGTCATGGCGGTCCAGGGTGCTCTCGGTACGGAGGAAGCTTTTTACCGTGGCTTCCGGGAAATGATCGAGGAAGAAACGCAGCAGCCAGATTCCGGCCTTGCTTAAATAGAGCTTCTCTTCCAGGGGGCTGACATCAGGTTGATAGGACAGGCATACGGAATCAATTTCCAAGAGCGACGAGACCTTGTCCGGATATCTGGCCGCCAGCAGATAACTGGGCGGTCCTCCGGCGGAGGCGCCAAGGACCGGGATCTTCCTGATATTTAGAGCGTCCAGGAGGGCGGCGAGGGCATCGGCTTGCTCTTCCGGGGTGCGGCCTGAGGTAAGAGGAGTTCCCAGATAGCCTGGTCTGGAGGGAGCGATGATCTTAAAGCCGTTGACCTGAAAAAACTCCCCCAGCCCCAATCCCTGGTCGTAACCGCCCGGACCGCCATGGACGCACAAGAGGGGAGGACCTTGGCCGCGTTCGGCGTATTCCACCGGTCCTTGGGCGGTTTCTATGACTCTGGCGGGATGGGTCAGACAGGCATGGAGTTCATCCGGGGTGGGATAGCATATTGCGGTCATGAGGCTACCTCCTTTGATCAGACAATGAATGGATAGCAACGCCAGCCCGGCGTTATCATGGGCCGCGCCCACCCTACATTAAGACCGGAAGAACCGGTCCGCCACTTCCCTCAGTTTTCCCTTTATCTCGTTCAGCGACGGCAAGGCGGGGATGGGCGGCAGGTCTTCCGCGGTCAGCTTCTGGCGTTTGAAGCGCATCCGGGTGGACAACTCCTCCCGCTCCTCCCCCATGAGGCCCCCGGGAATGACTGCCTGGCGGCCTTCTATGGCCTCCATCTGGGCGGCGATGAGCCCGAAGTCGTAGTTGAGGTTGAACTTGTCAATATCTTCGTTGAGCAGCTTCAAGTGAGTCTGGATCTGCTGGTATTGAGCATGAAGCTTCTGCATGGTTTGTTGTAACTCGGTATAGAGGTCGAACACCAGATGGCGGAAGCGACCCCGGGCCGTCCAACCGTGGCGGCGCACGTTTCGGAGCAGTTCCTCCCGGACCTCGGGAGAAGTCTGGCGGAACTGCGGGTAAAAAGGCCAGTCTTTAAGACCCAAGACCGCCATCGCCCCGGCTATGGCCTCCTGGGAGCCTAACGCCTGGTAAAAGGCGAACCAGCGCCGGGCCGCCAGTTCCACCTCCCGCCGGTAGGCCTGGGCTTCTTCCTGGAGATGGGCCGTGTCTTCTTCCAGATAGACCCGGTCGGCAAAGAAGTTGTCGACAATTTCTTTTTTGATCTGAACTTTCAAGGCTTCTAGGGCCCGGTCCATCTGGTCGTCCATATAAATTCCTTTGGAGCTATCAGCTATCAGCGTTCAGCTTTCAGCTTTTTTATAAAACCGGTAAGCATTTGTTTTACTTCTTTGGTTTCACTGCTCAATATTTCATAAGCAGCATCATTAAGGAGGCCAAGGTCATGTGCCAGCAATAAATGATATTCAAGTTCGCTGGCTGACCCCAAGGCAATTTGGAGAAAACGGGCTAACTCGGCATCTCCATGCCGGCCACAACCTTCGGCAATATTTGCAGGAATGGAAGAGCATGAACGTCTTATCTGAGCGGTCAAGCCATATAACTCTTCCTTGGGGAACGTCTTGGTAATATTGTATAAATCCAAGGTCAAACGGTGAGCTTTCTCCCAGACTTTCTGTTTTCTAAAGTCTTTCAAATGAAGATTTCCTAAATTTTTAAAAAAGCTGATAGCTGATAGCTGACGGCTAATTGGCTTCCTCCTGGTAGGCCGTGGGCAGCTGGGCTAGGGAGACTTCCAGTTCCCGCTTGTCTTCCAGTTCCAGAGTGACCGTTTCCCGGATGAGGTTGTAGCGGACGATCTTGCCTTCCCCCTCGGGAGTTTTGAGGCGTTTGCCGATGCGGGGCAGGTGCCGGCGGATTTCCTGGTACGCGGCATATTCGTAAGTGAGGCAGCACATGAGGCGGCCGCAGATGCCGGAAATCTTGTTGGGGTTGAGACTGAGCTGCTGCTCTTTGGCCATGCGCACGCTCACCGGCTCAAAGTCCCGGATAAACGAGGCGCAGCACAGCCCCCGGCCGCAAATTCCCAGGCCGCCCACCATCTTGGCCCGGTGGCGCACCCCGATCTGGCGCAGCTCGATGCGGGTGCGGAACTCCTGCACCAGGTCTTTCACCAATTCCCGAAAGTCCACCCGGCCCGGCGCGGTGAAGTAGAAGATGATCTTGGAGGCGTCAAAGAGGCAGTCCACTTCCACCAGGTAAATGGGGAGCTGGTGGGCCTCGATGCGCTTCTGGCAAAATTTCGCGGCCCGCTGCTCCAGGAGGAGGTTTTTTTCCTCCTGGGCCAGGTCTTCCGGAGTGGCCCGCCGGAGCACGGTCTTTACCCGGCCCGGGGCCAGTTGGGGGTCGAAGTCGGGCAAAATGCCCACCACCTTGCCCAGCCGCAGGCCGTCTTCGTTTTCCACCACCACCACGTCCTGGAGATGGAGCTCCAGTTCGCCGGGGTCGGCCAGGCGGCATTTGTTTCCCATTCCCAAGCAGATTTTGACCAGGTTCATAACGGCAATTTTCCCTGCTGCAAACGCAGGCCTAAAATGTCCAGAGTCAGTTCCGGGTTGAGGTTGGCCTGGAGGTGCCTATGGGCCGCAGCCAGCGCGGCGCACCGGGCGAACCAGGTCCGGGGCGCGCCCGCGGTGGCCTGCTCTTCCAGGGCTTCCCGGAAGTCCTGATGGGCCAGGAGCCGGGACGGGGCCTTGAAATGGCTCAACAGCAGGTCCCGGTACCAGAGTTGGGCCAGGACCAGGAAATAATCCAGGTCGGCCCGGCTCTTGGCCAGGCGCAAGGCCCAGTCCAGGACCGCGGTGATGGAGCCCTGGCCCATCTGCTCCAGGTCGGCCAGGACCTGGCGCCTTTGGTCCAGCAGCGCCTCCGGGTCCAAGGCCAGGGCCCGGCCCAGGGAGCCGCCGCTCAGCGCGGCCAACAGGGCCGCCTGGGGCGGAGTAAGATTCCGGCGGCGCTCCAGTTCCCTGGCCACCAAAGGGCCGGGCAGGGGAGAGAAAGGCAGCTTCTGGCAACGGGACACCACGGTGGGGAGCAGGTCCCCTTCCACCGTGGCCGCCAGGATGATGAGGTTCCACTCCGGCGGCTCCTCCAGGGTCTTGAGCAGGGCATTGGCCGCGGCGTCGTTCTGTGCGGTCAAAGCTTCCGCAGGCTTGATCAGGGCCACCCGCCAGCCGCCTCCCAGGGGCGGGTAGGCGGTGAGACGGCGGAATTCCCGGATATATTCGATCTTGATCTGGGCTTTCGACTCTTCCGGAGAGATCACCAGAAAGTCGGGGTGGGTGCCCGCAGCCATCCTCCGACAGGAGGGGCACTTCCCGCAGGCGTCATCTTCGGGCAAAGGCTGGGTGCAGTTCAGGGCCGCGGCCAGGGCCCGGGCTACGGATGCCTTGCCTACCCCTTCCGGCCCCAGGAACAGATAGGCATGGGCCAGCCGTCCCGCCTTCCAGGCGGCCTTGAGATACGACAGGACCCGCTCCTGGCCCAGGATTTCTCGAAAACTTTGTATACGATCTTCAATCATTGATTTTACAAAAAGCGTTTCTTCAGGGTATTCAAAATTACTAGCTCTTTATATCGCAAATCAATGTATTATTCTGGGAAATCAATATTAAATTCTTTTTCATCTTCTGTATACGTTAATATAGATAAATAGTAGCCCACCTTATCCCATATTTTTTGTAAAAAACTTGCATAATCCAAAAAAACAAGATCTGAATCTGGACGCACCTTCTCAAAATAATCACTATCAATAAAATTAACTTTTTCTCTAATTTTAATAAAATCGCGAAGATAATATCCTTTTGAATCTACTTTTGATGGCCTCGCAGAAAGTCAGGCGGCCGTTTTCAACACGGCTGGGTCGTAGTAGGCAGCCGGAATCAAAAAATCTATAATCGCGGCGCCGAACGCGCTAATTTGTTCTTTGACACGAGAAACTAGCCCAGAAAAGCGGGATGGGGCCCCTGGACCGGGGTTGGCGGCCCGGCT
>VGSW01000017.1 GCA_016874915.1 Deltaproteobacteria bacterium
CTCCGGCGTTGTCTGGCCGAAATCTCCTGGCGAAAATACCGCCCCCGGCCTGGTCGCAAGTTCCCGCGTAAATCCAACAGCCGCCACGGCAAATGGGCCAACAGGTGGGCTTAAGTCAACGGCATTGCTCTTAGGGGGACTGTCATTAAACAATACCAACTTACCCTGACATCGGGGCAAAACCGCATTATGGCCTATGCCACTGACGGAAAAAATAAGGGCATTGGTAACATAGATGGAGTGAGGGTGTATTGTCATGCTCCAGCCAAATATCCTGATTTGTATATCCTATCCATCGGAATTGACTACAGTTACAAAGGATTGACTAAATTAGGATTATCCTGTAAAGACGCCCAAGATATAGCAGCCTTACTCAAAAAGCAGGCCACCCTGCTATATGGCAAGGTAGATAGTAAGCTTCTCTTAGACAAACATGCCACGAAAACTGTCATCATGGATGCTATGCGACAAATAGGAAAAAAGATTATGCCTGAGGATGTTTTTCTCCTGTTTCTTTCTGGGAATGGTACATATAATTATAGTGATGGTAGCTATTATTTCATACCATTTATAGAGCAGAGCAATGAGCAGATAACAGAAAAACAAATGTTGTCTGCATCCGACCTGTATAACTTATTAAAAAATATTAAAGCCATGCGACAAATACTTATTGTTGATTCCAGCTATTCCGGAAGGTTATGCCTGATGGAGCCTAAATTATATGATGGGCGCTTATCCACCCCCTCCAATACCACTGGGATTCACGTCCTAACTTCGGGAGAAGGGCAGAGCGTGGAAATTTCTCATGGAGAGATAAGGAACGGTCTATTCACCCATTTTGTAGTGAAGGGCTTGCAAGGGGAGGCAGATGTCGCAAGACAAGGTGTGGTCAGAGTAAGGGATTTGGGTCCATACCTTGAGAAGATGCTCCAACAAGCCATCGAGAAAAAGGATATACTTTCCAAAGGTCCTCAAATACTTCTAATGGGTCAAGATGTAGAGCTTACAACTGCTACTCCCCCCTTAACCAGATAAGGAGCATAATAAGCCGATTTCTTTAATGAGAATCTTATTACTATCAAAAAACATGTGATGTTGGGAGCGAGAAGGGTGGTTAATAACCTCTGGGAGGTGGCCGACGCCCCCGCGGTGGAATACATGGTGACCTTCTACACCCACCTCAAGGCCGGCAAACCCCGGGCTGAAGCCCTGCGCCTGGCCCGGCAACAATTGAAGTCAAAATACCCCAACCCCTACTTCTGGGCGGCCTTCATCCTGCACGGGGAGGGGTGAGCCATAAGACCCGACCGACTGCCTGGGCCAGGAGGCGCAATCCAAAGCCATCCTTAAAAAATCTGGAACTTTTATATCTTCCCGCCGTCTTCAACTCAGAGGGTGATTTCAGCATGACTGTTTGACTTAGGCACCAAACCACCAAGGAGGAGAGACATGAGGCGCCTGAACAGTTTCGGATTCTGGTTGTGGTTTCCCCTGCTGCTCCTGGGGATTCTGACCTGGGGAGCGGCCACGGCGCAGGGCCAGGCCAAAGAGCCGGAAAAGCCGGCCGCGCCGGACCGCCTGAAGGACCTGGACAACCCCAAGGGCGAGATTAAGGTGGAGTTGACGGTGGACCGGGAAGACGCCACCTATAAGGTGGGGGACCAGATCGTCTTCACCTTCAGGACCAACAAGGATTGCCGCCTCACCCTCTTCAACGTGGGCACCAGCGGCAAGGTGCACGTCCTCTTTCCCAATGAACACCACAAAGACAATCTGGTGAAGGCCGGGACCGTCTACCGCATCCCGCCGGAAGGCGCCAAGTTTGTCTTTAAGGCCCAGGGGCCGGCTGGGGAAGACGTGGTCAAGGCCATCGCCACCCTGGAAAATGTGCCTCTGGTCAACGAGGCGAACCTGAAGCCGGCAGGCCCCTTCCAGGAAGTGGGAAAACCGGAAAAGGACATCGTCATCGGCATCCAAAGCGCGCTGAAGCCCGTGGATTTCAAGAAGTGGGCGGAAGCGGAGAAGGTGATCAAGATCGTGGAATAGAGCCCGTCACCCCACCAGACCCGGGGGCGCGCCGCCTGGGGGCGCCCCCGGGCGCCCGTCTGAGAGGATCCGGAACCATGCAGAGAGTCAGCCTCATATCCCTGGTCTTCGCCCTTCTCCTCGCCCTGACCGCCGTGCCCGTCCCGGGGGCCGAAAGACGGGCCCTGCTCATCGGCATCAATACGTATAAGAACCTCCCTTTCAAAGATCCAGTGTCAGGCAGGGAATTTTTTAATCTCAGCGGTCCGGTGAACGATGTCACCCTCATGCGGGAGATGTTGTCGTCGCAGTTTGCTTTCCGCCCCGGCGATATCAAGGTGCTGCTGAATGAACAGGCGACCCGCGCCCATATTTTGAAAACTTTTGAGGAATGGCTGATTCAGGGGAGCAAGCCCGGGGACCTGGTCTTCTTTTACTTTTCCGGTCACGGCACCCGGGTGCCGGATCTGGACGGCGATGAGGCGGACGGCTTTGACGAGGCGCTGTGCCCCCACGATTTCATTCCCCTGGCGCGGACTGTCCAGGAAACCAGAACCATCCTGGACGACGAATTGGGGGTGCTGCTGCGCCGCCTGTCCGGCCGGGAGGTGGTGGTTTTCATGGATTCCTGCCATGCCGGCGACATCACCCGGGGCTGGGGCGGCCAGGTGTACAGCCGGATGGAGCCGACGGCGGCCATCCAATCCCGGTTTCTCCCGGTAAATCTGCCTCAGGTGAGAGGCGGGAGCGTCAGGTGGCAGGGCAAGATGCAGATGGAGATCCCCTCCGGCCAGATCTACCTGGCCTCCTGCGCCGCCCATCAGACCGCGGTGGAGATGAACTTCGGCCACGGCCGCGGCGGAGCCATGACCTTCGCCTTCCTGGAGGCGCTGCGGGGGCAGCACCCGACGTACCGGCAGCTCTTCGAGCGCACCCGGAAGATTATCAAGGACGATTTCCGGCTCCCCCAGGACCCGGAGCTGATCCCGGAGAAGGGGGAACTCGTGGAGCGCCGGGTCTTTGTCCCCGCGGCGGCCGCGACCTTGGCCTCAAAGCCCGAACCCTCCCCGCCGCCCACGGCTTCGCCCCCGCCGCCGGCTCCCTCCCGCCCGCCAGAGGTCAAGACCCAATCCGTGCAGCTCAGGCTGGAAGCCCTGCCTGGAGCTGCGGCGGCCGAGCTGGACGGCCTGCGCCGCGCCCTGGCCGCGCTGTCCTATGTGGAAGTGGTGCAGGACGGCCGGTTTGACCGTATCCTGAAAGGCGAAGTGCGCCAGGGAGTCTTTCAGGTGCGGCTGCTCAATCCCCTGGGGGATGCGGCGCCGTTGCCTCCGGCCAAAAGCGGCGCCGAACTGGTTCAGGCCTTGGCCCCCCACCTGGAATATGCCTTCATCGTCAAGCAACTGACCCAGCTCCGCCAGCCCCGGCCGCCTTTCCGGGTGCAGCTCCGGGTGGCCGGAGAGCGCCGGGACTTCAGGCTGGGGGACAAGATCATCTACCAGGTGGAGTGCGAACGGAACTGCTATATCCTGCTGCTCAACCTGGACTCCCAGGGGAATTTCCAGGTGATCTTTCCCAACAAGTATTATCAGGACAATTTCGTCCGGGCCGGGACCATGGAAATCCCCGACGCCAAGATGCGGCGGCAGGACTTTGAAATCAAGTTCGGGCCCCCCGCTGGCGAAGAAACGGTGAAGGTCATCGCCACCACGGCGCGCCTGGACCTGACCAAACTCGGCCTGTCCAAGTTTCAGGAGCTGTTTCCAACGCTGAGGTGCCAGGCCCTGGCGCCCGCCTCCCCCACCCGGGGGCTGGCCAAGAACATCGTCTCGGAGCTGGTAGAGAAAAGCAAGCAGGAGGGCTTCCAATGGAGCGAAGATACGGTGGTGGTGCGGAGCCACCCGTGAAGAGGAGATTCCCCCGCAGGGCCCTGACGCTCCTGGTGCTGGGGGTGGCCCTGGGACTGGCCTCCCCGCTGGCCGCGGCGGACTGCGACCAGGCCAGGAATCTCTTCCGCCAGGCCCTGGACCTGGACTTCGGCGTGGAGAACATCCTCAAAAAAGAACAGTTATACCGCCGGGCCGTGGAGCTCTGCCCCACCTATGTCGAAGCCCACAACAACCTGGGGGACGTCTACGAGCACCAGGGGCGCTTTGACGAGGCCATCGCCCAATATAAGGAGGCCGTCCGCCTCAAGCCCGAGGCCCCGGAGCCCTACCTGGGGCTGGGGGACGTCTACTTCAAGACCAACCGCCACGAAGAGGCCCGCCGCTGGTATGAAGAGGGGAGAAAGCGGGGGGGGCAGGACCCGGAAACCGCGCGCAGGTCAAAGTTGGCCGCGGACATTAGCCGGGGCGGGGTGATCAAGGCGGACACCATCCGGGCGGCCCTGGAAAAGACCCGGGGCCGGGCTGAAGTGGTCAGTATAACAATCGGCCAGGGGCTCATCCCCTTTGACTACGACAAGGCGGAGCTCAAGCCCGAGGCGAAACCGCAGCTGGACGAGGTGGGCAAAGCCCTCAAGGCCCTGCTGGAGGGCAGCCGGGACATCGTCACGGTGGGGACGGCCCCCTCCTCCCTGGCCTTTGAGATCGCCGGCCACACCGACGTCCGGGGGTCCGATGTCTATAACCTGGACCTCTCCCGACGTCGGGTGGAGGCGGTGGTGGCCTATCTGGTGCAGCATTTCGCCATCCCCCGGGCCCGGCTGATCCCCCGGGGCTACGGCAAGCGCCGGGTCCTGTGTCCCGGCGGCGCCGACGAGGGCTGCCACGCCCTCAACCGCCGGGTGGAGATCGTGCGCACCGAATCGGTCCGGGAGGGGGGCGAAGTCCGCACCCGCTCGGCCGGGGCAAAGGTGGAAAAATCCGTGAAGATCGAGGCGGGCTTCTTTTACCTGGCCCAGGGCCGGGACATCGTCCAGGTCCTCACCGAAGACAGCCGTCTGCGCTCCCGGCAGGACAAGTATTTTGTCTTTTTCCGGCCTCGGCAGGATTGCTATGTGCACATCCTCCAGGAGGACGGCGCCGGCAAACTGGACCTGCTCTTCCCCCAGGCCGGGGGGAGCGCCAAGGTCCTGGCCGGGCGGGATTACTGGCTGCCCGCCTTCGGCCGGGCCTTCACGCTGGATGATGTCAAAGGAGAGGAAAAACTTTATCTCCTGGCCTCCGCCCATTCTCTGGAAACCGCCCTGGCCGGGCTCCCCCTGGCCCAGCAGGTGCGGTCCGCGGTGGCCGCCTACCGGACCCGGGCCCTGCAGATCGTGCGGCCCGAGGGCGCGCTCGAGGCGGTCCCCGCCGCCCAGGTGACCGGCAGCCCCCAGGCGCCCCAGAAACTTAAGCCTCTCCTGGAACAACTCTCCGGCGAAGGCGCCTGGGTGAGGGTGGCGGCTTTCCAGCATGAGTAATGACAGGGGCACTTTGAAATGACGCAAATAGTATGCGCAACTAATTGATATGACTTATAGGCCCGGGTTTGAAACCTGCCCCTGGGAAGTGAACCTGGGACAGCAGCAGGTCGAGCAGGTTTACTTAGAGAGAGCGGCGTGGCAAGGAAAACCTTCATCGTTATTTTACTGCTGATGTTGAAGGCAGTGTGCCTGCCTGCAATAGGCGGTGTGGCTCATGCTCAGACTACTGCTCTGGAGGAAGCCGAATCATTAAATCAAAAGGCTATGAAGCTCTATGCCGCCGGACGCTACCAAGAGGCCCTACCCCTGTCCCAGCGGGCCTTGCAGATTTATGAGAAAAGAAAAGGTCATGAGCACCCCCACACCGCCGCAGCCCTTAATAACCTGGCCCAACTGTACCATGCCATGCGCGCCTATGACCAAGCCCTGCCTCTCTACCGTCGGGCCTTGCTCATCTGTGAAAAAGCCCTGGGGGCAGACCATCTCGAAACGGCCCATCCCCTCAACAGTCTTGGTAGGCTTTACGATGATATGGGCGCCTATGAGAAGGCATTGCCCCTTCTGCGGCGGGCCCTGGCCATCAGGGAAAAGGTCCTGGGCCCAGAACACCCGGACACCACCACCAGCCTCAACAACCTGGGTGAACTGTACAAGGCCATGGGCGCTTATGAGAAGGCACTACCCCTTCTCCGGCATGCCCTGGCCATCAAAGAAAAAGTCCTTGGTCCTGAGGACCCGGGCATTGCTACCAGTCTCAACAACCTGGCTGGCCTGTACAAGGCCATGGGCGCCTATGAGAAGGCATTGCCCCTTCTGCGGCGGGCCCTGGCCATCAGGGAAAAGGTCCTGGGTCTGGAACACCCCGACACCGCCACCAGTCTCAACAACCTGGGACTGCTTTATAAGGAAATGGGCGCTTATGAGAAGGCCCTTCCCCATTATCGGCGGGCCCTGGCCATCAAAGAAAAAGTCCTTGGTCCTGAGGACCCGGGCATTGCTACCAGTCTCAACAACCTGGCTGGCCTGTACAAGGCCATGGGCGTCTATGAGAAGGCACTGCCCCTTCTACTGCGGGCCCTGGCCATCAAGGAAAAGGTCCTGGGTCCGGAACACCCCGACACCGCCACCAGTCTCAACAACCTGGCTGTATTGTACGAGGCCATGGGGGCTTATGAGAAGGCACTGCCCCTGTACCGGCGGGCCCTGGCCATCCGGGAAAAAGTCCTGGGTCCAGAGCACCCCGACACCGCCAACAGCCTCGACAACCTAGCTGGGCTTTACAACGATATGGGGGCCTATGACCAGGCCCTGCCCCTCTACCGGCGGGCCCTGGCAATCAAGGAAAAGGTCCTGGGTCCGGAACACCCCGGAACAGCCCTCAGTCTTAGTAATCTCGCCATGCTTTATCAGGAAATGGGCTACTATGACCAGGCCCTGCCCCTGCACCGGCGGGCTCTGGCCATCAGGGAAAAGGCCCTAGGCCAGGACCACCCACACACCGCCCTCAGCCTTAATAATTTTGGCGGGTTTTACAACTGCATCGGCGCCTATGACCAGGCCCTGCCCCTGTACCGTCGTGCCTTGTCCATCAGGGAAAAATTCCTGGGCTCGGAGCACTCCCATACCATTGGCACCCTCAATAATCTCGCTTGCTTACATTTATCCCGCCAGGAATACCAGGAAGCCGAAGCTCTCTTCCAGCGCAGTAATTCCAAAGTGGGACTTGTGGCTCTTTATCTGGCCACCGGGCGATTCCAGGCTGCCCTGGAGTTGCTGGAAAAAATTCAACCGTCCTGGCGTGCTGTTCCAGGATATCAGGTCCAATTTGCCACCCAACAGGGGCAGGCCCTGGCCGGAGTAGGCCGGCGGGGGGAGGCGGCGGCCCAGCTTTTCGCCGCCACCCAGGGTATTGAAAACCTGAGAAGGCGGGTCACCGGCCCCCGCACCGGCTTTTTCCAGGTGAAGGAGCACCGACTGGCCTACCTCTGGCTAACCGCGGTCCTGGGGGACATGTCCATCCGGGGGGAACCCCTGCCTCCGGCACTGGAAAAATTCGGCCCCCAGACCGGGGCCGCGGCCTTCTATTTCGCCGAAGCCACCAAGGGGCGGGTGCTGCTGGAGGAGATGGCCGCGGCCGCGGCCCGGGGCGGCCTGGGCCAAATCCCCCCGGACCTGGCCCAAAAAGAGCAGGGCCTGCTGGACCGTCTGGGGGCATTGGAGGCCAACTGGGAGAAGCACTACACACAGGGGGAAGAGGTGGTGGCCAATTTCAGGAAGCAGCGGGAGGAATTGCAAAAGCAACTGGACGCGCTGGTGGCGGAACTCAGGCAGAAATACCCCCGCTATGCGGCCCTGAAATATCCCCGGCCCCTCAAGCCCCAGGAGATTCCCCTGAAACCCCAGGAGGTGCTCCTGGAATACGCCCTGGGGGAGAAATCATGTTACCTCTTCCGGGTGGAGCCCGGGGGGCGGACGCAGGTCTATGCCATTCCCCTGGGCCAGGAAGAGCTGGGCAAACTGGTCAATGACTTCATCGCCCCCCTGCAGAGCCAACACACCTGTCAGGATTTCAACCCCGCCCAGGGGCGGAAGCTCTACGAAATGCTCCTGGCCCCGGCCCTCAAGGATTTGGCCCCGGAAAAGCGGCTCATCATCGTGCCCGACGGCATTCTGGGCCTGCTGCCCTTCGAGGCCCTGGTAGTCCAGGCCGGGAAGGATGCGGGGGACACCCGCTTCGTGGGGGACGAGCGCCTCCTCACCTACTCCCAGTCCGCCGCCATCCTGGCCCTGAACCGGGTGCTGGCCGCGTCCCAGGCGAAAAAGCCCCTCTTTGCCCTGGGGAATCCCATTTACAGCGATCATGACCCCCGCTATCTGGCCCATAAGGCGGGGAAACCGGCGCCGGTGCTGACCGCCCAGGCCGCGCCCCAATACGCCTTCCGGGCCCTGGCCACCCGCCGGGAATGGGGCAAAACCACGTCGGACGATAAGCAAGGGAAGGAATTGAGCTATCCCCCCCTGGGGGAGACGGAAAACGAGGTCCGGGCCATCGCCGGGCTGTTCGGCGTGAAGCCCGAGCCGCCGGATATTCTGCTGAACCTGGCAGCCAGCGAGACCCGCCTGCGGCAGGCGCCCTTACAAACATACCGCTACCTCCACTTCGCCACCCACGGCGACCTGGCCGGCAAGGTGCAGGGCATCAACGAGCCCTTTATCCTCCTGGGGCAGGTGGAAAATCAGGACCAGGACAACGGCTTTCTCACCCTGAGCAAGGTCCTGGGCCTGAAGCTGGATGCTGATATGGTAGTCCTCTCGGCCTGCCTCACCGGCCGGGGCAAAGTCATGGAGGGGGAGGGGGTGGCCCACCTGGCCCGGGCCTTCCAGCAGGCCGGGGCCCGCAGCGTGGTGGTGAGCCTCTGGGAGGTGGCCGATGCGCCCGCGGTGGAATACATGGTGACCTTCTACACCCACCTCAAGGCCGGGAAAGGGCGGGCCGAGGCCCTGCGCCTGGCCCGGCAGCACATGAAAACCAAATACCCCAACCCCTACCACTGGGCCCCCTTCATCCTGCACGGGGAGGGGTGACAGACTGGATCCAAGAAAAACCGGTTCCTGAGCCTTGACAAGAGCAATAGAGATAAGCATTTCAGCCACGGCAAGATGAGGAGGAAGCCCGGCAAGCCGGTAACTGATTATGAAGAGAATTCTTCTCCCCCTGGTGATAGGCCTAACTCTCGTTTTGGCTGTGATATTTTTTTTCTGGAAGGGGATCTTTTTCGGTATCGGATGGCTTGGGGAGAGAACCCTGAGGGGCCAATCCCGGGACCCAGAACTACGGACCGTGGTGAACTGCACCCCAGGGCGCCATGTCTACCATTTCCGCATAAGTCCGGACGGAAATTTCGTAGCTGCAGGAACGGATGAAGGGGAGGTCTTTATCTGGAACATGACAGGCGGCAAACTTATCCGAACCTTCCGGGGCTTGCTCCCTGAATGGAGCCCCGATGGCCGGTTACTGGCAGTGGGGAATAAACAGGGTGATATCCAGATATGGGGAGTCGTCAGCGGCAAGTTGGCCGCCACCCTTAAATCTAAGGGCAGTGCCGGGCCGGACTCCCTTCAATGGAGCTCTGACGGCCGGCATCTTGCCGTGGCTGCAGGAGACCAGGTCCATATCTTTAGCTGGCCAGACGCCAGATTGGTCACGTCCCTGTCCGGGACGGGCGGCGAGATGAAATGCCTGGCCTGGAAAGCTGACAGTAAGATATTGGCCTCCGGTGGCAGGGAGGGAATGGTTGCCCTCTGGAATGTGGCAGACGGCAAGTTGCTGAGAAAAATCCCCCTGGGAGATGGGAGGGGGGAAGTGCACGCCCTGTCCTGGAGTCCAAAAGGGAGCTTACTGGCCGGAAGTGCCGGGAATGCACGCTGCGTGTCGGTTTGGGATGCCGATAGCGGCAGACTGTACAAAACGTTAAACACCCGCAGGGACGTCCTGGCCCTGTGCTGGAGTCCGGACGGCAAATCCCTGGCCGCCGGGGGCGCCCGCTTCCTGAGTCTCCGGGAGGTGCTCGAGGGTGACGACGGGCAAACGGCAACCTTTTCCCAAGGAGTTATTGTTGCCGTCCAGTGGTCCGCAACCTGCAGATATATTGCCCATGCAGGAGACAGCCTCACCTTTGGGCAGGCGGATAGGACTGACCCGTTGGCGACATGCGAGCTTTCCTTACCTAATGATAATTTCATCATAAAACACAGTCCCGACGGCAAACAACTGGCAGTGGTGAAAGGAGACCCGGGCCTCTACAGCACTCTTTATCTCTGGCACTGGCCGGAAGTCAGAATAATAGAGCGGATAAAAGGCGGCAGATCAATTGGTTGGAGCCACGATGGGAGCATGGCTGATGTCTATTATCGTGATATCGCAGATGATAAAAAGTCTGGCGCTATTCTCTTGGATACAGCTTACCAACGTAACGTTGCATTATTAAAAAACATTAGGGGGTGTCATTGGAGTCCTGTTAGCAGTATTTTTGCAGCAATAAATAATGGCAACGTGCACATATGGGATGGGAAGAGACAGACACTACTCCGCACTCTGCAAGGGAAAGAGGGTCTCATTCAAACATTGACTTGGAGTCCTGATGGAAAATTCATAGCCGCCGGCTATTTTAAGGGGGGTATCTGCATCTGGGAGGTGGCCAGCGGCAAACTCAGCAAGACCCTGGAAACCCGACTGGCAATCCCTGTAACCGGCTGGTATCCCACTATGGGGTGGAGTCCTGAAGGTAAATTCCTGGCGGCCCAGGATCCATACAAGAGGACCTCCCTGTGGCAGGTGGCAACCGGAAAACTCTTGCAGACCTGGGACAATCCCGAAATAGAACTGCTCTCCCCTTTCCGGTGGAGTTCCGCGGGCGAGTTGTTGGGTTTCCGGTATTGGGGCAAGTCCTACCAGGTGATGGAGATGTCCACCGGCCGGATAATACAACGTCTGGAACCCATCCAGGCAGGGAACCAGGCAGGGAAACTGTCTTCTCTGGGCTTAAGCCCCGCCGGCAAATACTATATAGGTGTCACCAAGAATCATGATGAACATTTGTACCTATGGGATGGGCCATCCGGCAAATTTAGAGGTGAGTTCCAGGTTTCGGGGAAGTTTTATCCCTATAGTGTGAGTCCGGACGATGCTCATCTGGCCTGCAGCGATGAGGGCGGCGAGGTGATCCTGAAAAGCCTGGCCACCGGTGAGGAGTTGGTGCGGCTTTTCCACTTTGAAGACGCCGGGGTGGCCGTCACCCCCCAGGGGTATTTTTCCGGTTCGGGCAACTATGCCAGTTACATTCACTTTGTGAAAGGCATGGAGGTTTACGATTACGTCGCCTTTGCCGAGAAATTCCACCATCCTGAGCGGGTGAGGGAAAATCTCCTGAAGGGCAGATGATGATCTGAAAGACCATAGCAAGGCAGGACGGGATTTCCAGAAGCGAGGCATCATGAAAGCAACGCTCTCACCAAAGTTCCTGAGATGGTTTTTCTTCTGGGTGGCGCTTTGGGGGGTGAGCCCCGGCGGACTTGAAGTACTCTCTTCCGGCCGGTGCCATGCCATGACCATCTTTTCCACCGTGCCTGCGGAACAGTCTCCCTCCGACCAGGACTTCCGCACCACTGTCAATGCCGGTCATAGCAATCCCATCGGCTCCATTGCCTGGAGTCGGGATGGAAAATTTCTGGCCACGGGTGGCTCTGACATCCGTATCTGGGAGGCTGACGGGGGGAAATTAATCAAGGTCCTACGCGAGGAAACCGAGAGAGTGAAACTCGTTTCCTGGAGCCCAGACGGGAAGTTCCTGGCAGCCGTGAGTGTGGCGTCTGAATCAACAGGTGAAGCCATCATGGTGCGTCTCTGGGACCTCAAAAAGGGGGTGGCCTGGAAGAACATCAAAGCTTTTCAGTCACCCCGCGAGCACTTTAAGTACGATCAGATCGTTTCCTGGAGCCCGGATGGCAGGTCTTTGGCTTACCTGGCCGGCGCCAACCAAATCCGCATCCTGGACGTGGCCGCCGACAATGATAAGCCATCCCATAAGGTGGAAGGACTGGAGGCGGAAGGAGCCGAAATAACGTCTCTGAGCTGGAGTCCTGACGGGAATGTCCTGGCCACCGGGTCAACGAAGCAATTCGTCTATCTTTGGAATCTCCCCACTCCCAGGAAATCACGCGTCCTGCAAACGCCTTTTACCGGAGGAGTCAGGTCCCTTGCCTGGAGTCCCCGGGGTGACCTGTTGGCAGCCGCCGGAAAGAGCCTCGCCGTGTGGGAGGCCGCCAGCGGCAAGCTGACGCAGGTATTGGGACAAGACCAGGGCTGGGGGCAGGTCAACTGGAGCCCCGACGGACGTTTTCTCATGGGAAATGATGGGGATATCCACCTATGGGAGGCTCGGGGAGGCGTTTTGTTTGGGGTCCTGAAAAAATTCCGATTCGGCTATGCAGAAATGACCTGGAGCCCGGATAGTCAAAAGATTGCCACCTGCGGTGAGGACATCCGCCTCTGGGAAGTGGCTGACGGCAGGGTGAAAAAGGTCATCGACAGATACTATCCCACCACCCGACAGGTGCAGTGGAGTCCGGACGGACGCTTCATCCTGATGGCCGGCCTGGAGGAACTGATCGTCTGGGAAGCCCGAGCCGGACGCAAAGCAAAGCATTTTGACAATCTTTACAGTTACGTGGGAAGCATTCATTGGAACCCGGACAGAAAATCCGTCGCCTGGTCATCCGCGTACGAGGAAATGGCCCAGACCTGCATCTGGGATGTGGAAAAGAACACCTTGAAGAAATTCCGCGCCATCGGCCCGGTATGGAGCCCGGATGGACAGAAAATCGCCGCTCTTTTCGACGACGACGGGGGTTACGGCGTGGGGCGCATCAGAATCTGGGAGGCGAAGAACGGCAAGCTGATCCTGACTCTGGGAGAGTCCAAAAGTCTCATATCAGCTTACAGTTGGAGCCCTGACGGCCGTTTCCTCGCCGCTGCCTGCGGAAAGGAAACCATCCGCATCTGGGACACGAAAAACGGGCAACTCCGGCGGGAGTTAATAGGGGATGACAATAATGTCAGATATGTAGTCTGGACGAGGGACGGAAGATATCTCATTTCCGGTGGGAGTCGTGAGTTCAAAGGTCAGGAACATACCGTGCGTGTCTGGGACATAACATCCGGAACCTTGTTCAAGATGCTGGACGGCCACAAGGAACAGATTTCTTCGCTATCTTTAAGTTCTGATGGCAAATTTCTTGCTACCGGCAGTGATGACGGGCTGGTGCAGATCTGGGAGACCTATGGTTTTACGAGGCATCGAAGCATCAAAGAGAAATGTTCGCCCTCCCTTTACTGGAGCCCCGATGGCAGATACCTGGCCGCTCGCAGCGGCAGTGCATCTGGTTGTACGGCCCAAGGGGTCAGAATTTGGGAGATAAGCCGCGGCACTCTGCGGGTCACCCTGGCGGACGGCCAGGGGGAGAAGGTGCGCAGCGTCAGCTGGAGTCCTGATGGCAGACACCTCGTCACCGGCGTCGAAGAGGGCATTCTTTCCGTGTGGGACGTGGAGGCCGGCAAAGTTTTGGCCCAATTCTATGCCTTTCAGGATTCTTCTGTTTCCGTGATTCCCGAAGGCTTTTTTAACGGCAGCGGACATTTTGACCGCCGGGTGCATTTTGTCAGGGATATGGAGGCCTTTGACTTCAACCGGTTCTACGATGCCTTTTATCGCCCGGACCTGGTGGAAAAGAAACTGCAGGGTGAAGATATCTCGAAAGAGATGCGGGGCTTGAATCTCACCGAGGCCCTGCAACACCCCCCGCCGAAAGTGGAAATCCTGGCTCCCCAGGAAGGACAGGAGGTCAGCGCCCGGGAGGTGACGGTGAAGGTAAAGGTGCAGGACACCGGGGGTCAGATCGGCGACATCCGGCTGCTGCACAACGGCAAGTTGGTGGAGTCCCTGGGGGTCTACCGGCTGGCCCGGGAGGAGGGCCCGGCCGCGGTGGACCTGGCCAGGGCCGGGGAGGCTGATCACGGGATTGGCCGGCGCGGGGTGGCGCTGCGCCGGGTCACCATCGACCCCAAGGCGGTGCAGTCAACCCCCTTTCAGCCCCAACAAGGCGCCGTGACCAAGGAATACCGGGTCACCCTGGTCAGCGGAGAGAACACTCTCACGGCCTGCGCCTTCAACGGCCCCAACACGGTGATGAGCGAAATGGTGAGCGTCCGGGTGGCGTGCCGGGCTCCGGCCCGGCCCCCGGAACTCTACGTGCTGGCGGTAGGGCTCAACACCTTCGCCCAGGCCGGGCTGCCCCATCTGAAGTTTGCCGTCAAGGATGCCCGGGACTTGGCCGACCTGTTGGGCCAGGCGGGAAAACCCCTCTATCACAAGATCCACCTGAAGGTCCTGCTGGAGGAGGAGGCCACCAAGGCCAATATCCTGCAGGCCGCCCAGGAAATGGGGCGCCAGATGTGGCCGGAGGATGTGCTGGTGGTGAACGTCGCCACCCATGGCCGGGCCGACGGCTACCGCTATTATCTTTTCACCCATGCGCCGCCCGGGGCCGACGCCTCCCAGGGCGTGCTCACCTCCCCGGAACTGATGGAGCTCTCCAAGGCCTGCCGGGCCCTGAAACAGGTGTGGTTCCTGGACACCTGCCAGGCCGGAGGCATCAAGGGCGCCATGACCCCCCTCTATGACGGTCGGGTGTCGGTGCTGGCCAAGTCCCTGGGGATGCACGTCCTGGCCGGGGCCGGATCCGAACAGGCCGCCCGGGACGACTACCAGGGGAACGGGCTCTTCACCCATTTTCTCCTGAAGGGCCTCAGGGGTGCGGCGGACGCCAACCAGGACGGGCGCATCCAGGTGCAGGAACTGGGCGCTTACCTCAACCGGATGGTGGGAGAGGCCTCCCGGGGCGATCAGGTGCCCTTCATCCGCACCTTCGGGGAGGACCTGCCCCTGGCCCAGGTGGCACGGTAGCGGTCCTGCCGGGTCCGGGCAGAACATTTTCCGGGAACGATTTCGCCTCGAGACCGTCTTATCATCAGGGGTAGGTGTTCGAACTCCACGGTGGCAAGAGCCGGCGGCAAGGAGGTTCCCATGAAGCTGGCATCTGGTCCTGCTTTATCGGCGCCGGAGATCGGGAGAGAGAGGCTGTGGATGTTAGCCGGCCTAGTTCTGGCGTCGGCCTTGGTCATGGTTGCCTGCCTCTCCCGGGACCCGTGCCACCAGGCCCGGGAGCACTGCCGGCAAGCCGCCCGGTTGAGTGTCAGCCAGGCCGATCTCTTCAAGAAGGAGCAGCTTTACCGGAAGGCGCTGGAGCTCTGCCCTAAGCTGGCCGAAGCCCACTATGAACTGGCCATCGTCCTGGAAAGGCAGGGCCGCTACCCCGGGGCCGTCGTCCATTATCAAGAGGCCATCCGGTTGCAGCCCAAGGAGGCTCAGGCCTATTTCGCCCTGGCCAACCTTTTGGCCAGGACCAACCGCCCCCGGGAAGCCGCGGAGATGTACGAGGCAGGCCTGCAGAGAAAGCCGGAGGATAAGCCCGCCCGCCGGAGACTGGCCGACGTCAAAGAGATGGGCAGGGGGAGCCTCATCAAGGCGGAGGTCATCGAGCGCTCCATCGGCCCCCTGGCCCGGGGGGTGGGGGGCCAGGTGTCCCTCACCCTGGGGGAAAAGCTCATCCCCTTTGACTTCAACAGATACGACATCCGGCCCGACGCCCGCCCCCAGTTGGACGAGCTGGGCAAAGCCCTCAAGAACATTTATGGCGGCTCCCGGGATATCGTCATCGCCGGCGCCGGCCCCCAGTTTTACGAAATTGCCGGCCACACCGACGTCCGGGGCACCGACGCCTACAACCTCTGGCTCTCCCGGAAGCGGGCCGAGGCCGTGGTGGACTACCTGCGCCGGCATTTCGCCCTGCCCCGGGAGCGCCTCATCGCCAAGGGCTACGGCAAGCGGCGGCGTCTGTGCACCACCGGGCCGGATGAGGGCTGCCACGCCCTCAACCGCCGGGTGGAG
Source organism: Deltaproteobacteria bacterium (assembly GCA_016874915.1). GTDB lineage: Bacteria > Desulfobacterota > Desulfobaccia > Desulfobaccales > 0-14-0-80-60-11 > VGSO01. Next base: position 15,997 of record VGSW01000017.1, read on the forward strand.
ATCATCCGGCTGGCGCCGGGCTCCCAGGTGGCCCAGCGGGGCTCCGGCTCCCCGGCCGAGGGCGGTCTGGAGAGCTCGGTGCACCTGGAGGCGGGGTTCTTCTTCCTGCGGCCGGAGGGGGAGGAGGTGGCCGTGCTGCAGGAGGACAGCCGCCTGCGCTCCGGCCGGGACAAGTATTTCATCTTCTTCCGGCCCCGGCAGGACTGCTATGTCTATGTTTTACAGGAAGACTCTCGGGGAAAGCTGGACCTGCTTTTCCCCAAGGCCGGGGAAAGTGCGAAGGTTCTGGCCGGGCGGGATTACTGGCTGCCGGGCTTCGGCCGGGCCTTCACGCTGGATGAGGTCAAAGGCGAGGAGAAGCTTTATCTCCTGGCCTCGGCCCATCCCCTGGACACCACACTGGCCGGTCTCTCCCCGGCCCAACAGGTGCGGTCCGCGGTGAGTGCCTACCGGACCCGGGCCTTGCAGATCGTGCGGCCCGAGGGCGCGCCCGACGCGGTCCCCGCGGCCCAGGTAACCGGCAGCCCCCAGGCTTCCCAAAAACTCACGCCCCTCCTGGAACAACTCTCCGGCGAAGGCGCCTGGGTGCGGGTGGTGGCTTTTCGGCATGAGTAAGATTGACGCAGGTGGTTTGCAGCACTGGGCGTTTATTACTCGAGAGGTGGCCGATGAAAAAAATCATGGTTTTTTGTACCCTTCTGATCTGTCTCCTCTTTCTGACCTCGGCTTGGAGCCAAACCAAGGAAGCTAAGGACCCAGATGCACTAAATTTACAGGTAAAACAATTACTGGAGGCCGGTCGTTTTCAGGAGGCCCTGCCCCTGGCGCAGCATGCCTTGCAGATCGCCGAAAAGACCCATGGGACGAATCACTTTGCCACCTCCACCGCCCTCAACAACCTGGCCTCGGCTTATCGCCTCCTGGGCAACCTTGACAAAGCTTTGCCTCACGCCCAGCGGGCCCTTAAGGTCAGGGAAAGCGTCCTCGGGCCGGAACATCTCCACACCGCCCTCACCCTTCACAACCTGTCATTAATTTATGTGTCCATGGGCTCTTTTGACAAGGCCCTGCCCTTGGCCCAGAAGGCCTTGAAAATCTATGAAAAATCTAGGACAGAAGCTGGCCCCACTTACCACATATTGAGAAACCTGGCCTGGATTTATCAGAATTTGCGGGAGTATGAGAAAGCGCGTGACCTCTATCAAATGGCTCTGTTCATCGCTGAGAGGGCCTTTGGTCCCCACCACCTTAAAACCGAAGCCGTTAAAGGGGACCTGCTGGCGGTTCAATTGGTCCTCTCCATGCTGGATAAAAAGAAAAGTAAAAATAGAGAGATAGACGATTTAGTGGAGATAGATAAGAAAATTATCCAATTATACGATGCGGGCCGCTACCAAGAGGCGCTACCTCTGTGCCATCAGTCCCTGCAGATGAAAGAGAAGGCCTTGGGGGCGGATCACCCTCTGGTTGCGGCCAGCCTGATCAATGCAGCCTTGATATATAAATCGATGGGTTATTATTCTGAGGCCAAAGTCAACTACGAGAAGGCGTTGCAAATCTTAAAAAGATCTCCGGAGCCAGAGGCCCATGCCACAGCTATGGCGATGGACAACATGGCTAATCTCTATCAAGAGATCGGGAATTTTGACCTGGCTCTGCCTCTCTATCGAAGTGCTTTGGAGTATTTTGAAAGCAAACTGGGGCCTGACCACCTTGACACTGCCACAGCCCTCAACAACCTGGCCCAACTGTACCGGGCCATGGGTGCACCTGAGAAGGCCATTCCCCTCTTCCGCCGGGCTCTGACCATCACCGCAAAGGTGCGGGGGCCGGAAGATCGCTCCACCAGAACCATATGCAACAACTTAGGATTCCTTTACCTGACCCGGAAAGAATACGTCAAGGCCGAGTCACTTTTTAAGAAGGGAAAGTCAAAAACTGGCCTGGTGGAGATCCGGCTGGCAACCCAAAGGCCGGCCGAAGCCCTGACTTTACTGCAGGGCCTGACCCCTTCCTGGAAAGATACTCTTATTTACCAGGCGGAGTATCATACCCAACTGGGTCTGGCCCTGAGCGGGCTGGGACGCCAGGGTGAGGCGACCGAAGCCTTGCTGCAGGCTGTGGTCGTCATCGAGACCCTGCGTCAGCGCATAAAAGCAGGAGAGCGGGGCGGTTTTTTCCAGGCCGCGGGAGCGCGCGGCCATCTGCGTGCCTACCGGGGTTTGGTGGCCACCCTGGCAGCCCTGTACCAGAAGGGGGCTACCATCCCCAAGGCATTGCAGCCCTATGGCCCCGACGCTCCCGCGGCGGGTTTCTATTTTGCCGAGGCCACCAAGGGGCGGGTGTTGCTGGAGGAGATGGCTGCGGCCGCGCGGCGCCACGGCTTGGGCGAGATTCCCCCGGAGCTGGCGAAGAAAGAGCAGGACCTGGTGGATCGCCTGGGGGCCCTGGAGGCCAACTGGGAGAAGCACCATACCCAGGGCGAGAAAGTCCTGGCCGATTACCGGAAGCAGCGGGAGGAATTGCAGCAACAACTTGATGAAGTGGTGGCCGAGCTGCGGCAAAAATATCCCCGCTATGCCGCCCTGAAATACCCCCGGCCCCTGAAGCCCCCGGAACTTCCGATGAAGGCCAATGAGGTGCTCCTGGAATACGCCCTGGGGGAGAAATCATGTTACCTCTTCCGGGTGGAGCCGGGGGGGCGCACCCAGGTCTATGCCATTCCCCTGGGACAGGAAGAGCTGGGCAAACTGGTCAACGAGTTCATCGCCCCCCTGCAGAGCCAACACACCTGTCAGGATTTCAGTCCCGCCCAGGGCCGGAAGCTCTATGAACTGCTGCTGGCCCCGGCCCTCAAGGACCTCTCCCCGGAAAAGCGGCTCATCATCGTGCCCGACGGCATCCTGGGGCTCCTCCCCTTTGAGGCCCTGGTGGTTCAGGCCGGGAAGGATGCCGCGGACACCCGGTTCGTGGGGGACGAGCGGCTTATTACCTACTCCCAGTCCGCCGCCATCCTGGCCCTGAACCGGCTGCTGGCCGCGTCCCAGGCGAAAAAGCCCCTCTTTGCCCTGGGGAATCCCATTTACAGCGATCAGGACCCCCGCTATCTGGCCCATAAAGCGGGGAAGCCGGCGCCGGTATTGAGCGCCCAGGCCGCGCCCCAGGCCGCCTTCCGGGCCCTGGCCACCCGCCGGGAGTGGGGCAAGACCAGTGGTGATGACAAGGAGGGGAAGGAACTGAGCTACCTGCCCTTGCCGGCCACCGAGACCGAGGTTCTGGCCATCGCCAAACTCTTCGGCGTGAAGCCCGAGCCGCCGGATATTTTGCTGAACCTGGCGGCCAACGAGACCCGCCTGCGGCAGGCGCCATTACCCAAATACCGCTACCTCCACTTCGCCACCCACGGGGACCTGCCCGGCAAGGTGCAGGGGATCAACGAGCCTTTCATTCTCCTGGGCCAGGTGGAAAATCAGGACCAGGACAACGGCTTCCTGACCCTGAGCAAGGTCCTGGGCCTCAAGCTGGACGCAGACCTGGTGGTGCTCTCCGCCTGCCTCACCGGCCGGGGGAAGGTCATGGAGGGGGAGGGGGTGGCCCACATGGCCCGGGCCTTCCAGCAGGCCGGGGCCCGGAGCGTGGTGGTGAGCCTCTGGGAGGTGGCCGACGCGCCCGCGGTGGAATACATGGTGGCCTTCTACACCCACCTCAAGGCCGGCAAACCCCGCTCCGAAGCCCTGCGCCTGGCCCGCCAGCAATTAAAGTCAAAATACCCCAACCCCTACTACTGGGCCCCCTTCATCCTGCACGGGGAGGGGTGATAAACATTGGTGATCTATTGTGTCCACGGGAAGTAAATGGACACTTTATAGTTAGCAGACAAGATAGTTTTTAAAAATTAACAACAAAAGGAGTGAATAAAAAATGAAAAAAAACGTATTGATAAATATCTTATTTATTACAAGCATTTGCTTCTACCATCAAATAGTTTACTCTGATGATGCTTTAACATATTTAAGAAAAGGAAATGTGTATTTAAAATTAGGACGGGTTGAAGAAGCGGTAGAAGCCTATGAACAATCGATTCGTCTGGACTCTAATCAAGCTGAAGCATTTATTGGATTAGGTGGCGCATATAGCTTACTGGATAGGAATGAAGAGGCAATACCCGCCTTTTTACGGGGCATTAAACTCAAGCCCAATGATGCCAAGGCTCATGCCGGATTAGGAGCGGTGTACGCCAGATGCAAACGCTGGAAGGCAGCGGCACAGGCATTCCAGCAGGCAGTGAAACTCAACCCTGATTACGTCATCGCTCATGTTGCCTTGGCGGACATTTACATGATCCTGAGGCAATTTCAGAAAGCCAAAAAATCTTACTCTGAGGCAATCCGCTTGGAACCTGATAATTTCCAGGCTTATATCGGGTTGGCGGTTGCCTTGGGCGCCTTGGGCGAACATAATAACGCTCTTCAGTACTATCTGGAGGCAGTTAAACTAAGACCAGATGATTTTCAAGCCCAATTTGGACTGGGTGTAGCGAATTTGAGACTCGCGCGTTGGCAGGAGGCCAAAAGAGCGTTTGAAAAGGCGGTACGGATTAAACCCAACGATGTTGGAGCCCAATACAATCTTGGAGTAGCCTATTTAAAACTTGGCGACCGAAAATCAGCCAGACAGCAATATGAAATACTCAAGAATCTGGATAAGAATGAGGCCGACGAGCTTCTCCGTTATCTTAATAAATAATAAAGATTATATACGAAGTATTAACAAAGCATTCATAACAATTACGTTATCTAATAACCACAAGGAGAGGAATATTATATGCTTTATCTCTGTTTTTTATATTTTCTAGTCTTTTTTGCACCTGAGATATCTTTGGCTGATGAACAGGTTGTCACTGTATTGCAGCGAGGCCATGATGTAAATTGTTTATCTGTCAGTCCCGATGGTTTACTGCTGGCTACCGGCAGCGAAGACGGCACGATAAAAATTTGGCTGACAGCAGACGGCAGGCTGGTAAGAGATATCAGTGCTGGCGGACATGTTGCCAGCATTAGTTTTGCTCCAAAGAACAATGTTATGGCAGCATCTTCTGGCCGCTCTCTGAAGTTTTGGGACGTGAACACGGGGAAGTTACTTAATAATATTGATAATTCCATCGGATATTTCTCTTCGTTTTCCCACCTGGGTTTTTCCCCTGATGGAAATTATGTGGTGGGAACCTGTAAGGATATCTACACCGCCATGGTATGGAATCTTAAGGCCGGTGACGTGGTGAAAAAATACGACGATACCGGTGAATTGGTATGCCTTTCCCCGGATGAAAAATATATGGCCACCGGGGGGAAAAGAAACGGTCTAAGATTATGGCATTTTCTCACGGACAGGATCCAGTGGCAGAGAATGGATAAAAGATGGATGTATTATTCCGTACGATTTTCTCCAGATGGAAAATATCTGGTTGCAGGAGTCGGGATCAAAGCCAATGATGATGAAATGGAAAAATTTACCGGAATGGAAAAAATCAGCCATTACAAACTCATATTTTTGGAAGTTGCAACAGGTAAAATAACAAATGAAATTGATGTGCCAGGAATTGTTCATTCTATTGTGTTTTCCCAAAATAAAAAGCACCTGGCTATCAGTGTTGGACCTTTAGGAAATATATTCTTGATAAGTTTCCCCAAATGGGAAATTATTAATAATGTGAATATATCAGGAAGATATCTGTGGTTTGTCGGAGAGCAACATCTAGTAGCCTGTCATCATGGGCCGCGCATTGATATCGTTGATTTGTCTCAAAACAAAATATTCAGATCAATTGAATCACATCTCTTAGGATGGCCATTAGATGAAAAACAAAAGACTCGGATTGGAAACATAGAACAAGTTATATCACCTTGCGGTAAGTATATCGCCACTTATAAACATGGTGAGATATTAGTAATTAATATTAACAATTCCAATACTACAAAAATAAAATCCGAAGAAATTGCATTATCATATGGCGTAAGAGCTTTGGTATTTTCCCATGACTCTAAATACTTAGCTGCTATTAACAAAAGAGGAGCGCAGATTTGGGAGATGCCATTAGGTACGATATACAAAACAAACGAAGCGTTTAAAGGATTGCAAGTTTCAGATGATAATTTTTGGTTGGCTAGGATGATTACTTTTTCACCAGATGGAAATTATTTGGGGATTGTGAAAGATCGGACAGTCGAGTTCTGGGAAATATCCACAGGGAAGCTCTGGCAAAAAATTGTTCTTTCTCAAGAGAAAACAGGACACATTATCCATCTCAGCTTTTCACCTCAGGAAGACTTGATGGTAGCTGATATGGATGTACTTGGAACCGAAGGGTCACATATCTTATTTTTAGTAAATTGGAAGACCGGGAATGTGCTGAAAGAAATTAAAAAAGATGCGAGATCAGGAAGTTATATCCATCATGCGGTTTTCTCTGCAAATGGAAAAATCTTAGCATGGGAAGATGACAGGATCATTAGTCTCAGAGAAGCGCAAACCTTACAAAGAATAAAAAACCTAGACACCAATTTCCCTTATTTTTTTAAAACTATAGTCTTTTCTCCAGATAGCAAATATCTTGCTGCAGCACATCAGCGGCAGATTTATTTATGGGAAGTTGGCACCGGCAAAAAAATCGAGCCCATTTCCCATCCTGAAGGTGATTATTTTCGTGCCCTTGCCTTTTCAACCGACGGCAAGAGGTTGATTGGGGTTGGCATTCAGTACTGCAACACTATTTGGGATATAGCAGATATGAATAAATTAAGAATTGTCGGGAAAAATTATATTTTTCCTGAGGCTACTCTTACTGTTACACCCGAAGGATTATTTTGCGGGGCGGGGGATTTTAACAAATTCATTCACTTCAGCCGCGGGTTAAAAATCTATGACTTTAATCAATTCTACGATGTCTTTTACCGCCCGGATCTAGTGGAGAAGAAGCTGAGGGGGGAGGATCTTTCTAAAGAGATGAGGGGCTTGAATCTGACCGAGGCCCTTGACAAGCCGCCGCCCAAGGTGGAAATCCAGGCTCCGCAAGAGGGGCAGGAGTTCAGATCTAGAGAAGTAACGGTAAAGGTCAAAGTCCAGGACGCCGGGGGGCAGGTGGGGGACATCCGGCTGCTGCACAACGGCAAGCTGGTGGAGTCCCTGGGGGTCTACCGGCTGGCCCGGGAGGAGGGGCCCGCCGGCGTGGCGTTGGCCCGGGCCGAGGGGGGCGGCCGGGGGGGCGTGGCGCTGCGTCGGGTCACCGTGGACCCCAAGGCCCTGCAGTCCACCCCCTTTGAGCCCCAAAAGGGCGTCATCACCAAGGAATACCGGGTCACCCTGGTGAACGGCGACAACACCCTGACGGCCTGCGCCTTCAACGGCCCCAACACGGTGATGAGCGAGATGGTAAGCGTCAGGGTGCGGTGTCTGGCGCCGGCCCGGCCGCCGGAGCTCTATGTGTTGGCGGTGGGCCTCAACACCTTCGACCACCCCGGGCTGCCCGATCTGACTTATGCCGTCAAGGACGCCCGGGACCTGGCCGGCCTGTTGGCCCAGGCGGGAAAGCCCCTCTACCACAAGGTCCACGTGCAGACCCTGCTGGAGGAGGAGGCCAGCAAGGCCAACATCCTCAAGGCGGCCCGGGACCTGGGGCAACGCATGTGGCCGGAGGACGTGCTGGTGGTGGCCATGGCCACCCACGGCCGGGCCGACGGCTACCGCTATTTCCTCTACACCCACGCGCCGGGCGGAGGCGACTCCCCGGAGCGGATGCTGACCTCGCCGGAATTGATGGAGATCTCCAAGGCCTTCCGGGCCTTGAAACAGGTGTGGTTCCTGGACACCTGCCAGGCCGGGGGGATCAAGGGGGCCATGACCCCCCTTTATGACGGTCGGGTGTCGGTGCTGGCCAAGGCCCTGGGCATGCACGTCCTGGCCGGGGCGGGCTCGGAGCAGGTGGCCCGGGACGACTACCAGGGGAACGGGCTCTTCACCCATTTCCTCCTGAAGGGCCTCAAGGGCGCGGCAGACGCCAACCAGGACGGGCGCATTCAGGTGCAGGAGCTGGGGGCTTACCTGAACAAGATGGTGGGAGAGGCCTCCCGGGGCGACCAGGTGCCCTTCATCCGCACCTTCGGCGAGGACCTGCCGTTGGCCTTGGTATCAAAATAGCCAGGCCAACTTTCTGAAAGGGGAGAAAGACTATCGGCATGCACGGATGACCTTCACCAATCAAGGCATAAGCTTCTACTTATTTCAAAGGATTTTGCAATTGTCCGTCTCAGACCTAAGCGCCCTAGGACCTATCTGATTCTTATCGCCTTCCGGGTCAAAAAACGAGCCAGAGAGGACCCTTGGGGGGACACATTCTGGTTAACGCCACATAGCCCCACCATCGGCACCCTCATCGACGCCGCCCTGAGGACCGGAAGCTGACCAACAGATCCTTCCATGACGTCCTCTCCAGAGACTGGTCCAGCCCCGACCTGGAAAACAGAGGGCAGAAAACCAGGATTCTTTATAGGTGCCCAGGAGGGACTAACGCCAAGTCTCATAAAGCATTGCAGCAGGCATAAATTGGTTCTTCCCATCTTGGAAGCTTTTCCGCTATGATGCTCAGCAAATCTCCCCCTTGACGGCAAGGGCCGCCCTTCTCCGAGGCAGGGCGCCCGAAAGCCGTGACGAGGAGCGTTCCATGGGCATCTTCGCTGCGTGCCGGCCTCGCCAGGAGGTCCTGCATGGCGACCTGGACGACGCCATCTTCGCCGCCGACTTCGGACAGGTCATCTGGGGCAAGGCCCCCAAGGTCTACCAGGACCCGGAAACGTTTCTCCAGAACACCCACCCCGCTGCGCAGCTCAAGAAAATCGTCGGGGCGGTCTGCAACCGTCTGGCCGACCCCAAGGAGGCGGGCGTCACCATCAGGTTGAGCACCGGCTTCGGCGGCGGCAAAACCCACACCCTCATGGCGCTGTGGCATCTGGCCCAAAACATCGGCAACCTCTCTCTGGGCACGGAACTCCTGCCCGCGGCGGGGCGGCCGCCCAAAGTCACGGTGGTGGCCGTCGATGCCGGGAGAGCCGGGGTCCCCGTCTTTGCCACCCATGGCCTGATCAAGGTGCAAAGTCTATGGGGGGAGATGTTTTACCGCCTGGGCAAGGAGAAGGCCCTGAAGCAACTGGGCCCGGCTGACGACCCCGAGGCTTCGCCGGACGAAGCCCTGCTGGAGGCTGTCTTTCCGGCCGGGCCGGTGCTGGTCCTCCTGGACGAACTGGTGATCTACCTGGCCAAACTGTCCGAGCGCGGCCAGGGCAACCTTTTCGGCTTCCTCAATTCCCTGGCCTCGGTGGTGAACCGGCGGCCCCGCACGGTGCTCCTGGTCACCGACCCCGCGGGTCAGGTGGCCTATGCCAAGGAGGCGGCGCAGTTGGGGGAATCTCTGGACAGGGCGGCCCACGCCCTGGATGAGATCATGGGCCGCCGCTTTGTGGACTTCGACCCCATCGGCGAAGAGTCCGCCCAGGTGATTGTGCGGCGGCTGTTTCGGAAAGTTGATGCGCAGGCAGCTCAAAAGGCCTCGGCCCTGTATCACGCTCTATATGAAAGGGTCGAGCGCGACACCCCCGGCGCCCTCCCCAAGACTGCCCTGAGCCTGGATTATGCCAAGCGCCTGGTGCAGTCCTACCCCTTCCACCCGCGGCTGCTGGACACGGCCCATGACCGGCTGGGATCGTTGCCGGACTTTCAAAAGAGCCGCGGTGTGCTGCGCCTCTTTGCCCGCATTATCCGAGACGTCTGGGGCGCCAAAGAGGACGTGGACCTGATCACCGCGGGCGAGCTTGATTGGTCCAGCGACCGCATCCAACACGAACTGCTGGACCGTCTCAACCGCGAACCCTTCCAGGCCGCGGTGTCGGCGGACGTCATCAAGAAAGCCGGCGATCTGGACGGCGGGGCCCGCAACGGCATCCACCGCCGGGTGGCCTCGGCCCTGCTGTTGGAGAGCCTGACGCTCCAATCCAACAGCGGCCTGGACAAGCCCGAACTCGCCCTGGCGGTGCTCCGCCCCGACGAGGCCGGCCCCGAACCGGCCGAGGCCCTGGACCGGCTCCTGGGGGTCTGCTGGCACACCTATCCCATGGCCGGCGGCCGCGGCTGGCAGTTCCGCTATGAGCCCAACGTCATCAAGCTCATCGAAGAGCGCCTGCCCCTGATCCCTCTGGAGGACGCCAAAAGCCGCGTCCAGGCCGAGGTCCAGGCCTTCTTCGGCCAGACCGTGTTCAAGCTGGTGGCCTGGCCCCAGAGCGCCAGGCAGGTGCCCGACACGGACAAGCCGCAGTTGGTATTGTGCCAGGACGAAGCCCTGGCCAGGACCATCGTCGCCTCCACGGACGAAACCGACCCCAAGGCGAATCCCCGCCGCTACCTCAACGCCATCCTGGCCGTTACCGCCAAGGCCGAGGCCTGGCAGGAGGCCCTTGACCGGGCCAAACGCCTCCTGGCGGCCGAAGCCATTGAGCTTGATTATAAGAGTTCCCAGTACAAGCTCATGCAGGAGCAACTCCGCCAGGTAAAGCCCGAGTTAATGAAGCGCTTTCACCTGGGGGCCATCCAGGCTTTCAATCGGGTGGTCATGCACGGCAAAGACCCGGTCACCATGACGGAAGAGTTCAGGGTGGGGGAAGAGACCGTCCTGAGAAAAGGGGAAGGGCAAGGGCTGCTGCGCAAGTTTTTGGATGCCAAGAGCTTTCTGTATCAGGCCGGCGACGGCCTGGATGTGCACCTCTTTCTCACCAAGGTGCTGGCCTTTGCCCGGCCTCTGGTGGACCACCCCGAGGTGACCAGCGCCCGGGCCCTCTACGAAAAATTTCTGGAAACGCCGGGCCTCAGGCTGATGCTGGACGGCAGCGTCGTCCGCCAGACCATCTTTAAGGCAATCAGCGAAGGCGGCATCGTGGTCCGTCTGGAGGATGGCCGGGCCTATGACGCGCAGGGCTGTGTCTCCGGTCCGCCGGGGCACCGGGAGCGCAGTGCGGCCACCCTCACCACCCTGTCCCTGGACGAAGCCGCCTGGGTGACTCAGGCCGGCACCGCCGCAGCCCAGGAGTGGACCAGAACGGATGTGATTGATCAGGAGGAGGGGGAGGGACCGGGGACAGAGCGCAAGCTGCCGACTCAGCCGCCCCCCGGCAAGGTGTCTGCCCACTCCTGGGAGGAGGCCATCGCCCTGGCGGCCACGCGTCCACTCTTAACCCTGCAATTGGTGGCCCGGACCCCCAAGGACGCGGCCGCGCTCTCCGCGGTGGCCCAGCCGTTGGGAGCCGTGAGCCTCAACCTGGACGTCACCGTGAGCGGCCATTTGAAGGACGGCGGCTCCATGAACTTTGCCGCCGTCCAGGTGAAGCCCAACCACCCGGCCAAGCCGTTGTTCACCGCGCAAACCATTTTCAACTCCCTGGAGGACCAGGAAGGCGCGTTCGAGGCCCTGATGTCCCTGGACTTCGGCGCCGGCGGCCGGGGAGGCATGGCCGCGGCCCTCCAGAAGGTCCGGGACGCGGCGCCGGCCGAGGTGAAGGTGACGGCTCACTTTGACAAGCCCACCGGGGAGGGGGCATGAAGATCCGGGAGGCCTCCTATGCCGTGCGCATCGTGCGCCGCCGGGAGGGGGACGCAGCCATTCTTTACCGCCGTGGCCTGGACGCCAAACATCGGGACCGTCTCACCCGGCTGGCGGCCATCGCCCCCCTGGCCCTGCTGGCCGGGGCCCCCCTGCTCCGGGACGCCATCCGGGGCAGCGAAGGAGCGGACGCGACGCTCACGCCCGGTCCCTTCCACCCCCTGACCCCGGAGTGGGGGGCCCGGGTGGGTTGCTACGCTTTGGTGGCTCAGGGGCTCAAGGACCCGGACCGCCTGGCCCGGGCCGCCCGGCACCTCATGGCCGCGGACGGCGCGGAGGCCGCCTGGTGGCTGGGCATGATGCTGAACTCCCGGGGGGTGCGGGCCGTCCGGGCGCTGCGCATCCTGGTGGAGGCGGTGCAATAAACAGACCCCGGGGGCCTCCTGGAAGCATGGCTTCTGGCTGTCGTTATGTAGTTTTTCAAGTGAGTTTATCCATGTTGGTTCTTTTCCTAGACGAGTCCGGCGACCACAGCCTGGATAAGATCGACCCCCAATATCCGGTGTTTGTCCTGGGCGGCTGTATTGTTGATCTTGAGTATCATGACCGGCGTCTGACGACGGAGTTGAAGCGCTATAAAAGGGAGCTTTTTGGGAGGGATGACTTCATTCTCCATACCGCGGATATCACCCGAGTCCGGGGAGTATTTCAGGCCTTGACCAGCAAAGCCTTCCGGGAGCGCTTTTATCAAGAGACCAACCGGCTCATGGAATCTTTGGACTATACCGTGGTGGCCTGCGCCATTAAAAAGGATGAGCATGCCCGTCGCTATGGACTGGCGGCCATGGACCCGTATCTCCTTTCCCTTAAAGTCTTGGTGGAGAGATTTATTTTTCAGATTCAAGCCAGGGGTGGGGGTGAAAAAGGGATCATTATCGCCGAGGCCAGGGACGAGACCCTTGATAACCAGTTGCGCTTGGCCTGGATGGATCTGCGGGTGGGCGGCACCGAGTATGTGCCGGCCTCGGAAGTGAGGCGGCGCATCAGCGAACTGCATATCAGGGATAAATCCCAGGACATTGCCGGGCTGCAAATCGCCGATCTCATCGTTTCACCCATCGGGCGGCATGTCTTGGGGAAGTCGGCTAAAGCGGATTGGGAGATTATCAAACAGAAGTTTCGGCGGGCTGCTGATGGCAGGTATAAGGGGTTCGGCCTGGTGGTCCTGCCCAAAAAAGAATAGGCGGCGCCCGAATTGCTCAGTCACCGCCATTATTAGCCCTTGTGTTGACTATAAGCTAAGCAAATTATCGGAAAAGTCAAGCAAAAACTTGTGCAGATGAGAAAAACCGATGCCGCATGATGGACCTTTGACCCAGCCCCCCCGGGTTCTCCTGGAAGAATGGCTGCCCGCCGCGGCCATAGGTGTGGAATGCATCCGGGAGCGCTCCACCGGCCAGCAGCCGCCGGATAAGCGCCTCCATGTCTGGTGGGCCCGGCGGCCCTTGGTGGCCTCCCGGGCCGCGGTGTTGGGGTCGCTGTTGCCCGCTGACTTTCCCCGGGAGGTGTTTGAGCGGTTGCTGGGATTTGGCCACACTGGCAGGCACCTGGTGGCGATTCGCACCCTGATGGACAGCGGTTACCGGGTTCCCGGGGGGTTCAACTGCGACCGGGCCTTCAAGCGCGGCTTTCGCCCCGATGACCTGGATCTGCTCCACCAGGCAGTAAACCAACTCTGGGATGGTCAGGTGGCGCTCCTTGACCCGATGGCGGGGGGAGGTTCCATCCCTTACGAGTCTGCGCGGATGGGTTTCCCCACCCTGGCCAATGAGTACAACCCGGTGGCCTGTTCCATCCTGGAAGCGACCCTGGTTTATCCCTTCCATTTCGGCGAGAAACTGGCCAAGGCCGCCTTCCTCTGGGGCAAAGTTTGGCTGGAGCGCATCGAGCCGCGCTTATCTCAGTTTTTTCCCCCGAAGATAGGCTCAGTGCAGGCGTACGTATTCGCCCGCACCGTGCCCTGCCCCTTCACCGGTTATGAGACCCCCCTGGTGCCGGACTGGCACCTGCTCAAGCCCAAGGGGGGCGCAGGGGTGGTGGCGGTGCCCCGGGTGGATAAGCGAAAGGGCACCTGGACCATTGAGGTCAAGGTGGCGGGCCCTGGGCGGGACCAGGTGAAGCAGGCCCCCACCCCCACCTACAAGGGCGGCAAAGGGGTGTCCCTCTTTACGGACCTGCAGATCGCCCCGGACTACATCAAGACCATGGCCCAGCAGGGCCGGATGGGGAGCCGCCTCTACGCTGTAGTGGTGAAAACTCCCCAGGGCCTGCGCTTTGAAAACCCCACCCCGGAGGACCTCCAGGCCCTGGCCGCGGCCGAGGCGGAACTGGCCGGGCTGCGGCCGGGCTGGGAGCAGCACCAGATCATTCCCACCGAGGACTTCCCGGAAAACGCCACCGACCTCAGGCCGATAGTCTACGGCATGCCCAAATGGGCCGACATGTTTTCCCCCCGGCAGCTCCTGGTCATGGGGGTGCTGGTGGAGGGGCTGCAGGCCCTGCGTCCGGAGATCATCAAGGCGGAAGGCGAGGAACTGGGCGAGGCGGTGGTTCATTTATTGGCTCTTGCTGCTGACAAATTTCTCAATCACAACTGCTATTCAAGCCGTTGGGAAGTAACCAGGTCAGTCATCAAGAGTCAAATGGACCGGCACGATTACGCCTTCAAGGCCACCTATGCCGAGATGGCCCCCTGCGGCTCCGGCGCCGGGCTGGCCTGGGCCGTTGACAATGTGCTGGAAGCCTATGAGCAACTGGCCAAACTCCCCCGGTCCCCCCAGGCCCGGGCCGCGGAGATCACCCAGGGCTCCGCCGCGAGCCTGCCCCACCTGGCCGACGGCAGCGTCACCGCGGTGGTGGTGGACCCGCCCTATGCGGAAAACGTGCAGTACGCGGAGCTGGCCGACTTCTTCTACGTGTGGCTGAAGCGCACCCAGGGCCACCGCCGGCCTGAGTGGTTCTCCACCTACCTGTGCGAGACGGACCAGGAGGCGGTGGTGAACGTCAGCCGGCACCGGCAGGCCGACTCAGGGGGCAAAAAGGCCGCAGCAACAACCCAAGCCCAAGCCTTCTACCGGGAAATCATGACCCGGGTCTTTCAGGAATGCCACCGCCTCCTGCGGGACGACGGGCTCCTGACGGTCATGTTCACCCACAAGAAGCAGGAGGCCTGGGAGTCACTATTCAACTCCCTCATCACTGCGGGCTTCTGCATCACCGCCACCTGGCCGGTGAAGACGGAGAGCGAGCATTCCCTGAACCAGGCCAACAAGAACGCGGCCCAGAGCACCGTCATCCTGGTGGCCCGCAAGCGCCCGGCCGCGGCCCAGGTGGGCTTTTTCGACCTCACCATGCAGGAGGCCATCCGCCGCAAGGCCAGGGGCGCCGCCACCCGGCTGGCTGCAGAAGGCCTGAATCGGGTGGACCAGCTGGTGGGCTCCTTCGGCCCGGCCATGGAGGAGTTCAGCCGCTTCGCCCAGGTGCGCACCGACACCGGCGAGCGGGTGGAAGTCAAACGGGCCCTGGAGGAAGCCGCGGACGCGGTGAGCGCCTGGCGCCTGGAGGAGTTGGCCCCCAAGGGGCTGGACGGGGTGGAGGCGGAAGGGAAATT
Organism: Deltaproteobacteria bacterium; assembly: GCA_016874915.1. Classification (GTDB taxonomy): domain Bacteria; phylum Desulfobacterota; class Desulfobaccia; order Desulfobaccales; family 0-14-0-80-60-11; genus VGSO01. The sequence goes on from VGSW01000017.1 coordinate 31,305, forward strand.
TTACCTGCTGTGCTGGGACGTGCTCAGCGCCATGGAGTTCCGCTTCAACGAGGCCAAGCTTCTGGGCAACGCCGTGGGAATGGACGTGGACCAGTTGGCGGTTGCGGGTCTGGTGGTGAAAAGCGGCGACAAGATCCGGATGCTTTCCGCCCGGGAGCGGCGGCGGGACAAGGCCCTGGAGCGGGAGGAGGTGCTGGACACCCTGTTCGGGCCGGTGGTCAAGGAAAAGAAGCGCACCAAGAAGGAGATTCTCAAGATCCACCCCAACGACCCCCACTTCCGCACCGCCCTGGACGGCTGCCAGGCCCTGGCGTTGCGTTATCTCGAAGCCGGGGATGAGAAGGGCGGGGTGGGGGCAGCCAAGGCCCTCAGCCGCCAGCAGAACTGGACCAGGGACGCCCCGGTGGCCCGCCTGATGGCGGCCCTGGTGGCGGCCGCCCCCGTAGCCGTGCGCCACGACAAAGGGGAGAAGTCGGCCGCGGCCCGGTTTCCCGAATTCCGCGCCTGGCACCGGCTGCTGAAGCCCCTGTTTGACCTGGAGCCCCCCGACTGGACCGAGGCCCCGCCGCCGGAGTTGCCCCTGCTGAAAGAAATTCACCGCGTCACGGCGGCAGCATCAGCCCTGGAGGAAGATGGGGAAGCAGAGGACCTGGAAGACGAGGTAGAGGAAGAAGAGGATTAGCCGTGACAACCCAGCGGCAGACCCGACCGGCGGCGAACGAGGCCTTTCCCCCCGGGAACCTGCGCCGCCACAACTGGCCCCGGTTCCTTCAGGGGCCGGACCCGGAACTCCTGGGGAACCTTTATGTGCCAGCCCTGAGCGAGGCGGTGCGCTACGACCGGAGCTGCTCATACTTTTCCAGTTATGCCCTGGCCCGGGCGGCCCGGGGGTTCGGGAAGCTGATTGAGCGCCTGCTGGCCCTGGGCGACCAGGCCCCCCGGCCCGCGGTGCGCCTTTTAGTGAATGAGCAGTTGGACCGGGAGGACGTGCAGGCGCTGCTGGAGACCGGCGACCCCTCCCGCCTGGAGAGCCAGCTCAAGAAGCGCCTCAAGTCCCCGCAGGACCTGCTGGCCAGACAGCGGCTGGCCATGTTGGCCTGGCTGGCCCAGGCAGGCTGGCTGGAGATCCGGGTGGGGGTGATGCGCAGCGGCGTGGGCATCCACCACGGCAAGTTCGGCATTGCCCGGGATGAGACCGGGGACGCGGTCATCTTCATGGGAACCAGCAACGAGACGGCCGACGGGCTCATGGCCAACTACGAGAACGTGGAAATCTCCACGTCCTGGCAGGACCCGGAGCGCTATCAGCACTATGTCCGGGAGTTTGAGGACCTGTGGGGGGATAATCACGCCTATGTGCACACCGTGAGCCTGCCTGAGGCCGTGCGCCTGCAGCTCATCAAGTTCGCCCCTGCGGCGCCGCCGGTGGTGGAGCCTCAGGAGGACCTGGAGCGGAAGAAGGCGGCCATGTTCTGGCAGTTCATCGTCGAGGCGCCTTACCTGGCCAACGGCGGCCCGGCCTGCGACGCCACCGCGTTGGTGGAATTGTGGCCCCATCAGCGGCGGGTGGTGGAGGAGGCGGCAGGCGCCTGGCCCGAAGGACGCTTGCTCTGCGATGAAGTGGGCCTGGGGAAGACCATCGAGGCCATCCTCATCTTGCGGCGGCTCCTGGCCGGACGGGGAGTGCGCCGGGCTTTGCTGCTGGTGCCGGCCGGCCTCCTGGGGCAATGGCAGGGGGAACTCCGGGAAAAGGGCGGGCTTCTGGTCCCCCGGCTAATGGGTCCCACGACTCTGGCCTGGCCCGACGGCGGGACGGAAAAGGTGGGAGGGCTTGGCGAAGCCCTCACCCAAGACATCCTGATCATGAGCCGGGAACTGGCCCGGCTGGACGACAACCGCGCCATCCTCCTCACGGCTGAGCCCTGGGACCTGGTGCTTCTGGACGAGGCGCACGCGGCCCGGCGGGGCAAACAGGAGGAAGGGGAGTTCAACAGCGCCACCCTGCTGCTGCAACTGCTGCGGGACCTGCAACTGAAAGGCAAGGCCCGGGGCTTCCTGCTTTTGAGCGCCACTCCCATGCAGACCCAACCCTGGGAGCCGTGGGACCTTCTGTCCATCCTGGGCGAGGGCGGGGTCTGGCTGGCGGAGTTCAAAGCGGTGAGAGATTACTACCAGGCCGTGGCCGCAGTGAGGCAAGGCGCCTGCGGTAAGGAACTGTCCCGCCAGGCCGCGGTCCTCATTGCCGCGGATCCAGACTTTCCGCAACCGCCGGGAAATCCTATCAATCTCACCGACACCACCCAGGTGGCCCAGAAGCTGGCTTTTGTGCCTCCCACCCAGCGGGATGACATGGCGGCCTGGCTCCGGAGAGGTTCCCCCCTGGGTCGCCGCATGCACCGCAATACCCGGGGAACCCTCAAGCAGTACCATAGTCTGGGGCTCTTGCAGGAGGCGCCGCCAACCAGGAAAGTCGAAGATATTGTTTTTGAATACCAGGATGTACATGAGCGGCAGGTTTACGACGCCATCACCCGGTATATTGACAAACGTTTCGAGCAGATAGAGAAGGAGAAAACCGGCAAAGGCTTTGTGATGACCGTCTACCGACGGCGGGCCGCCAGTTCACCCCTGGCCCTGGAGAGAAGCCTGGAACGACGCCGGGAAGGTCTGAAACGGGTGGCGGCGCACCTGGCTTATGATTGGTATTTGCAGGCTGAAGACGTGCCTGAGGCTTTGGAGATCGACGATCTGCCCGAGGGGGAAGGGGTCGGCAAAGTCTCGTCTGCGTTGCCCACGGACCCGCGGGCGGCCAAGGCGGAGTTGGCGGAAGTTGAGGGCTTGTTGGACAGCTTGCGAGGTCTCCCGGGCGACAGCAAAAGGGATAAATTCCTGGAGGTGCTGCGGGGCATTACTGATGAGGGGCGGGCCGTTCTGGTCTTTACTGAATATGGCGATACCCTGGATTATCTGCGCACTTGTCTGAAAGACATTTACCCCCGTGGGTTGGCATGTTACAGCGGCGCCGGCGGCGAGAGGTGGGACGGGGAGGAATGGCAACGGTGCTCGAAGGGCGCAATCACCCAAGCGCTGCAGAAAAGGAAGATTCAGGTGCTCCTGTGTACCGACGCCGCCAGTGAAGGCCTGAACCTGCAAGCGGCCGGAGCCGTCATCAATTATGACCTACCGTGGAACCCCGCCAGGGTGGAGCAGCGGATTGGGCGCATTGACCGTATCGGCCAACAACATCCCCAGGTCTGGGTAGTGAATCTTTTTATCAGAGACAGTGTGGATGACAAAGTATATCGCGCCCTGCAAAAACGGTGTGGTTTGTTTAAGCATTTTGTGGGGGCCATGCAGCCGGTTCTGGCGCGGGCCCGTCGGATGTTGCTTTATCAGGAACCCTTTGATATGGCTGATCTTGAGGCGACCGCATCTCTGGTTCAGACTGATGCATTAGCGGCAGAAACCTACTTTGAGAGCCAGCCAGAGTCCCCCGATGGCAAACCCGCCGCCATAACCCTTGCTGATATGGAGGAAGCGTTAAAGCTTTGCCAAGAAGGATTCGGGGTTAAAGTCAAGGCTCTGAAAGAGGCTCATACCTATGAGATTTCAGGACCAGGCTTCAAGAAGACCCCCATCTCTGCCGGCCTGGAGGCCTTGGAGAAAGAAACAAAGATAAGACCCCTTTCACCCTTTGACCCCTTTACCAAGAAGATCGCAGGGAAACTCTTGCGCCCGGGAGAGCGTCTCCCCCTGGTGGTCGCCTCTGCCCAGGAAGGGCCTTTCCGAAGCACCGTGGCAATGTGGGTGCGTGGTCAAAAGCCTTTGCCGATCACTGCTCTTGTGGAATTAAAAGCATCGATGAGTGTCTGGAATGGCCAGCCACCTGAACCGGAAGCCTGGCATCGTGCCCGGCAGAAGGCCAGACAGGCGGCTGAACGACAGGTCAAAAAGATGAACCACCAAGCGCAGAAACGAGTGCAGATGTTGATGGCGCGCCAGATAATGGCTGCCAAGATAAGGCTCACGAAGGAATTGGGCAGATTTCTCATGTGCTTAGGGGGAACTGGTGAATTGAATGCCATTTTCAATCAACAGATGTCCCAGAATACCCCCACCGCAATTCGGTTGAAACAGTGTTTTGAAATGCTGGGGAATCGCTACCCCGACTGGAGTATGGAGTTGAGGCAAGAATTGGAGGATTTTTACGAAAATCTTCCCACGAACAAACGCCAAGCAAGGATACTGGGCAAAGAAGTGGATGCTGCTCTAAGAGACCCGCGTTGGCAAGTCAAAAAAAGCTAATGGTTGTTTTCTGTTCGATCGACTTCAACTGAGTCGGACGGCAAACAACATGCAACCGGTGGAATCGGTATTGAGATGAGGATGTCGCATGATGGCTCTCCCTCTTTAGGTTTTTTAGATTTAAAGGCAATGCTGTTCACTTAAGGCTTTTCATCTTGACAGGCAACATTCGTTAAAGCAGGAGAGGATGTAGAACAGCCGCCTCCGGCTGTTCATTTTAACAGAGCAGGCGGGGGCGCCTGCTCCACATGAAACAGGGGGTTGTCGCCAAAGTGAACAGTATTGGATTTAAAGGGAGTCCTTCGAACCTTCTTATCTCTTCAAGAAGGAAGGCCATCCATAATACTTTTTGAAGAAAAAAGTGGAAGCCGAGCCGTCCTTGGAAGTATTGAACTGATCGGTAAATCTACCGGAACCGAAACCAGGCGACCTCCATCTTTACTTGTCATTATTATTACTACTACGTTAAAATTAATTTAAAGTGCTTTCGTTAGCCGGTGAAGATGGACTTTCCTCTTGCATATGGGGCAGATGCCGGTCCAG
>VGSW01000018.1 GCA_016874915.1 Deltaproteobacteria bacterium
TTGCTGTCCCCCGGCCCTCCCCTCAGATCATTTTAAATATCTCTCCTTAAACCGCCGGCATTGCTCCATCAGACTCCGGGCCACCTCCGGGTTGCTGCCGAAATGGAGGTGAACGTAACTGGCCAGGACGTTGCCCCAGGTGTACCCTTCCAGCCGGGAAGCCTCCCCGTTCCGGTCGGTGAGGCGGTAGAGGCGGCCCAGCCCCCCGGGATCGGAGACGATTTCCGAGTAGTGGAACTCGTGGCCCCGGGCCTGGGTCCCCGCGGGGCCCAGCAGTCCATCTGCGGTCAAGGTGATTTCCCGGTATCCCAAGGCTCGCAGCCGGGGCAGCATGCGCACCCGGAAGGGCAGCACTCCGGCCAGGGCATGGCTCTTTCCCTCCAGGTCCTTTATTTCTTGAGATAAAAACATCAGCCCACCGCATTCCGCGTAAATGGGCATCCCAGCCCGGGCCCGGTCGTTAATCGATTTTAAGAGACCGCGGTTCTCCGCCAACCGCCCGGCGAAGACCTCGGGGTAGCCGCCCCCCAGGTAGAGGCCATGAAGGCTTTCGGGCAAATCCCGGTCATGGAGGGGCGAAAAGGGGACGATCTCCGCCCCGAAATGCTCCAGCCACTCCAGGTTCTCCGGATAGTAGAAGCAGAACGCCTCATCCCGGGCCACTCCCAGCCTTGCTTTATCGGAACAGCCAATCGGCTCAGCTGCGGCGGCCTTATCGGTTTTAATAACCGGCAGCCTCCGGAGCAGGCCATCCAGGTCCAGACATTCTTCCATCAAATCGGCCAGGCGCTCCAGATATTGTGCGGTCAGCGGATGCTCCTCAGCCGTGGTCAGGCCCAGGTGACGCTCCGGGATGCTCAATTCCTGATTCCGGGGGATGCCGCCCAAACAAACCGCGTCTTTCTTAAGCTCCAGGGCCTGCTCCAGATAGCGCCGGTGGACGGCGCTCCCCACTCGGTTAAAGATCACCCCTGCCAGGGTCAGTTCCGGGTCGAAAGTGGCGAATCCGTGCACCAGCGCCGCGGCGCTCCGGGCCATGGCCCGGGCGTCCACTACCAGCCCCACCGGCAGCCCCAGCCATTTGGCCATCTGGGCCGTGGACCCCGCGTCGCTGGCCCCGTCATAGCCGTCAAAGAGGCCCATCACCCCTTCCACCACCGCCAGGTCGGCCAACGCGGCGTGTCGCCGAAAATTGGCCGCATTATACTCCCGGGTGAGCATCCAGCCGTCCAGGTTTCGGGACATCACCCCCGCCGCCTGCCCGTGGTGGCCCGGATCGATGAAGTCCGGCCCCACCTTGAAGGGTTGGACCGTGAGGCCCCGCCGGCGGAATGCGGCAATCAGCCCTAGGGTGACGGTGGTCTTGCCCACCCCGCTGTGAGTACCGGCAACGACCAGGCCGCGGCAGGCGCTAATCGATGTCATCTTCCCTTCTGGACCGCGTTTCAATTTTATGTCAGTCAAGAAACTGAGGCCTTCTTGACCGAAGACCGGAGACCGAAGACCGGGGACAGGAGTCCGGATTCCGGCTCCCGATTATCTTCCCCGTCTCCCGTCCCCTGTCCCCGGTCATTTAACGCCCCCTCCCGCGTCCGGATGAAGAAGCCGGGCCAGGGTTTCCACCGCTTCCACCGACCGGGGGCCGGGGCGGGAAAAGAGGCTTTCCTCCACCACCAGCACCCGGCCCCGGCGCACCGCCTGGAGAAGGTCGTAGTGGGGCCGGGCCTTGATGTCCTGGGGACTCCGGTTCATGGGCCCTTTTTGGATGATATAGACTTCCGGGTCTTCTTTAATCAAAGTTTCCAGGCTGAAGCTCACCAGCTTCTGGGAGCTGGCCACGATGTTTTGGCCTCCCGCCCGGGTGATGATGTGGTGGACCAGAGACCCCTGCCCCGCGGCCAACAGGTTGTGATAGCGCACCTCAAAGAAGACCTTGGGCTGCCCCCGGCCCGCCACTTGGCGGGCCACTTCCTGAAGCCGGGCCTCCATGTCCTTGACCAAGGCCCCGGCCTGGTCATTTTTGCCCGTAAGCTCTCCCAGACGCCGGATGGTGCCGAACAGCCCCGGAAAATCATGGGGCGCGAAGACCGCCACCGGAACTCCTTCCTGCTCCAGGCGCCTGACCCCCAGCAGCCCTTTTTTCACCCCTCCTTGGACTACCAAATCCGGCTTTAAGGCCAGGATCATCTCTAAGTTGGGCTGGAGATGGGTGCCCACCGTGGGGAGGTCGGGCAGGGTTTCATCTCCCCGGGTCCGGGCCACGATTTCCGGGGTCGCGCCCAGGGCCTGGAGGATCTCGGTGATGGCCCCGTACAGCGAAATGATGCGCCGGGGCGGGGAATTAAGGACCACTTCCTGGCCCCGGTCGTCCGTAACGGTTGCCGCGCCCCAGGAATCCGCCGCGCTGCCCACTAGAGTCATGACTAGTAGGATTAAGGAGAAATGCCTTCTCATACGAAGCCTTCACGGGCGCAATAAATTGCGCCCCTACGATACACCCGCCTTCAAAATCTCCGGCTCTGCCGCCGCGTCTCCCGACAGCGGCAGCATCACCCCATAAAGCCGGCCGGACAAAGGATGCCGGGCCACTTCCATGGGCGTCTCAAAAACCGCCGACAATATCTCTGAGGTAAAAACCAGTTCCGTCGCCCCGTCTTCCACCATCCGGTCATCCTTCAGGATAATGAGGCGCCGGCAGTACATGGCCGCCAGGTTTAAATCGTGGATGGCGCAAAGCACCGTGAGGTTTTTCTCCCGGTTGAGCGCCTGGCACAGTTCAAAGATTTCCAGTTTCTTGCGCACGTCCAGGCTGGAGGTGGCCTCGTCCAGCATCAGGATGTCCGGCTCCTGGGCCAAAGCCCGGGCGATGACCACCCGTTGGCGCTCCCCGCCGGAAACTTCCGTCACCAGTCGGTCCTGCAAGTGCTCCGTGGTGGTCTGGCGCATGGCCCGAAGCCCGGCCATCAGGTCTTCCGGGGTCAGGGTCCCCAGGCGCCGCCGCCGGGGATAGCGCCCCATGAGCACCACTTCCATGCAGGAGAAGGGAAAACGGATCTCGTTGCTCTGGGGCACCACCGCCATGGTCTGGGCGCGAACGCGGCTGGCCACGGACTGCAAATCCTGCCCGTTAAGCTCGATGGCCCCGGCTTGGGGCGGCAGCAGGCCCGCCAGGGCGTTGACCAGGGTGGACTTGCCGCTGCCGTTGGGGCCCAGGATGCCCACAAATTCCCCCCGATCCACCTGAAAATTCAGGTCTTCCAGAACGGCGCGGGCGCCGTAGCCTAGGGAGAGCGCCTTTACCCGGATCACCACACCCCCCGGCCCTTGCGGGTTTTGAGGAGATAGAAGAAAAAGGGGCCGCCCAAGAGCGCGGTCACCACCCCCACGGGCAGCTCCTGGCCCCCCGGCAGAATCACCCGGGACAGGACGTCGGCCCAGATGAGGGTGAGCCCGCCGGCCAGGGCCGCCAGGATAAGCAGCCGCCCGTGAGACGGCCCCGCCAAAATGCGGATGAGGTGGGGCACCACCAATCCCACAAAGCCGATGACCCCGGACACCGACACCGCCGCGGCGGTGAGCAGGGACGCGGCCAGCAGCAATTGGAGCCGGGTGCGGGACACCGCCACCCCCAGGTAATGGGACTGTTCTTCCCCCAGGGCCAGGATGTCCAGCTCCCGGTAGTTCAGGGCCGCCAGCACCAAGCCCGCCAGCCCGTAAGGGAGCAGAAACCCCACATGCACCCAGCCCCGGCCGGAAAAACTGCCCATGATCCAAAAGACGATAGCCGACAGCGACTCTTCGTCCAGGCTTTTAATCAGGCTGATAAAGGCCGACAGGAAGGTGCTCACCACGATGCCCGCCAACACCAAAGACTCCTGGCGGATGCGGCCTTCTTCCCGGGACAGAATGAGCACCGCCACCAGCGCGGCCAACGCCCCGGCCAGGGCCCCCAGCGGCAGGGCGCTAAGGCCCCAAAAGGCTCCTTCTATGCCGAGGACAACCAACAGCGCGGCGCCGAAGGCCGCGCCGGTGGACACCCCGATGGTAAAGGGGTCGGCCAGGGGATTGCGCAGCAGACCCTGGAAGATCACCCCCGCCCCGGCCAGGCAGGCCCCCACCAACGCCGCCAGCACCGCCCGGGAGAAGCGCAGGTGAAAGACGATCACTTCCCCGGTGCGGTCCAGGGTAAAACTGCTTAAACCTATTTTATTCAAAAATGCCTGGGCGATTTCCCCCCACCCCAAATCCAATCGCCCGATGGCGGTGGCCAACCCGATGGACGCGGCCAGGGACAGGCCCAGGACGGCCAGGGTCACGGCAAAGCGCCTGGACCCGGCCCGGCGCCGGTCCCAGGTCTCCTGGATTTCCAGGGCGGAGAGTTCTTCTGCCTTCATTTAATTACAGTTTTCGGTCTTCGTTTTCAGTTTTCGGTTTTTTGATTATAGCCTTTGCTCCGGAAAGGCAATCCAAAATGGCATCTTGGGAAAAATCTCCCTATTTCGCGAGAGATCACTAACCAAAAATATATTTGTGGCACAGGCCTGGCCTGTGTGCGCCGTCTGTTCTGCCAAGACACCTTCCCACAGGCTGGAAGCCTGTGCCACTCATGTCAATGTATTTTGTTTTTCATTAAAGCAAGAGGCAGCCGATCTTCAGATGCCCTTTCCGGAGTTATTACTCGGAGCGGAAAATGGATTACCTTCACCCCCACCCCAGCCCTCCCCCCTCAAGGGGGAGGGGGCAAAAGGAAGGAACTTCTTTAATGCTCCGAGTTTAAGGCAACAATCGGTTCGGTTTTTTATCCTGCCTTGAAAAGTTCCTTAGGATTGGTAGCACAGGCTTTCCAGCCTGTGCCGGCGCAGGCTGAAGCCTGCGGCTACAAAAACTTTTCATGATTTACGGGTGAGCCAACGGCTCATGAGGGACTGTTCCCAAAACTCCGCGTGGGAACGCCATTTTTTGCCGCAGCCTGCTTCGGCGCCACATTTATTAACTGTTTACTGCTTACTGCTCACGGCTCACTTTTTTCAAGGCCCCGGCCAGGTGGTCCAGGTAAACCTGGATGATCCCTTCCTGATAACCCAGCCCCCGGTCACCAGCCTGAATCTTGTAAGCTTTGTGCTTCAGGAGTTCCGATTTCCAGCTCTCCGGCTCGTCCCCCATGATGTCTTTGGCCATGTGTTCTCCGGCCACGAACAGGAAGGGGATGAACAGCACGGCCTGGGCGGAGGACACTTTGACTCTAGACAATGCTTCCTCCCGGGTGGGCTTACCAGCCACCACTGCCAGGTAGACCTGCTGCTGGGGGAACCGCTGGCGCAGCAGTTCCCCGAAGGCCAGGTATTCCCCCTCCCCCTTGGGATGGGGGCTGCCGTGCCCCACCAGCACCACCGCGTTCTGCTTTAAGTCCTGGGGAAAATTGGGTTCCAGGGCCTTGAGGACCCGCTGCCGATCTTCCGGGGAAGTCAAGAGCGGCGGGCCTAAGGCCACCTGGAGGCCGGGGACGCTTTTACTTTCCCTTACAACCTCTTCCCACTCCTCCCCCGGCACTACGTGGAGGGATTGGACCGCGACCCTGGCAAAGCCCGCGGCCTTGAGGCCCTGAAGCGTCTGGGCCAGGTCCTTTAAATCCCGGCCCTGCTCCTTTTTCACCTTGGCCCGCACTTTCTGCGAGGTGAAGGCCCAGCGCACTTCATGGCCGGGAAACCGCTCTTTGACCTTTTTGTCGAAATAATCATAAGTGGCTACGGCCGGGGTGCTGGTTCCGAAGGCCACCAGCACGATGGCCGGCTTGGCCGCGGCTGCGGCAGAAACCGCGGGCATTGCCGGAACCAGAACAAACAGCAACAACCAGAATCTCAGGAACAGGCGCATCATCTTCTCCTCCCGTTTAAGGAAATGGTTGTCGCGTCCCGCCGCGGCGCGAGTAAAAAAAAATCCTTAAGCCACAAAGGACTTAAGGATGACACCCGGTTATTAATCCTTAAGGCGACTGCCGGGGTCCAGCCGACAGTCCGCGGGGCCGCAGTCACTTGCGCTGCGAAATCATCCGCGCCGGTCTGGGCAGGTCTTCTGGCTCCCGGATCCTCCTACTCCCTGCGCCTTCCCATCTCGCTAAAAGAAACAGTGGCCAGATGCAGGTTTCGTCCCCGGTCACAGCGGCGGGACCGCGACGGCTCTCCGTCTTCCCTATTAAACCCGAACGGTACCCAGACGGTTTGGTGAAATCTTAGCCAAAGGCGGCGTGGTTTGTCAATGGAAATCTTGGGGGAGGGAATAGAGCCACAGGTGGCCACGGGCCGCCCTAGATTTCTACTCCCAGCGCTCTATAAGCCGCCCTTGCCATAACGTCTACTGGAGCGGTCTGGCCAGTCCACATCTCAAACTGGGCCGCGCCCTGGTGGATGAGCATTTGCAGGCCGTCAATGGTCCGGCAGCCCCGGGTCTTAGCCTCCCGCAAAAGCCGGGTTTCCAGGGGCCGGTACACGATGTCCATGACCAACTCGAACCGGTCCAAAAGCTGCGGTTCTAAGGGAATGGCCTCCGCTTCCGGCGCCAGGCCCACCGGGGTGGCGTTGATGAGGACCGCGGCCGGGTACTCCTCCAGACGGCCGGGAGAGACCACCTCCACCCAAAATTCCCGGGATAAGGCCAGGGCCTTGGCTGTATCCAGGTCGGTGACGGCCGCCTGCCCCCCCTTTTCCAGGATGGCGAAGACCATGGCCCGGGCCGCGCCCCCGGCCCCCAGGATGAGAAAGCGCTTCCCGGCTATTTCAACCTTTTCCTCCAGGGCCTTGAGCGCGCCCAGCCAGTCGGTGTTGTAGCCGATGAGCCGTTCCTCCCGGCGCACCACGGTGTTCACCGCGCCCATGCGGGCCGCCTGGGGGTCAAGTTCATCAATCAGGGGGATGATCTCTTCCTTAAAGGGGATGGTGACGCTCACCCCCTGGATGCCCAGGCCCCGGAGCCCCGCCACCGCCTCTTTCAGGTCCGTCACCGGGAAGGCCGCATAGACCGCGTTGATCCCCAACTCCCGGAACGCGGCGTTGTGCATGGCCGGGCTTAGAGAATGGGCCACGGGCCGCCCCAGGATGCCGTAGATTTGGGTATGGGCGTCAATCATAAAATATTATTAACCGCAGATGAACGCAGATATTTTCTCGTGCCCAAGTTTGGGCACGAGAAAATAAATATCAATCTGCGTTTATTGGCGTTCATCGGCGGTTAAACATCATTTCGTCAGTAGCCGCCATAGGCGGTGTAGTTTGTTTATGGTGATTTGCCCAGGAGCCGAGGCCCCTCTTTTGCTGAAAGGCGCAAAAGTCAGGAAGCTCCCCAATAGCGGCGCCGCCACTCGGGACCACATGCCCAGCGGCCCCATGCAGAACGCAATGATCTCCCGCCCTTGGGCCTTTGCCTTTGGGATGAGGGACAGAACCCGCAGGTTGTCTTCCGGCTTCCGGGCCAGGGTGACCATCTTGACCACCTGGGCCTCTGCGGCCACCATTTCTTCCAGGACCGCCTCCAGCCTCCCGGACTCCGGGGTGCCGTCAAAATCATGCCAGGAGAGGATAATTCCGGCGGCGCCCCGACGCCCTGGCAGCTCCCGCCGCCAAGCCGCATCCACCGCCAGTTCCACGTCCAGGAAGTCCACCCCGTAAGTCAGGCATTCTTCCAATAGCGCTAAACGCTCAGCTTCCGCCCCGGCCCATTGCCCACCCTCTTCCCGCCGGCGGTTGGTGGCGATGACCGGCCCAGGCCGGGTGCGGAACAGCCGCGGCAAGTCCGGCTTCTCCAGATAATCCAGGCGCATCTCCGTCCACAGGCCCCGCCGCGCCGCCCGCAGGTAGAGGCCCCGGGCGCGGTTGACCGTGGTTTCCACCACCGGCACGCAGATGCGCAGAGGGTTGGGAGACTCTGTTTTCTGTTTTCTGTTTTCTGTTTTCTGTTGTTTTTCTGTCATCCGAATCCCGGCTCACTGATTAAGCGTGGTTAAGAATATAGTTCGGCAGCCATTAATCTCACATATAGCTAACCAGAGGCCCTCTCCGATTTTCACAGAAAACAGAAAACAGAAAACAGAAAACTATCCTAAAACCTCCACCCCCGGCGCCTTGGGGAAGGAACCCAGCAGCTTGAAATGGGCGCTGATGGATTCTATTTCTTCCAGGGCCGGGCGCACCTGGGGGTCTTCCCGGTGACCGTCCAGGTCCACGAAGAAGAGGTAGCGCCAGGCCTCGTTCCTGGCCGGGCGGGAAACAATACGGGTCATGTTGATGCCCCGCTCCGCCAAGGGCCGCAGGGTATGGTATAGGGCGCCGGGGACGTTGTCCACCGCAAAAATGATGGAAGTCTTGTCGTGCCCCGTAGGTCCCGGAGTATGGGAGCCGATGACGAAGAAGTGGGTGACGTTTCCCGGGTTGTCTTCGATGCGCCGCTCCACCACCCGCAGATCATAGAGAGGCGCCGCGAAGGCTGAAGCGATGGACGCGGCGTTGGGGTTTTTGGCAGCTTTCTGGGCCGCCATGCCAGTGGAGCCCACTTCGATGATAGGAACCTCGGCCATGCGGGTGGCCAGCCAGCGCCGGCATTGGCCGTAGGCTTGGGGGTGGGTGTAGATCACCTCGATGTCCTGGCGCTGCCCGGATTTGGACAAGAGGTCGTGGGAAATCTCCAGGAAGATCTCGCCGCTGATTTTAAGAGAGGTTTCGGCAAAGAGGTCCAAGGTGACGTTAACCACGCCTTCGGTGGAATTCTCGATGGGCACCACCCCATAGTGGTACTTTCCCTTTTCCACTTCGGTGAAAACTTCCTGGATGGTGGCCAGGGGGCCGAAGCGGGTGGCCCGGCCGAACTTTTTCAAGGCTGCCAGGTGGGAAAAAGTGGCCTCCGGCCCCAGGAAGGCCACCCCCAGGGGGGCCTGGATTTCCCGGGCCGCGGAGATAACCTCCCGGAAGATGTTGCGCAGGGCCGCGGGGGTCAGGGGGCCGGGGTTAAGATGCATCAGGTGGGCCAGGACTTCTTCCTCCCGTTGGAAATCCAGGGTCCCCTCCCCTTCTCCTTTTTTAATCCGGCCGATTTCCCGGGCCAGGGTCATGCGGCGGTTCAGGAGTTCCAGGAGTTCCCGGTCCAGGGCGTCAATTTGCTGGCGAATCTGTTCTTTTTCCGTCATGGTTCATTTCTCCAGGATGGTTTCCTGGATCTTGTGGCCGAAATGGCGGCCGGCTTCTTCCAGGGCGGCCAGCACCTTATCACCCGGCTGCAAGCTCACGATGGACACCGCTTCGCCGCCGGGACGGGTGAGGCGGATGGTTTCCGCGTTCTGGAGGATGGTGGTGATTTCCCGGCCCTCGGCTTCCGCGGCCACCAGCATCAGGGGGCGGCGCTCCACCTTGACCCGGCCCACCACCGCGGTCGCGGTGCGGCCCTCATGGTTGACGATGAGCACCTCGTCTCCGGCCTTCAGTTCCCCCAGGTACTTGGTCTTGGCGGAGCTTACCCGGATATAGGCGTGCACCGGCCCGGCATTAACCCTAAAAGGCCGGGGCGCCACGTAGGGGGTCTTCAGAGACTCGGCGTGCACCAGAAACAGCCCCCCGGAGGAGTTGCCCACCAGCATGCCTTCTCCCAGGCCCATGTTGGTGCAGGTGTCCACGCAGACCCGGTCGCCCATGCCCAGGGGCTCTATGCGGGTGATGCGGGCTTCCGTCAGTTCCAGGGCCGGGGAAGCCTCCTTCACCAGTCGGGCTATCTCTTTGATAAGCCCGGGACTGGACGCGGTGGCCACCAGCCCGTCCACCCCTTTCTCCAGCACCCCCAGCAGCATGCGGGCCGACTGGACGTCCTCGGCCTGAGCGAAGAGGTTTCCGTTTCCGGTCCGGGCCACCAGGTTCTCCAGGGGGATAACGGTCCAGTCGGTGGTGTGCACCACCACCGGCCCGGTGCGGGCCAGGCGCACCACTTCCTCCTCATCCTGGGAGCCGGTAATGGTGACCTCGCGCAGGTCCTTTCCGGGAACCAGGTCGCCGTCGGGGGCGATGATCGTGATGAGGCCCAGGGCCTTGACTTCCCCGGCCCGGCCTTCCGGGACCCACACCGCGTCCGCGCCGCTTTCCAGGGCGGTGGTCACCAGTTTCTTATCCCAGGGGTCTATCTTGACCCAAAGCTGCTTCATGGCTGCTTCCTTTACATAGAGCGGTTTAGCGGTTCGGCGGTTTGGCCATTAACAAAAAATTGCCAAACCGCTAACCCGCTAACCCGCCAAACCGCAACTCACATCGCCTGCAAGAACGACAACGCCTCCTCCACCCCCACGTTTTCATGTACCAGCAGGCTCATGGCCCCCACCATGCGGGTGGGGTCCCGGTGCTGGAAGACGTTGCGGCCGATGGACAGCCCCGCGCCCCCGGCCTCGATGGAGCCCTTCACCATCTCCAGGATCTCCCGGTCCGAGCTCATCTTGGGACCCCCGGCGATGACCACCGGCACCGGGCAGCCCATCACCACTTCCCGAAAAGATTCCACCGAGCCGGTGTAGGAGACCTTGATGATGTCCGCGCCCAGCTCCGCGGCCAGCCGGGCCACGTGCTTGATGACCCCCACGTCGTATTCGTCTTTGATCTTCTCGCCCCGGGGGTACATCATGGCCAGCAAGGGCATGCCCCAGTCCCGGGCCTCCCGGGCCACCCGGCCCAAATCAGCCAGCATCTCCCTTTCCGAGCCGTTGCCGATGTTGATATGGATGGAGATGGCGTCGGCTCCCAGCTTGATGGCCTCCTCCACGGTGCACACCAGGGTCTTGGCGTTGGGGTAAGGGGAGAGCGCGGTGGACCCGGACAGGTGAATGATGAGGCCCACGTCTTTCCCTCGGCGGCGGTGGCCGCCTTCCACCAGGCCCTTGTGAATGACGATGGCGTTGGCGCCGCCCGCGGCCACCTTGTTGACCATGTCCTTCATGTCAATGAGGCCCTGAATAGGCCCCACCGTGACCCCGTGGTCCATGGGGACGATGACGGTGCGCCCGGTTTCCCGGTTCATGAAGCGTTCCATGCGAATGAGTTTGCCAACCACTTTTTCCTCCTCCCGCGGCCTCCCTGGATTAGCAGACGACCCCGGCCCGAAACGAAAAAGCCGTGGCCGCCTCGCCGGCGCCACGGCTTTTAAAAGATTTTCTTACTCTGGGCTAAAGTCTTTTAAAAGTCGAGGCGCGGCCCAGGCCCGTAAAATAATAGTAGCTAAAATAATAATAGCGGGACCAGGGGAGCATTCTTTCTTCCTCGACTAGGTAATTCTTAAATAAACCTGTTTGGTATGTCAAGAAAAAATTCGCAATCTTCTCACGCAAAGGCGCAAAGATTAAGATAAGTTTAAGAGCCACGGCCTTAGCCGTGGCCCTTGAAAACTTGGCGTCTTGGCGTGAAGTAGATTTTGGAAGCCTATTTGTGCGGAAGACGCAACCTACTAATGGCGGAGACGGCTCGCCCCATATCCCTAAAACCTGACACCTGACACCTGAAACCTGCTAAAAAGGCCGCCCGTATATCTCAGACAGAATCTCCCGCCCGCCCCGGTTAAGGAGCATATCCGCCAGCCGGGCGCCCAGGGACGCGGCTTCTTCCGGAGCGCCGTGCAGGGTGTCTTTAATAAGATTTTTCCCCTCCAGGTCGCTGATGAGCGCGGTGAAGGTGAGAGCGTCCCCCGCCACCTGCCCCAGGGCCGCCACCGGCACCATACAGCCCCCTTCCAGGCGCGCCAGAAAAGCCCGCTCCGCGGTGGTGGCGACGCGGGTGGCCGGGTCATCCAGGAAAGCAATGGCCTCCCGCACGGCCGCGTCATCCACCCGCACTTCCAGGGCCAAGGCCCCCTGGCCCACCGCGGGCAGCATCTCGGTTTCCGACAAAAAGGCCTTGGGGAGGTTCCCCAAACCCAGGCGTTTTAGGCCCGCGGCCGCCAAAATAAGGCCGTCCAGACCCAGGGTCTCCATTTTTTTGAGCCTCGTGTCCACGTTGCCCCTAAGAGGGACCACCTCAATATCCGGCCTCAGATGCAAAAGCTGCACCCGGCGCCGGAGACTGCCGGTGCCTATCCGGCCGCCGGAGGGAATCTCCGACAAAGAGCCATACCGGTTGGAGAGAAACGCGTCCCGGCAGTCCTCCCTAAGCGGCACCGCGCCCAGCATCAGGCCGTCGGGAATCTCCGCCGGCATGTCCTTGAGGCTGTGCACCGCCAGGTTCACCTCTCCGGCCAGCAGGGCTTCTTCAATCTCCTTGATGAACAGGCCCTTGCCCCCCACCTGGGCCAGAGGCACGTCCTTGAGCTTGTCCCCGGTGGTCTTGATGATCACCAGCTCCACCGGAATATCGGGGTAGCGGTCCTGGAGAGTTTTTTGCACCAGTCCCGCCTGGGCCAACGCCAGGGCGCTCCCCCGGGTGCCGATGCGGATAAAAGACGGTTTTCGGTTTTCGGTTTTCGGTTTTCGGTGGGTCTGCAAGGCCGCCTCTTTTAACCGCAGGTACTGCACGACGTGGCGGCGCAGCCGGTGCAGGACGCGCCCTTGGGGTTGGAAGCCGCGGTGAACTTGTACCCCACCTTGGCGGCGCAGGCGCTCATGAGCTTTTCCACGTTCTTCCCCCCGCACATGGGGCACTCAACCTCCGGGTCGCTCCCGAAGACCAGTTTTTCAAACTCCTTGCAGCAGTCCTGACAACAAAATTCAAATATGGGCATGAGCCAAACCTCGTATTTGTTTTTTTATAGTAAAACCTAATCATTAGCCGCAGAGCGGCAATGTCTGACAATAAAATATTATCATATTTTAGCCCCTGGGAAAGCCCCGGCTCCACAGAATTAAAAGATAAACCACCAAGACACAAAAGCACAAAGAATCACCAAGGAATATTTATTGGCGTCCTGGGATTCCAGGACTTTTTCTTTGTATCTTTGTGTCTTTGTGTCTTGGTGGTGAGCCTTTTAATTCTACGCTACGCCAGCGTTCTCCGGAACCGGAGTACGCTCAACGCCAGCATGGCGCTGCCCAGGCCCACCAGGGCCGCCATTTGGGGCCAAAGGACTTTAAGCCCCACTCCCTTGAGAAACACGTCCTGGACCACGATGACGAAATAACGCAAGGGATTGAGATAAGTGCAGTATTGGAAAAACGGCGGCATGTTGTTGATGGGGAAGATCAGCCCTGACATCATGATGGCCGGAGTCAGAAAGAAGGTCCCGGCCATCATGGCCTGCTGCTGGGTGGAGGACGCGGTGGAAATGAGCAGCCCCAGGCCCACGGAGTTGAAAAGAAAGCTCACCGTACCCAGAAACAGCACCACGACGCTCCCCCGGAAAGGCACCTCGAACCACAGAACCGCGATGAGGGTCACCATGACCACTTCCAGCAAGGAAATAATGACAAAAGGGATGGTTTTCCCCAGGAGGAATTCCACCGGCCGGAGGGGGGTCACCAGGATCTGCTCCATGGTGCCGATCTCCCGCTCCCGGACCACGGCCAGGGCGGTGAGCATAAGGCTCACCAGCATCACCACCATGGCAATGACCCCGGGGACGAAGGACCAGCGGCTGAGCAGGTTGGGATTGTAGGCGGCCCGGGGCTCCAGGGTCACCGGCGACTCCAGTTTGGCCCGCACTCCCAGGATCCTGAGCCGCGCCTGCATCTGGTCCAGAGTGTAGTCATTGAGGATGGTGCCGGCGTACCGGTTCACCACCTGGGCCGCGTTGGAATCGGTGGCGTCGGTGATGAACTGGAGCGGCGCTCCATGACCTGCCTTGAGTTTCTGGCTGAAATCCCAGGGCAGATGGACCACAAAGGTGACCTGGCTGCGGTCGATGAGGTCTTTCATCTCCTTCTGATCCCGGATGAAATGGCTGACATTGAAATACCGGTTGGAGCGGAACCGGTCGGCCAGGCCCCGGGATTCCTGGCTGCGGTCTTCATCATAGATAGCCGTGGCCACGTTGGTGATGTCAAAGTTAATGGCGTAGCCATAGGACAGAATCTGGACGATGGGGGGCACTATGAGGAAAAACCTTAGCTTCTTGTCCCGCCAGACCTGGATGAATTCTTTAATGATGATCTGCCAGATGCGCCGCCACATAATAGTGTTTTCAGTTTTCGGTTTTCGGTTAAATAACTTGAAATTTGTTAATAAGTTACTTTTTAGCTTGTTTTTATTGAAAGAGAGGGCGCGATTTGGGTGAATAGCCCTTATTGCCTTCCAAAGCGCCTACCCTTGATCTCCGATTTCCAGGGACAACGATATTATTACTCGGAGCATTAAAGAAGTTCCTTCCTTTTGCCCCCTCCCCCTTGAGGGGGGAGGGCGGGGGTGGGGGTGAGGGTAATCCATTTTCCGCTCCGAGTAATATCACCTGATCTTTTTCTCGAACCGGCGCAGAGCCAGTAAAATGAATAGAACCGCAGCCCCTGCCAACATCAGGGCTTGGGGCCACAAAACCTCCAGGCCCACGCCCTTGAGATAAATTCCCTTGGAGATGGCCACCAGGTAACGGGCCGGCACCAGATAGGACATTAACTGGAGCGGCGCCGGCATCAGGTAAATGGCAAAGACGAACCCTGACAACAGGAAAGCCGGCAAAAAAGTGGTGAGTATGGCCATCTGGTAGGCCTGGAGCTGGTTTTGACAGGAAACCGAAATGAGCAGCCCATGTCCCAGGGTGGCCACCAGGAACAGGGCGGACATGCCCACCAGCAACGGCACGCTGCCCCTTAGGGGCACCTGGAAAAGGAACTGGGCCATGATAATGACAATGGCCATGTCCAGCATACCCACAAAGAAATAAGGGCCCAGCTTGCCCAGGAGGAGTTCGCCTTTCTTCAGGGGGGTGGCCATAAGGCTCTCCATGCTCCCCCGCTCCACCTCCCGGACCACCGTGAGCGCGGTGAGCAGCGCCCCCACCATGGTCATGATGACCACGATGAGCCCGGGCACGATGAAGTTGATGCTCTCCAGGTCTTCGTTGAACCACATCCTGGCATCCAGCTTCACCGGCGTCTCCAGGCGGATCAACCCCTTCCGGTTCAAGCGCTCTTGCAGCAGGTCCGCGTTAAATCCGGAAACCACGGCCTGCACATAGCCCAGGACGAGGTTGGCGGTGTTGGCGTCGGTGCCGTCCAGCAGGACCTGGACCTTGGCGGTGGTTTCCCCCTTTTTCAAGTGCCGGGAAAAGTCGTAAGGCAGCACCAGGGCCAGCGTCACCCGGCGATCGTCCATGAGGCGCTGGATTTCTTCATAGCTGAAAGGGTGATAGCGCACGTCAAAGTATTCCGAGCCTTCAAAACGCTTGATGAAGTCCCGGCTCACCTGGGTGCGCTCCTGGTCGTACACTGCGGTGGGCACGTGTTTGATGTCGAAGGTGAGGGCATAGCCGTAGAGCAGCAGCAGGATGATGGGGAGCAGGATAATGAGAATCAGGCTCCGGGGGTCCCGCCGGATGTGGATCAATTCCTTGCGAAATATGGCCCTGGTGCGCGCCCAGTTCATGTCAGTTGCCAGCGGTCAGTTCCCAGTTGCCAGTGAGCAGTGAGCATTTTTTTCCTCGTTCCCAAGCTCCCGCTTGGGAACGCATTTTTTTTGCCAAGCTCTGCTTGGCATCCTAATCCAATTCTTCTAACTGAAAACCCAACACCCAGAACTCAAAACCCCCTCATCCCTTGGCTCGATCAACTAAAGAAATGAACGCGTCCTCCAAGGTGGGGGGTACCCGGGCCATTCGATGCAGAGCGATATGGTTCGCCGCCAGAACGTTTTTAATGGCCTCTTCCACCTCTTCGGCGTGAGTGGTGGCCACGTGGAGGCCGTAGCCGAAGACCGCGGCTTCCCTCACCCGGGGGAGCTTCTTGATGAGGTCCAGGGCCTCGCCCAGCCTGTCTCCGGGCTGGACCGCGATGATCTGCTCCGGCACCCCCTCCTTCAATTCCCGGGGCGTGCCCTGGGCAATGAGGCGGCCCGCGGAAATAAGCACCAGGCGGTCGCAGAACTCCGCTTCGTCCATGTAGTGGGTGGTCACCAGGATGGTCACCCCCTTGGCGGCCAGGGCGTAAATCAGGTCCCAAAAATTCCGCCGGGAAATGGGGTCCACCCCGCTGGTGGCCTCGTCCAGGAACAAAATCGGCGGCTCATGGAGGATGGCCGAGGCCAGGGCCAGACGCTGCTTCAACCCCAAAGGAAGCAGCCCGGTCAGTTCCCCGCGGCGTTCCCACAGGCCCACCAGGTTGAGAGCCTCCTGGGTGCGCTCCTTGACCCGGACGGGGGAAAGGCCGTAGATGCCCCCGAAGAATCGCAGGTTTTCCTCCGCGGTGAGGTCCTGATAAAGGGAAAAACGCTGGGACATATACCCCAGATGTTGCCGGATCTGATCCTGCTTTCGGATGATGTCATAGCCACCCACCGTGCCGGCGCCGCGGGTGGGCAGCAGCAGGCCGCAGAGCATCCGGATGGTGGTGGACTTGCCCGCGCCGTTAGGCCCCAAAAACCCGAAGATCTCCCCCCGGTTGACCTGAAAACTGACCCGGTCCACTGCGGTGAAATTGCCGAAGACCTTGGTAAGGTCCTCAACGACTATGGCTTTTTCGTTTTCCATCACTTATCTATAAACCAAAGACATTACCTCACGCCAAGGCGCAAAGGCGCAAAGAAAAAATAATGATATAATGACAAACTATTAAGGATTTTCATTTCGATCGAGAATGTGCCTCCTATAAAACTCCAAAATGTTAGTTCGGAATTTTTGAAGGCCTTCATCAGAAAGTGTGGTTTTAAATTTTGTGTCATTGTCAGGACACGATATTGTTAAATTCTTCGTAGGATCGGCACCTCCACAACGATAAATACTCAACTTGATATACAATGTTTTTCCTTTGCCAGAATATGATACATTTGCCATCCCCGGTCTCCTTATTATGGTTTGACAAAGATAAATCGCCTAAATATTAAATAATCTTTGTGTGGCCCAGGTAGAATGCCTGGACCACAACTTTGCGTCTTGGCGTCTTTGCGTGAGGAATATCTTTATTCTGCCCCCTGCTAACCTGCTCACAACTCACTGCTTGCTTCCTGCTCCATGCCCACTGATTACTGATTACTGATCACTGATTACTGGTCACTGTCACTCACTGCTCACTGCTCGCTCCCACCAACTGGGCGAACAAGTCTTCCAGGCCCGGCTCCGCCAGGGCCACGCACACCCGGGTCAGCCCCGCTCCTTCCAGGGTCTCCTGAATGGGCATCTGGGCCTGGGCCTGATTGTCCACCGTGACCATGAGCCTATCTCCCATGGCCAGCAGATGGCGGGCCAGGGGAAAGTCAGCCAGTAGCTTTTTGGCGGCGTGCAGGTCATCGGCCCGCACCTCCAGCAGTTCCCCCAGATAGCGGGCCTTGAGATGGGCCAGCTTATCCGCCACCAGCAGGCGGCCCCGGTGCATCAGCCCTATCCTATGCGCCCGCTCCGCCTCGTCCATATAAGCCGTGGTCACAAAGATGGTCATGTCCGTGCCCAGAAGTTGGTAGAGAATGTGCCAGAATTCCCGGCGGGACACGGGGTCCACCCCGAAAGTGGGCTCATCCAGGAACAGGACCCGGGGCGTGTGGATGAGGGCGCAGGCCAGGCCCAGCTTCTGGCGCATGCCGCCGGACAGGTTGCCCGCCAGGCGGTCCTGAAAGGGCGTCAGGTTGGAAAAACCCAGCAGTTCCGGAAGCCGGTCCTTCCGCTCCCCTTGGGACACCCCGTAAATGTCGGCGTAAAAAATCAGGTTTTCCAGGACCGTGAGGTCGTCGTACAACCCGAAGCGCTGGGGCATGTAGCCGATCCGCTCTTTGAGGCGCTCCGAGTCTTTTACCGTGTCACAGCCCAAAACCTCAGCCCGGCCCCCGTCAGGGTCCATGATACCCACCAGCAGGCGCATGGAAGTGGTCTTACCGGCCCCGTCCGGCCCCACCAGGGCAAAGGCCTCCCCCTGGGCCACCTCCAGGCTAAAGCCGTCCACCGCCGTCAGGGACCCGAAATGCTTAGTGAGGCCCTCAGCCCGGATGGCCGGTTCGCTGCTGCTATGGCTGGCTGTCAAGGAGGACCACCGCCTGCGCCGGCATCCCCGGCTTGAGCTCGTGGTTGGGGTTGGCGCACCGGATCTTGGTGCGGTAAACCAGGGTCACCCGTTCTTTGAAGGTCTCCACCGACTTGGGGGTGAATTCCGGTTTGGAGGAAATGAAAGAAACCCAGGCGGGATATTTCTTGTCGGGATAGCTGTCCGTGGTGATTTCCGCTTTCATGCCATAGCGCACCTTGGCCAGGTCCGTTTCCGGGATGTAGCCCTCGAACCAGATGTCATCCAGGAGGCCCAGGGTGACCACGGTGGAGCCGATGGCCGCCACTTCCCCCACCTCCGCGGGCTTCACCAGTACCACCCCGTCCGCGGGCGCGGTGATGGTGGCGTATCCCAGCCGGGTCTGGGCCAGTTCCAGGGTGGCCTTGGCCTGTTCGAACTCCGCCTTGGCCGCGTCGATATCTTCCTTGCGGAAGCCCTCTTTGCGCAGGTCGTACTGCTCCCGGGCGCTCTTCAGGTTGGCCCGGGCCATGAGAAAGTCGGCCTCCACCTGGTCCCGGGTCTGTTTGGACACCGTTTTGCGCTCGTATAGGTTCTGGTAGCGGTGAAACATGATCTGTTTGTTATCCAGGTCCGCCTTGGCCTTGGCCACCGCGGCCTTGGCTTCCTCGATTTCCTGCACCCGGTACCCTGCCAGGTACTTGGTGAGGTTGGCCCGGGCCGTAGCCATCCGGGCCTGGGCCTGGGCCACTTCGTCTCTCAGGTCCTGGGCTTCCAACTCCGCCACCACCTGGCCGGTTTTGATCCAATCTCCCTCATCGAAGTGGATCTTGACGATTTTCCCCGAAACCTTGAACGCCAGGTCCGTTTCCGTGGCTTTGATGTGGCCGGAAAGTTTCAGCCGGTCATGGTTTTTGCTCAAGTGATGCCGGGTATAGAGCCAATAACCCAGACTCCCCCCGCCTACTAGCAGAAGTATCACAAGTGCAAGGCGTTTAACTTTCATGACTTCTCCAACGCCATTTCCGGGTTCCTGACATAATGCCCTCGGTCTTCATTTTAGCGCCAAACCGGGAGCCTTGTAAAGCATTCCTGACCTTGAGGGTGGGCCTGTCCCCGGCAGCGATGCAGACCTCGGTGTTCTATAGAAGATTATCCCCCCAATATAAAGACCCCGCGGGCGAGCCGCGGGGTCTTTGCATGGCAAACCTGCTTTTCGGATTAGGCCCCTATGGTCCGGGCATCACTACTAATGGCCGCATCATATCGTTCTCTTCATGCCCCAGCAGGTGGCAGTGCCACACGAACTCATGGCCGAAGTTGGTTATGGCGTTGACGGTAACCCGGGGGTTGCCGTCCGGGCCGAATCTGGTGAACTGTGTGGTAGTCCCCAGTGCGCTGGTGGGGTCCAGAGGCCGCATGCTGACCGGAACCGCGAAGGGGACCGTGGGCAAATCGGCCTTCATGGCAATGATGATGTCTTCCAAGGGGTTCATCCGGACGGTTTCCTTCCACCCCTGTTCGTTGGGGTCGGGGGGCCTGATTTGGCCGTCCCAGCCCACCCGGTTGATCACCTGAACGTTGAACAGGTGGAAGTGGATGGCATGGGTGTCCACCCCGTTATGAGTGATCTTCCAGAGCTGGGTTTCACCGGCGTTGAATACCTCGTCGGGCTGATCGATGTACTTGAAGGGGAGGGTCGTTTGGTTAAAGGCAGTGGTGAACTTTCGTTCCAGCGCCAGTACGGAATTCATTCGTCCATAGTCGTCAAAAAGCTCGTGTAAAGCTTTGGGCTGCAAGTCCCTAGTTACCGGTGCGCCTCCCCCCACCGGGGTGTAGGTCAAGGTGTTGTCCTGGATTCTCGCATAGGAATCGGCGGCGGCCTGCCAGGGCGGCGGATAGGTGGTTTGCGGCACGATGGGCGGCGGCTGGGAGTTTACGTAGGCGGCCGTGATGGCGGTGTTCAACGCGGCCTTATCAAAGGGTACCCGGGACCGTTTCCCCCTTACCTTGAAAATCATGATGGTCCGGGTGTTGGGCCCAAATCTTGCTTTGGTGGAGGGGGCGCCGCCGCTGGCGGTTAGGTCTGGGTTGCCCGTGTAGTAGTCCTGGCGCGGGTCCGACGCGGGCACGGGCGCTGGCGCGTCGTTATAGAGAACCAGGGTCTTGCCGTTATACCTGGAAAAGTCAATGATAACGTCGGCCCGCTCCGCCGGCCCCAGAAACAGCGCCTTTTCCTTGACGTTCAAGACCACGATGTTTCTGCGGTCGTACTCGTAGTTGACCGGCTGGGGGGGAATCACCGCCGGCGCCGGCAGGAACCCGCCTTCACTGCCGATCTGAATCATGGGCGGGCCTGCGGTCTTCGGATCCGGCACTCCCCCATCCCGGTTGTCCGTGGGCCAGAGAGGCGGGAATTTCTTGGTGGCCACCGCCTTCACCATCTTGACTTCCGTGCCCCGGTAAGCTTTATAGAGCTGCAGGTTGAGGAAGCGGTCATTGCAGGCGTTCAGAATCCGGAACCGGTAGGCCTTGGGCTCCACGTTGAGGTAAGGATAGGGGGTGCCGTTGACCAGCATGGTGTCCTTGAAGGCTTCGGGCACGTGGGATACTTCCGGCAGCGGCCCGATGGCGGGAAACACCGGCCAAAACCAGGGGCCGTAGTCCCACCGCCCGGTGGGGTTCATGCCGTCCGGGGCCGTGGGGTCCTGGTTGGGCTCATAGACATGGGGAAACCAGAGATCGCCGGGCAGCCCGTCAGTGATACCCTGGGCCGTCCGCCACACATTCCACTTCGAATCCTGGATATCCACGTCCACGGGCACGAAGGTCTTATCCTGGATGATCAGAGGAATTCCATACTTGTAAATTCCGCCCCCTTGATTGGGAAGGACCTTGGCGAGAGTCGGATTGATGCCGGTGACATTGGTGCCGTCAATCAAATCGTCCTCGAACTGGTCCACCAGCAGATAGCCCGCGGCCTCGCCGGCGTAAACATTGAGGCGGGTAATCCCGTAGGAATGGTCGTGGTAGAACATCAACCGGCTGCTCTGCTGGTTGGGATAGTAAAAAGTGCCCATGCCGTCGGTAGGAGTGCCCGGAACCTGGCCCGGCCCCGCCCCCACCATGTCGGGAACGTTCTGGAAGCTCACGCCTTTGGGATAAAGAGTCGTTTCCGTCGCGGGGGTGATCCATTGGTGGGGCGTGCCGTCGCTGATCCACGGCGTGAAGCCGCCGTGGAGATGGATGGTGGCCCGGTTCTGCTTGTAGGTTTCACTGGGGCCGCCGGGATCGGGAACGGGAGGGCCCATCCCGGCCCCCATGATGGTTTCGTCCACCGGCAAGAAGAGGTTGCCCGCGGCGCCCACCCCCAGGTTGTTGGTGAACTTGATGCGCACCGGTTTCCCGTTTCCCGCCACCCCCGGCGGGTTCGCCGGATTGTAACGACGCCCCAGGATCACAGGTCCCAAATACTTGGCATTGGTGTCCGGGCCGTTGATTTGATAGTAACCCCGGAGTTTGGTGGCCTTGGGCAGGTCCCGGTGCAGCTGCTGGGTATAGTCCGTCAGACCGATCTCATAATAATCAGACCCTGGATAGGTGGTCGTATCCGGAACCGCCACCGGGATGTATTGTCCCAGGTCGTTGGCGTTGGCCGCGCCCAAACCGGGCAGGGAATGGACAAACTTCTGCATTATGGGGCTGTTGGCGTAAAAAGTGACGCCGGGCGGCCCCGCGCCGGCATGGGCCGGGGCTACTACCACAGGCAGTGCAACCACCCCCCAGGCAAACCCCGCCACCCCTATGAACATTAACAATCTTCGGATACTCATTGCCTTCCCTCCTGACCTCGAATCCGAGCTAAAGTGTGAAAGACTCGTTTTTCTACTATTTTGATATATAATTTATCATCAAATTAACAACTTTCTAGTAGCACAACAATAGGTAAAACTTCCTATTCTGCCATAGGTAATTTTACTTATTTATTTTTTTATTGCTAGATATTTTTTTTGCTAGATATTTTTTTTACTATAAAAGGCCATCCTGGAAATCATTGATGTTGCCTTGACAGGGATGGGGGGTCTTCTTATAAAAGACTCATGAACCATGCAACCTGGTTGTTCTACGCCCTGATCGTCCTGGCCACCTTCTGGTGGTCTGTGGGGGCCGGTTACCAGACGCCCCGGCTGCTGGCCGCGGAGAAGTCCTCCTCCGGCAAGCCGGAATTCGCCTGCCCGCCCACGCAGCCCGACCAGTTGGGGCCTATGTACGTGCCGGGCGCCCCGGTAAGGGCCAAAGTGGGCGAAGGCTACGTTTTGAGCGGCATGGTTAAATCAGCCGCGGACTGCTCTCCCATTGCCGACGCCCGCCTCGAATTCTGGCTAGTAAACCCCAAAGGCGAATACGACGACGACCACCGGGCCACCATGTATTCCGATAAAAACGGGGCTTACCGGTTTGAAAGCAATTTTCCGCCTTCCTACCTCTGGCGCCCCTCCCATATCCATCTCAAGGTCACCGCGCCCGGACACCAGACCCTGGTGACCCAGCACTATCCGGTAAAGGGCACGAAGCAGGCCACTTTTGATTTGGTGCTGGTCCCCGTTTCAAAGTAATTAAATCTCTCTATCAAAGCGCGATAAAAAGCTTCTCTGTTTTCGCCGTAATCCGACGGTCTGGAGGACCGCTCTGGCTAAAGACTGCGACTGACGCCTTGGGTTAAAAAATTATCAACTGTAGCCGTCACTACAGCACTCCGTCCTTATCATAGTTATGTTGAATTTAAAAAGAGGTGAACCATGATCCTGGCAATTAACGGCAGCCCCAAGCCCCAGGGCAATTTGCACCGCATGGTGGAGAAAATCGTCCGGGATACCGGAGAAAATTATGAATTGGTCCACCTGGCCAAGTTGAAAATCAACCCCTGCTTTGGCTGCGTCAAGTGCGCCGACACCCAGCGCTGCATTCAAAAAGACGATATGGCCCCGTTATACGATAAGATCCTGGCCGCAGACGCCCTCATCGTGGGCGGGGTGGTTTACTTCGGTCACCCCAATGCGTTTACCTATACTTTTCTGGAAAGACTTTTCCCGCTGCGCCACCGGGAGCCCTTGACCATGGGGAAGCCCGCGGCCGCGGTGTGCGTGGGGGGAGATGAGGCCGAACCCAGCGTCCGCCAAATCGCTTATCAACTGGAAAGCTACTTCAACTTCAAGGTGGTGGGCTCGGTCTTTTTCAACAGCGCCACCCCGCCCTGTTTTATTTGCGGTTATGGGACCACCTGCCGTTATGGCGGACCAGCCCGCTGGATGACGCCGGAAGAATTTGAGAAATTCACCGAAATAACTCCGGAGATGTTTCAGAACTTTGAAGACCACCAGGATGTGATGAGGGCATGTGAGATTCTGTCGGAGGAGCTAAAGGCGGCCATAAACCAATAATATTCAACCTTCCAGGGGGCGGATACACGTGGTCCGCCCCCTAAAAATCTTCATTTGAGGGAAGCCCATATCAAAATCAAGAAGCAGGAAAGACCTCTGCGCCTTTTGGGGTAAAAGCTATGACTTGTCCATGTGACCGCGTCGCAGATAATACCTTAGCCGCCACCGCCACCTGCATCGGCCATCTATGGGTTTTTGAGAGTCTTAAGCCACAAGAATTGCAGGCCCTTACCCAGGCTGCCCTCCGCAAGCTCTATAAAAGGGGACAGGAAGTTTTTTCTCAAGGCGATCCGGCCCATAAGATGTTTTTAATCAAAGCGGGCCGGGTCAAATTGAGCAAACTTACCGAAGGTGGAGATGAAATAACCCTTGATATCAGAAAAGCCGGGGATTTCTTAGGGGAAAGCATGCTTATTGAAGATACCGATTACCCCTTAACCGCCGTTTGCTTAGAAGATACCTTTATTTGCGGGTTTACCAAGAGTGACTTTGAAAAGTTGGTACTGGAAAATCCCTCCATCGGCTTGCAGGTCATTAAGAACTTAAGCAAGCGTATCGACTGGCTGACCAGCCGGGTGGGCAGCCTGTCACTTTCCAATCTGGAGGATAAGCTCTACTCCGTTCTCATGCAGGTAGCCCGGGAACATGGGATAAAAAGCCATAAAGGTTATGCCATCCAGTTTCCGCTTACCCATGAAGAACTGGGTTTTCTGGTGGGAGCACATCGCGTAAGCATCACCAGGGCCATGAAATCCCTGAAGGAATCGGGAAAGATTATGCAACAAGGCAAGACTCTCATCCTGGTGTGAACTTCACGGGCTCACCACCAGCACCGGCAAGTCCGAGGCTTCCAGAACCCGTTCGGTCACGGAACCCAGCAGCGACCGCCGGTGCCCCTTGCGCCCCATCTTGCCCATGACGATGAGGTCCACCCGGTGGCGCTCCGCCTCCTGCATGATGA
Source organism: Deltaproteobacteria bacterium (assembly GCA_016874915.1). Taxonomy (GTDB): domain Bacteria; phylum Desulfobacterota; class Desulfobaccia; order Desulfobaccales; family 0-14-0-80-60-11; genus VGSO01. Next base: position 24,479 of record VGSW01000018.1, read on the forward strand.
TCTCATCGGGTATGCCCTCGTGCATCTCCACCCGGACCGCCACCCCCCGCTTTTTGGCCTCGCCGCTCAGGGTGGCCAACAGCTTGCTGCCGCTTTCCTGCATGTCGTGCAGCAGGCGGGGGCGCTCCTGGCCCGACAGGCGGGACAGTTCGGCCAGCACTGAGGAATCCACTACGTAGAGCAGAATTTCTTCCGCCCCGAAGGCCCCGGCCAGGTCCAGGGTCAGGCGGTGGGCCTCCAGGGACGCGGCGGAGCCGTCCACCGGCGCCAGGATTTTTTTGAGCCGCGCCATGTTATTCTTTCCCCTCTCCCGATACTGCCAACTCAATCACAACTCATCGACCCACTCTTTCAACTGAACCCTGAAACCTAAAACCTGAAACCTAACCCGGACGAGCCGGAACCAAAAAGGATGAAACAAATTTTCTGCCAGAAAAAGCATGAATCTTATTTCTAAGGTACTAAAACCTAAAACCTGAAACCTAAAACCTATCTCAAACCAGCCTTGCGGGCCTTGACCCGCTTCAGATGAAACAGGCTCTCCCGCTCCCGCTCCTCCAGGGCGCTCTCCAGGTAGTGAATGGTTTCCCGGTAGGACGGGATAATCATGTAATTCAGGGCGTTGGTGCGCCGCACGGTGCGCTTCAACTCCTCCGCCAGCCGCCACAGGATGGCTTCCACTTCCGCCAGTTCGGCGATTTGGGAGAGGACTTCCTTAACCGCCAGGTGGCATTGGTCCAGCGCGGCCACGGTGCCGCCGAAGCTGAACCGGGGCCGCCGGGCGCCGGGGGTGAATTCCACCACCGGCATGGGCATCCCCAGGAAGGCCCGTTCCTTTATGGTGATGGCGTCGTCCGAGGCCACCCCCAGGGCGGCCCGGGCCACCCCTTCCCTTCCCAGGGCCAGAAACCCGTCGGTGAGATGACCATATGCCGTCTCCAGGGCTTCCTCCACCCGACGCCGGAAGCGGTCTGCCTGCTTCTGAAGGCGCTGCATCTCCCCCAGCAGCAGGTCCCGCTTTTCCTCCAGGAAGGTGAGGGCCTCCACCGCCAGACCGTGTTCCTCCTGGACCTTGAGGAGGTTGCCTTTGGTTACGGATAAGGCCAGCCTAGCCATATTAGTTCTCTCGCCAAGGCGCAAAGACGCAAAGACAAAGTCTTTTTTGGCGCAGGCAAAATGCCTGCGCCAAAAACTTTGCGCCTTGGCGTCTTAGCGAGAAACTAAAATTTGCCATAAGTCTCGAACTCTTCTTCCGTGACCCGGGTCAGGTCCGACTCCGGCAATTCCTTCAACACCTGCCAGGCCAGATCCAGGGTGTGGAAGATGTCGCGGTTTTCCTCCTGGTCCTGGCGAACGAACTGTTCTTCAAACACCCGGGCAAACTTCAGCACCTGCCGGTCCGCCCGGGACAAAGAGTCTTCCCCGATGATGGCCGCCAAGGCCCGGAGGCGCTGGGCGTGGGCGTAGGATGCATAAAGCTGGGAGGAGACGTGCGCGTGGTCCGCCCGGGTGCGGCCTTCCCCGATGCCGTCGCTCATCAGCCGGGAGAGCGACGGCAGCACGTTGATGGGCGGATAAACCCCCCGCTGGTGCAGCCCCCGGTCCAGGACGATTTGCCCTTCGGTTATGTACCCCGTGAGGTCGGGAATGGGGTGGGTGATGTCATCGTTGGGCATGGTGAGAATGGGCAACTGCGTAATGGACCCCTGGCTCCCCTCGATTTTGCCGGCCCGCTCATAGATGGCCGCCAGGTCGCTGTAGAGATACCCGGGATACCCTTTCCGGCTGGGCACCTCGCCCTTGGAGGTGGCCACTTCCCGGAGGGCCTCGCAGTAGTTGGTCATGTCCGTGAGCACTGCCAGGACGTGATGGCCTTTGTCGAAGGCCAGGAATTCCGCCGCGGTGAGGGCCAGCCGGGGGGTGACCAGGCGCTCGACGGCCGGGTCGTCGGCCAGGTTGAGGAACATCACCACGTTGTTCAGCACCCCGCTGGCCTCGAAGGACTGGCGGAAGAGGTTGGCCACGTCGTGCTGCACCCCCATGGCCGCGAAGACCACGGCAAAACGCTCCTCCGCGGTAAGCAGCCGGGCCTGCCGGACAATTTGAGCCGCCAGCTCGTGGTGGGGCAGCCCGCTCATGGCGAACAGGGGTAGTTTCTGCCCCCGGACCAGGGTGTTCATGCCGTCGATGGCGGAAATCCCCGTCTGGATGAACTCCTGGGGATAGGTGCGGGCCGTAGGGTTGATGGGCTGCCCGTTCACGTCCCGCTGATCCTCCCCCACCGGCGGGGGGCCACCGTCCAGGGGCCGTCCCAGCCCGTCCAGAACCCGGCCCAAAAGGTCCGTGGTCACCGGGATGGTCAGGGGCCTGCCGGTGAAGCGCACCCGGGTACCGCTTAAAGACAAACCCACGGTGTTCCCGAACAGCTCCACCACGGCCTCGTCCAAGCCCACGGCCAGAACCCGGCCCAACTGCACGGAGCCGTCCGGGGCTGCGACCTCCACGCTTTCGTCGTAGCCCACCCCCCGCACCCCTTCCACCACCAACAGCGGCCCGGCGATGCTCTTCAGGCCCAGGTATTCCCTGCCTGATAGGGAAATGTCGGTTTTCGGTTTTCGGTTTTCGGTTTTCGGTTGATTACTCATAACGTTATTGTTCTGAATATGGCCCCTCTATTCACTTTGAACCTTGAACTTTGAACTATTCGAAACAAAATTTACCCCGCCAAAGCTTCCAAGCTCTCATTCAGCCTTTTTCCCAACTCATCAAACTCCCCCATCCGGTCCTCCCCGATGACGGCCTTCATGCGCAGCAGGTCCCGCACCGCCTCCAGTTCCTGAATCTGATAAAAGGGGATCCCCCGGTTCAGGATTTCCCGGGCCTTGCCGTAGGTGGCCAAAATCAGCCCTAGCATCTTCATCTGCCGGGCCGGGGAGCAGTACATGTCCAGGGGATCGAACGCGCTTTGCTGGAGAAACCCCTCTTTAAGCCAGCGGGCCGCCTCCAACGTCAGGCGTTGGGCGTCGGGCAGAGCCTCTTCCCCGATGATTTTCACGATCTTCTGAAGCTGAAAGTCCTCTTGAAGGAGCTTCAGGGCCGCGTCCCGCATCTCTTTGAAGGCCGGGTCCACTTCTTTGGCCCACCACCCGGCCACCGCGTCGGCATATTCGCTGTAGCTGTCCATGGGGTTGATGGCCGGGAAGTAGCGGGCTGCGGCCAGCTCCTTGTCCAGGCCCCAAAAACAGCGGACAAAGCGCTTGGTGTGCTGGGTCACCGGCTCGGAAAAATCCCCGCCCGGGGGCGACACCGCGCCGATGACCGACACCGACCCCCCGTCGCCGTTCAAAGTGATGACGCTCCCGGCCCGTTCGTAAAAATCCGCCAGCCGGGTGGCCAGATACGCCGGAAACCCCTCTTCCGCAGGCATCTCCTCCAGCCGCCCGGAGATCTCCCGCAGGGCCTCGGCCCATCGGGAAGTGGAGTCGGCCATGAGGGCCACCGCGTAGCCCATATCCCGGAAGACCTCCGCCAGGGTGATGCCGGTGTAAATGGAAGCTTCCCGGGCCGCCACCGGCATGTTGGAGGTGTTGGCGATGAGGATGGTGCGCTCCATGAGGGCATGTCCGGTGCGGGGGTCCTGGAGGGCCGGCAACTCCGTCAGGATGCCGGTCATTTCATTGCCCCGCTCGCCGCAGCCCACGTACACGATGAGGTCCGCGGCGCACCATTTGGAAAGCTGGTGCTGGGTGATGGTCTTCCCCGTGCCGAAGCCCCCGGGGATGGCCGCCGCGCCCCCCTGGGCCAGGGGAAAGAGGGCATCCAGAACCCGCTGGCCGGTGACCAGGGGCTCTGCGGGCAGGAGGCGCTTGCGGTAAGGCCGCGCTTTCCGCACCGGCCAACGGTGCCATAGAAAAAGCTCCGTTTCCCGGCCCTTGGCATCCTTTACCCGGGCGATGGCATCCTCCAGGGTGTATTCCCCCGCCGGAGCCGCATAAGTAAGGGTCCCTTCTACCCCGGGCGGCGCCAACACCCGGTGGGTCAGGGCCGGGGTTTCGGGCACGGTCCCCAGGATCTGCCCGCCGGAAACTGCGTCTCCCTCTTTAAGAATGGGGGTAAAGGTCCACACCCGCTCCCGGTCCAGGGGACGGGCGGAAACGCCCCGGGCGATGAACGCGCCCGAGGCCTGCGCCAGCCGCTTCAGAGGCCGCTGGATGCCGTCAAAGATCTGGCCCAACAATCCCGGCCCGATCTCCACCGAGAGGGCCGCGCCTTGGCCCGTTACCTCATCCCCGGGACGCACCCCGCCAGTCTCTTCATAGACCTGGATGGTAGCCGTTTCGCCCTCTAAAGCGATGACCTCGCCGATGAGGCGTTGGGCCCCCACCTCCACCACTTCATACATGGACAGCGCGCGGCCGCCGCCGGCCTTGATCACCGGCCCGCTGACCCAGAGGACTTGGGATTTATCGGTCATATTCCCTTTGGTCTGTGGGGGGAGGGCAGGGAGCAACGCTCCCTGCCCTCCCCCCACACCCCCTCCCAACCCTTTAAGGGGGCCGGGAAAGGCGGGGCCTTTAGCCCCGACTTTCCCGGCAATCACTACCTTCTTAAAAGACCTCTGCAAAATACCTGGTTGAACGGTAATCTTTAAAATCCCTCCCCCTTGAGGGGGGAGGGTTAGGGAGGGGGTGGGAAATCTTTTCCTGATTTAAGCATGTTAGTTCAGTTAGCCCCCCTCCCCCAAATTCTTAACCTCCCCACAGCCTCCGGGCCAATTCCGCCCTGAGACTCTCCCGCTGGCGCTCCATGAGGCCCTGGAAAGTCTGGTCGTAGCGCACCCGGCCGTCGGCCCGGGTTACGGTGAAGCCGCCGGGAGGAAGCTCTGCATCCACGGAGAATTCCAGTTTCCGGCCGCTCTCCCGGCTGACTGCCTCCATTAATTCCGGGGTGAGCCACCGGTTTTCCTCGGGGTGGGCCGCCACCCGGAAGCTCTCTCCTTCCAACTGTCCCAGGATTCGAAGCAGGCTTTTCTTAAGCCACTCCGGGTATTCCGCCGACTCCCGGAAAGCCAGGAGCCGCTCTCTTCCTTGCTCCAGAGCTTCATTTAACCGGGCTTCTTTGGCCTGGGCCACGAGGCGCTTGCTATCCAGTTCGGCCCGGTCCAGGCTGCTGCGGGCCGCCAGGTGAGCCTGGGCCTGGACTTCCCGCCGGGTGTGCTCCAGGACTTCCCGGCCCCGGACTTCCTCGTCGGCCGCCATCCGGGCCGCCTGGTCCCGGGCCTGGGCCACTATCCGGGCCGCCTCCTTTTCCCCCCGGTCCAGAATGGCCTGGCACAGGAGCTCTACCTGGTCATAAAGCGCCATATCGCGGTTTCCGGTTTCCGGTTTTCGGTTTTCGGTTATAAATCGAAACCACCATTAATCTTGGCTTTATGTTCCCGAATTGTATTAGTTAGTCCTTTTTTGCCCAACAAGCCATCCCCAAGAAAGGGCGATTCGAGATCGTCCAAAGGTACAAGCTAAGGCTGCGGCTATATCTATCGATTTAGGCCCCGTATAATACCAAAAACCGGAAACCGAAAACCGAAAACCGTCTTTACCCCCGGGGTACACCCATCACCGCCCGCAACCGCTCCATCAGGGGCTGGGCCCCTTCCACCGCCCCGGTCATATCCGGAATTTCCACGATCAAGGGCGGCATGCCCGCCTCCCGGGCCGCATCTACCTCAGCCTGGACCTGCCGGGCCAGGCGCTGAGTTATCAAAATCAAACCCACCTCAGGTCTGCCTTGCGCCTGGGCCAGAAGCCGCCGGGCCTCCTCCGGAGTTTCCGCCCCGCCCCCCGGCAGCCCCGCCAGGGCAAAGGCCAGAAAAGTGCGAGGGTCGGCGATGACAAAGAAGCCTTGGGGATCGATGGCTTTCTCCTTGTAGTTGACAGTGGACAGTTCACAGTCGACAGTTAGCGGTTTGGCGGTTTAGCAGTTTAGGGATAAAAACTATCTGCTCACCGCTCACTGCTCACTGCTCACTACACTCGGCCCAGGATCATAATGGCGATGATCAGCCCGTAGATGGCGATGCCTTCCGCCAGACCCACAAAGATCAGGGCCTGGCCGAAGAGTTCTGGCTTTTCGCTGATGGCACCCAGGGCCGCGGCCCCCACCACGGCCACGGCCACCGCGGCCCCCAGGGCGCCCAGGCCCGCCGCCAGGGCTGCGGAGATGAAGGCCCACTTCATCAACTGGGGATCCGGCGGCGGGCCTTCCGCGGCCCCGGCCGTAAGCGTCCACGCAATCACCACAATTCCGGCAAGTATGCTAACCGCTCTGGATAGTCTGGCCACGAAAACTCCTCCCTTTAATACTGTTTTCGGTTTTCGGTTTTCGGTTTTCTGTGAAAAAAATAAATAACATCCATATGTTAGCCGCACCTGCGGCGTAAGACGCACCCTAAAGTTGGGGCCGCAATGTTCTTGAACAGCCGGGGGCGGCTGTTCTCCATTCTAAGGAACGGCGGGCATGCCGCCTGCCCTATTCCCTATTCCCTGACACCTGACACCTGAAACCTGACACCTGCCGTCACGCGCCCCGCTCCAGGGGCTTAAAAGGCTCGCCGCCGCCGTGAAAGAACTTGCTTAAAAATTCATAATACTCCAGGCGCACGATCTGGATGGACACCACCAGCCCCTCCAGGACAATGATGACCACGTTGCCCAGGGCCACGGTGAGCCAGTAGGCCACGCCGCCGCCGCCCATGCGCCCCAGCGTCTCCGCCAGGGAAAAGACCGCGATGAACAGCCCGGCATGGGCCAGGGCAAACGCGGCGATGCGGATATACGAAATAGTGTTGGCCACGTAACGCACCGTGGAATCCACCACCTCGATGGCCCCTTCCAGGAGCAGGAGGCCCCGCCCTGCCCCGGGGCTCTCCGGCGCGGGGGGCCGCCGGAGCCTCAGGAAAATATAAAAAGCTCCCATGCCCAAGGTGGCCGCGGCCGCTCCCACCGTGACCCAGAAATCCCACTGCCAGGCCCCGGTGAGCAGGTATCGCAGCCCCAACCCGGCCATAATCCAGTAAATCAGCGCGGCCAGCAGCCCTGCGGCGGGGAGCCGGCTCTGACCCAGGCGCACCGCGTTGATGAACCCCAATATCACCCCCAGGCTGATGGATGCCAGGCCGAAGATGAGGGCCATCTTGAGAAAGTAGTTGATATTTTTCAAGGGGGCAAACCATAGCGGCGGAAACAGGCCCTCCACGCCGAAGACGCTGCCGTACAGCACCCCGAAGATCATGGAGGCCACGCCGCACTCCATGAGAATGACGCCGTAGTCGGTGTAGCGGAAAAACCGGCGGAAGATGAGGTAACCCAACCCAAAGAGCACCGCGCCCTGGCCCACGTCGCCGAACATCAGCCCGAACATCACCAAAAAGGTCACGGCCAAAAACGCAGTGGGCTCCACTTCCCGGTAGCTGGGGGTGCCGTAGGCCGTGGTCAGCCTCTCAAAGGGCCTGAGCAGATAAGGATTATTGAACAGAATGGGAATCTTGAGAATCCCTCCCCGGGCCCCGGGAACAGCTTCCGGGGACAAGACTTCCACCTCCACCCGCTCTTCCAGTTCCTGAGCCAGAGCGCCTTTAAGCTCCTCCACCAGGTGGGCCGGAATCCAGCCGCTGATGAGGTAGGAGCGGTCCACCTTGCCGAATAGGACCCGAGCCCGGAGCAGGGTGCGGGTCAGGTCGATGCGGTTTCGCAGGCGCACCAGGGCCGGGCCCAGGCGCTCCCGGAGATCAGCCCGCCGGGATTCCATCTCCGCCAGGGCGCCTTCCAAATCCTTAATTTGACCCTTCACCTCCGCCAACAGGTCGTCGATGGCGCCCGCGGCTCCCGGCGGCAGCTCCAGGTGCTCAAAGAAGGCCCCTTTCAAGGCCCCCTCCAGGATGTCCCGGTCCGCGGCCAGGCCCGCCAGCACGATAAGGGTGCGGTTCTCCACCTGGATCACCGGGATGATGGCATGGTGCAGGTGTTCCAGGGCTTGCTCCAGCCGGGGGAGATTCTCCGTCGGCGTCCAGCCCGGAGCCAGATACGCAAACTTAAGGCCCGCCAGGTCGCCGGGGGCCAGGCCGGCGGGAAGCAGGTATTCCAGGTTCTTCTGGTACTGGCGCCGCACCGTTAGCTGCTCCTTGACCTCTTGGAAGCGGCTCAACAGAGGATCGGCCTGGCCGCGAATCTCTTCCGCCATCTCTTCCAGAGAAAAAATATCTTTGGCCGGGTCCAGGTCCGAGGGGATGTCCACCACCTGGGGCGGAATATCCAGAGCCGCGGCCCAGCGGTCCACTTCCTCCCCCACCTTTTGGTAGCGCTCCAGCAGGCCCCGTTCCAGCTCCCCCATGTAGCCCAGCTTTCCCAGGGGGGTCTCCACCAGGTTGATGAGGTGCATGATGCGGAGCCGGGTAAGGATGGCGGTGACCTTGGAGATGTTCTCCTCCGCCGCCTGGATATTCACCAGGACCAGGGGTACGGACCGAAACATCAGATCACCCCCGCCAGCCCCGGCCTAAGCTGGGGCAGGACCCTCTCCGCCGGAAGATTGAGCAGCTTGCCGGTGGCCAGGGTGATGAGGTGGTGAATTTCCATTTCCTTCAAAAACAGATAGGAAAGAGGCAGGCCCATCTGGAAGGGCGGCAGCCGCTGCAGCTTGGCCAAAGTCTCGGCCCAGTAAGCCGTCAGGCGTTCTTCCACCGCAACCCGGTCCGCCGCCCCGGCCAGCCGGGTTTGCAGCGGCCGGGGCAGCCGGGCCGCCATTTCCGCCGTGTCCCGGGCAAAAGCCAGGTCCCGGCGGGCCTGGGGTTTGATAAAGCTGCCGGCCTCAATGAGGTATTGATAGATTTCTTCCCCCGGGAAGCCGTAAATCTCCCGGAAGCGGCCCACCCACAAGATGTTGGTGATGTCGGCCCGGAGGTCCAGAACGCGGCCGGCCAGGCGGCGGTCCGTCCTGGACAGGTGTTTGAGCCCCTGGCGCAGATAGTCGAAGACAAAAAGGTCCAGGGACATTTCCAGGGGAAAGAGGCTTTGTTCCTGTTGGTACCGGGGTAGGCCCCGGGCCAGGGGCATGCCCCAGATAGTGGGGGCCAGATGGTCCGCCAGCGCGGGGATGTTCCCCTGGCGCACCAGCTCGCCGAAATTTAAAGGGGTCAGCCCATTTAGGGGCAAAAGCTTTCGGGCGGCCTCTTCGGGAGCCAGCCCCTGGTGCAAGGCCCTAAGGACCACCTTGAGGTTTTCTGCGGCCAGGCGCACCGCCAGCCGCTCCAGAAACCGGGCCTCCCGCCGCATCAGTCCCCGCCGCACCTTGAGGAAGGCCTGGGCCAGGTCGCCGTAAAGTCGGCGGTTCAAATCGGCTTCCGCGTCCGGGGAGCGCCAGTCCCAATCTTTCAGGGCCGGCCCGTAAGCCGTGGACATCAGGTATCCCGCCATCTCCTGGAGGTCCCGGGCCTTGAGAAGATACCGGTAGTCCTCCGGCGTGAGGAGCCGGCTTTTCATGGCCATGACCTTGGCTCCCCCATAAGCGTAGCGCAGGACCTGGAAAATCATGCCGTCAGAACCCGGGAGACCAGCAGGGCCAGGGCTTCCTCCTTCCCGGCGGCCTCCTTTTCTCTCAGTCCCTGGATATAGCGGGCAGTAGCCGCCTGGATCTCCCCGGCCCGCGCCTCGGCCTCTTTCAGGATGTCATCCTGGGCCGACTGGCGCACCTGGGCCAGTTCGGCCTGCAGACGGACTTTTAGATCCTCCACCTGGGACCGGGCTTGAGCCAGGAGGCTCCCGGCCTCATTTTCGGCCGCGGCCACCGCCCCATGAGCTTGGCGGTCCGCGGCGATGATTTTTTGCAGATCGGACAACATTATTCTGTATATCGATTATTGCCTTTGCTCCTTCAAAGGAAAAAGGCGTAGATTTTTCGGTGCTCAAAGGTTAACAAACTCTCCCTCCCCCCTGGATGGGGGAGGGCTGGGGTGGGGGTGGCGAAATTATTTCAGTGCGGTGGAGGCATACTTTTACCACCCTCCCCCAACCCCCTTCCCTCTCAAAGGGAGGGGGCTTTTCCAGTGGTCCACGCCCTACCTCGTTTGATAGGGATATGGACTTAGGGCGATGTCAAAAGACCGAAGCTAAAGCAACAATCGAAATCTGGGTAATCTGTAGATTAAACCTATCTCCCGTAATACCCGGTAATACTGGCCTGGGCCAGAACCTTCCCCTCCAGGGCCTTCTGGAAGGCCGTCAGACTGGTGCTCACCGGCAGGTCCAGTTGAGGGACGTTCAGGGCGTACAGGGTGACCACGTAAGGATGGTCGCCGGTGCCCCGGGGCGGCTGGGGGCCGCCGTAGCCCAGGTCGCCGAAGGAATTTTTCAGCTCCGCCGCGCCCGGGGGCATCTTTTTCATTGAGGCCCCTTCCTCCAGGGACGCGGCCTCCGGCGGCAGGTTGATCACCAGCCAATGCACCCAGTTCCGGGCCACCGGGTGCGGGTCCACCACGGACAGAGCAAAGGCTTTGGTTCCCGGGGGGGCGCCGGACCAACTCAAGGGTAGGGAGACGTTTTTTCCCCCGGCTCCGGGCATCACGTACTTTTGGGGAATCTTCCCCCCATCCGAGAACGCGCTGGAAGCAAGTTTCATGGCCGGTCCTCCTGAGGTTACGGCAGGGGTTATAAAAAGAAAGGTCGTTATGGCACACCAAAACAGGCTTTTTTTCATCGGCTGATCCCTCCTGGCCAATGGGCGTGGGGTCGCCAAGGAAAGAGGTTGCATGAGGCCAGATGTATTTTGGCGGGGCGGGCCTCCAGGCCCGCCCAAACCTTCCATTCCCTAACACTACTACGTTAAGTAATTTTAAGAATCATCCATTATGATTGAACGCCGACAACAAGGGCAAAAGCCCAGCTTCAGCATTAGCATGCGTTGGATTTCCCTCTTGGCGCGTGGGAGGGTCCACCCAG
>VGSW01000019.1 GCA_016874915.1 Deltaproteobacteria bacterium
GGGGTAAGGGCGGGCGCCAGTAGCACAGGCTTCCAGCCTGTGGGAACCCCCCTCCCCCGCACAACCAGGGAGCCTCTATGCACATTGCCGACGGGGTGTTGCCATTGGGGTCATTGGCCGCGGGTTGGGCCGGGGCCGCGGTGGTCACCGGTTTGACGCTCCGGAAGGCCCCGGCGGAGGACCTGCCCCGGGTGGCGGTGATGACTTCCGGGTTTTTCGTAGCCTCATTGATTCATGTGCCGTTGGGGCCTACCAGTGTGCACCTGGTTCTAAATGGGTTGGTGGGGATGGTATTGGGGTGGACGGCGTTCCCGGCCATTTTGGTGGGCCTGTTGCTGCAGGCCCTGTTGTTTCAGCATGGGGGGCTGTTGTCGTTGGGGGCCAATGCGCTGATGATGGGGATTCCGGCCCTGATCTCGTCCTGGATTTTTTCCCAACGCGGCCGCTTGGGATTTCGCCGTCCCGAAGCGGTCATGGGGTTTCTGGCCGGGGCGGTGGCCATCCTGTTGTCCGGCGTCATCCTGGCCCTGTGGCTATACAGCGCCGGGCAAGAATTCTGGGCCGTGGCCCGGTTGGCCCTCTTGTCCCACCTGCCGCTGATGTTTCTGGAAGGCGCCATCTGCGCCGCGGCCGCGGTCTTTCTGATGAAAGTGAAGCCGGAAATATTAGGGCGAAAAGGTTAAAAGGTTAAGAGGGGAAAAGGAGAAAAGGTTAACAAGAAAATCATTATCTTACCTTTTAACCTCTTAACCTCTTAACCTCTTAATTTGCCCCTTTTAACCCAAAGGTGACGTAATGAGACATACCTTTCTTTTTTCCATCGTGTTTCTTTCATTGTCAATAACTCCCGCTCAGGCCCACATATTATTGGTGGCCGCGGCTCTGGAAAAAGAGGGCGTGTTAAAAATCGAAGCCTTCTTTCCCGACGGCAGCCCGGCTCAGGAGATTCCCGTGACCATCGGGCCGGGAGATGGCCGCCCGCCCTTTTCCGGCCGCACCGACCGCCAGGGGACGTTCCGCTTCTATTCCCTTTCTCCCGGGCCTTACCGCATCATTGTGGGAGACCTCATGGGCCACCGGGCGGAAACTCACGTAGTCATTCCCGGCGGCCCGGAGTTGGTTAAAACCGACCCTTTGCCCCCGGCCACGGTCCTGACGCCCCCCAGCCCTCCGGGGGCCACGGGGTCGGCCGCTTCCCCAGGCGAACCCACCCCCTGGGGCGCCATTTTGGCGGGCCTGGCCTTAATTTTCGGGCTTACTGCCCTGATCATGGTCCTCAACCTGCGTAAAGAAGTCAAACAAAAGGGGGGACGGCGTGCATCCGGAAATTGACCGCTTCGCCCATCTGCAATCCCCTCTCCATTCCCTGGACCCCCGGGTCAAGATTGGAGTGTTCACCGCGTTTTTGGTAGCCACAGCCCTGGTGCGGGGTCCGGCAGGCGCGGCCCTGGCCTTGGCAATGGCCTTTTCCTGGCTGCTGTTGAGCCGCATCCCCCTGGGGTTTACCCTCAGGCGTCTGAAAGCGGTAATTATATTTTTGGCGCCATTCCTGATCATCCTGCCCCTCACCCACCCCGGCGGCTGGCGGCCCGGGTTGGAGCGGGGGGCGATTGTCTTTGTCAAGGGCCTGGCCATGGTCCTGACCATTATCCCCATGTTCGGCACCACCCCCTTCCACGCGTCCATGAAGGCCCTGACCCGCTTGAAGGTCCCAGCCCGGCTGGTCACCATGATCCTCTTTGCCTACCGCTACCTCTTTGTGTTCGCCGATGAGAACCGCACGATGCAGCAGGCCCTCAAGGCCCGAGGGTTCAAGCCCCGGTCGAGCCGCGGCGCGCTTAGCACCCTGGGCAGCCTGGTGGGGCTCCTGGTGGTCCGGGCCTTTGAGCGCACCGACCGCATCTATCAAGCCATGCTGGCCCGAGGCTTTAAAGACCGGTTCGGGACTTTCCAGGAATTTGCCGCCGGCTGGCCCGACGCCCTGAAGGGGGGAGCCATCCTGTTGGCCGCCGCGATTTTAACAGGAGTAGACCGTTTATGGCTGAAGTAATCCGCATCCAGGGACTGACTTTTAATTACGGGAACGGCACCGCGGCGCTCAAGGACCTGAACCTGTTGGTGCAGCCGGGGGAAACGGTGGTCTTCATCGGTCCCAACGGCGCGGGGAAGACCACCCTGTTTCTCTATATCCTGGGGCTGTTGCATCATGTTCCCCATGAGGTCACCGTCCTGGGCCAACCCCTTACCAACCATCCGGCGGTGGACGAAGCCCGGCGGCGGGTGGGGCTGGTGTTCCAGAACCCCGACGACCAGCTTTTCTGCACCACGGTCTTTGACGACGTAGCCTTCGGGCCTATAAACCAGGGACTGACGCCGGAAGAGGTGAACGGCCGGGTAAGCCGGGCCTTGGAGGCGGTGGGGCTGGAAGGCTATGAGCGCCGGGTGCCCCATCATTTGAGCGGCGGGGAGAAGCGCCGGGTGGGTCTGGCGGGCGTCTTTGCCATGACCCCGGAGGTGATGCTCCTGGATGAGCCCACCAGCCACCTGGACCCCCGGGGCCGCCGGGAGGTGATCCGGCTACTGAGAGATTTTTCCGGCACCAAGCTGGTGGCCACCCACGACTTTGAACTGGCCCTGGAGGTGGCCACCCGGGTGGTGCTGCTCCATAAGGGCGAGATCAAAGCCGACGGTCCGCCCCTGGAGATTTTAACCAACGAGTCCCTGCTTAAGGCCAGCGGCCTGGAGATGCCTCTGGTGCTGCGGTATTTTATGAAACTGCAAGAAACACAATCCACGGATTGCACAGATTGACTCAGATTTTAATTATTCGTGAAAATCCGGGTCATCTGTGGACCAATATTTTAGGCACCGATTCCAGCTCTGCGGCGCCGGTCCCGCTTCTTTCCCGCCAGGCGATGAGGTACAGAATCTCCGGCCCCGGATTCTCTATGGCGTGGGCCACCCCTGGCGGGATGCGGATCATGGTCCGGCCGTCTGCAATCAAGCGCTCCCTTACCTCCGCGGTTCCGGTTTCCCACCGAAAGATGCCCCTCCCATGAAAAACGTAGAGCCACTCTTCATAAGCGGGATGGAAATGGTTGCCCCGCACCTGGCCCGGCACGATGGAGATGAGGTGAAAGGTGCGCAGGGCGCTGGCGGGGTCCCGCAATTCCTGGGTCTGCCAGGGAAAGTAGGCCAGACCCCGTGGGTCTTCGTTTAGATGGGGCGCGAGGTCAATGAATTCCACTTCGGCCATGGCGGTCGCCTCCTGAATATTTAACCGCAGATGAACGCAGATATGATCATATATTTTGCCTGGTTCCCAAGCTCGGCTTGGGAACCGGAAAAATCTGTGTTAATCTGCGTTCATCTGTGGTTTAAAATATTTCTGTCATGAAAATCAACGCCGTTGCCAACGACCTAGTGCTGGTTTACCTGGACCACCACCCGGCGTTTTACGCCCGCATCAATGACATCAATCCTGATGTCAAAAAAGGTTGGTACCAGGTGGAGCTTCTGGTCCTCACCCTGCCTCCCCAGAACCTGGTGTGGATTCTGGAAGAAGCCCACCTCCGGGGGGAGGAATTCACCATGGGTGGCCAGCCGGTGCGCCTGGCGCTCATTCCCCCCAAGCCCCGCCCCAAAGGAGAACCCGAGGTACCCAGCCCCGGGGGCAAAGGTAAGGTAATACCCCTGGTTCGAAAGACTTGACCCGCCGGATTGGCTTACTTCATCGGTATCGCGGGTCCGGGGTGTACATCCAGTATTTCCGCCACCAGGGGATCTTGCGCCAGATGAATAGCAGCTTGGAGTAGTACAGGTACCGGTGGCGGGAGATTGCAGCCAGCACTTTCCGGGATTCTTGGGGGATAGGTTCGGGGGGCCTGGGAGGGCAAGGCTTGGCAAGCACCTGAAAGGAATCCCGGCGCCATACCTTGAGGCGCTCCACCTGCCATCCGGCCTTGAGCAACAGCCACTCCAGGGTCTGGGGAGAAAAATAAAAATTGTGCGCCGGGGAAAACAGCCGTTTAAAACTCACCTTGGGGGCCAGAATATTGGGGGTCTCCACAAAGAGCCGGGTTCCGCGGTGGGACATGGTTCCCGCCTTCTCCAGAAAGGCCAGAGGGTCGGGAAAATGTTCGATGACGTGGGAGACGAGAAAAAGGTCAAAGGGTTCTCCCGCCCATTCCAGTTCCTCAAAGCGTTTGGGGAGAACGGCCAGGCCCCAATGGTCCCGGGCGTAGGCGGCTTGCTCCGGATCGGGTTCCACCCCCCAGACCCTGGCGCCCTGCCTCTGCAGCCGGCCGCCGACGCCTCCCAGGCCGCAACCAACCTCCATAATCCGCAGACCCGGCCGGAAGACCCGGCGGAGGAGCGGCCACTGGAGTTCCAGGCGCTGCTTCAGCTTGCGGTGCTGCCGATGATTCCGGGATGTGCCCGTATGCAACTGCCGGTGGCTGGTGCCACGTTCCCGGCGATCCTGGTCCTCCGATACCGGATTATGGTAAACCAGGCCGCAACCCAGACAGGCCACCGTGGTGATCAACAGGTCTTGGACATGCTGCCGGCGCACCACGCGGGTATCGTCTTTCTCACAGATGGGACAAGAAATGGCTCGCATTTTATCTAAGATAACCTAGAAAAACCCGGGGGCCAACCTGGTAGAAAATTTTTGATCCCTGTCAGCTTAAGCCCGGACCAGGCCGCGGCGGCAGCCACGGGGTTCTTTTATATTGTAATTAACCTGGTGGTTTTCATAAAATAAAATGTGTATCCCACGTTCCGGTGGTTCTAATTCTCATGAGAATTCTGTTAGTACAACCCGCCACCCAGTATCCGGGGGGTCGAACCTTGCGCAGCCGCACCCGCTGGCTTTTAGGCATCACCCTGCCGTATCTGGCCGGTCTCACCCCAAAGGGCATCCGGGTGGAACTGGCCGACGATCGCCTGGGGCCCATCCCCTATAATCGGGACTATGACCTGGTGGGCATCACCGCCACCTGCGCCACCTCCATCCGGGCCTATGAGATCGCCTGGGAGTTCCGTTCCCGGAGCGTGCCCGTGGTCATGGGCGGCTTTCACGTCACTCTCCATCCCGAGGAGGCCCTGGAACACTGCGACGCAGTGGTGGTGGGGGAGGCGGAGATGGTTTGGGCCCAGGTCCTGGAAGACGCCCGGTTCAAACGCCTCAAACCACGCTACCAGGCCGCCGACTTTCATGACCTCAAGGGCCTGCCCCGATCCCGCCTGGAGTTGGTGGACTACCGGCGCTACCGGGTGAAGATCGCGCCCACCCAGACCACCCGGGGCTGCCCTTATCACTGCGCCTTCTGCGAGGTGCCCATCGTTTATGGCCACACCTACCGCCGCCGGCCCCTGGGGGAGGTCATCGAAGAGATCGAGGCCAATGTCCGGGTGACCAGCCTTCGCAACATCTACTTCATCGACGACAACCTCACCGGCCACCGGGAATACGCCAAAGACCTGTTCCAGGCCCTCATTCCCCTGAATATCAAGTGGAGCTGCCTGTGGACCATCAATACCTCCCGGGATGAGGAACTTCTGGACCTGGCCAAAAAGTCCGGCTGCTACCATGTGAACATCGGCATTGAAAACGTCTGTCAGGAGAGCATCGACTCCATCGATAAGCTGCAGAACCCGGTGAAGGAATACGAATGGCTCCTGAGCCGCCTCCGGGAAAAAGGGATTTTCTATTCCCTGAACTTCATGTTCGGCCTGGACGGGGACAAAAAAGAACTTTTTGACGAAACCCTGGCCTTTCTTAAGCGCATCAAGGCCCCTATGGCCTTCTTCAACGTGGCTACCCCCCGGCGGGGCACCCCCATGTGGGACCAGCTCAACCAGGAAGGCCGGGTGCACAATCCCGACGCGGAAAAATACCTGGGCATGGTCTGCAATTTCGTGCCCAAACACATGACCCCGGAAGAGTGCGAGGAGGAAGTGTGGCGCTGCTTTAAAGAGTTCTACTCCTTTTCTTCCATCTGCCGCCGCCTTCTCCTGCCGCCCACCCGCTACATCTTCCAGGGTCTGCCCAGCAACCTGTTTTTCCACTGGTCGGCCTCGCGGCATATCGACCCGGTGGATTTTTACTAGCAGGTTTTAGGTTTCAGGTTTCAGGTTTTAGGTTTTAGGTTTTAGGGGTCAGGGTGCGAATAAGGAATAGGGATTAAATACCGGCCGGGGCACTGCCGGCAAGGCCATGGTGGGGGTAGTCGTGGAGACTCCAGCGGATAAGCCCAGGTTTGTCGCCATGCTCAGGATTCCCCCAAGCTTCTCCGTCACTTTGGCGGAGCTAAGGGCCTAATCATTTTTATTGTTATGGTCGTAAAAAATATAAGAACGGAGGTTATACAATGAAAAAGCTGCTTTTCTCATTCCTGGCGGGCTTTTTTGTCTTTGGACTGGCCATCTGGGCTCCTACCGTGGAAGCCCAGCAGCAACAAAAATCCAAGGAAGAAATCCTGCGGGGAAAGTGGCACCAGAAGGCCGACCAGAAGGCCCAACGGCAGCGCGAACAACTGCAGCATGACCCCCCCCGGACCAAGTTGGGGGTGGTGGACCAGAGGGAAATCAGGAGGCGGGAAGCGCAGATAGAAAAACAACGCCAGCAAGACCGCAAAGACGCGGACGACGCCATCAAGCGTCTGGGGCCACAAAAGAGTCAGCCTCCCAAAAAGCAGTAACCCAAAGGCTGGTTAGACTATGCCCCCAGAGGTGCGCCGTTGGGCGCCCCATTTTGCGAAATCCGTCCTGTCTTGTGCCTGCTCGATAGGAATGAGGCCACGCCGGTTGGTGATTCTTCAAAATAAACAGGTTTGTCTGGATTCCCCTTTGGAGCAAAGGCAATAATCGAAAACGAAAAATGAAAAACGGAAACCGGAAAACCCTCACCCCAATGCGGGAAATGCGGCTCGGAGGCCGGAGAGAACGAATTGCACCGCCAGCGCGGCCAGGATGAGGCCCATAAGCCGGGTTAACATCCGGATGCCGCTCTCTTTCAGGAAGCGCAGCAGTCGTTCGGCAGAGCGGAAAAACAGGTAGGAAGCCGCCATTACCAGTATTAAGGCCGCCAGGATAAGGGCGTCTTCCAGGCGGGTTTTGGCCCGGCTGGTGAGCACTAAGATGGTGGAGATGGCGCCCGGGCCGCTAAGTAACGGAATGGCCAGGGGCGCCAGGGCTACGTCCCGGTAGTCCGCGGCCACCAGGCTGGTGGAGGTGTCCAGCCGTTGGAAATGGCCCCGGCCTTCCAGCATGTCGAAGGCGATGCGGAACAGGATGAGTCCCCCGGCGATTTGAAAGGCCGGCAGGCTGATGCCGAAAAAGTTCAGAATCAGGCGGCCCGCCACAATAAAGGACACCAATATGATGAAGGCATACAGGCAGGCCCGAAAGGCCAGCCCCCGGGTTTCCCGGGGAGAAAGTCCTCCCGATAAGGCCAGGTAGGGCAAAATGTTCCCTGAGGGGTCAATGATGACAAATAGCGAAATCAGGCTGGTGATAAAAAAGTGACCCAAATCTCCCAGGTTCGCAGGAAACATCGCGGCTGTCCGGTCGCTATTGATTAGAAGGATCGATTTTATGACCAATTATCAGGTAAACAAAACCTATCAGGAAATTAATGACAAAATCAAACGGGGTCAAGCCGTGGTGGTCACCGCGGAGGAGATCATCCACTTGGTCCGGGAAAAAGGTGAAGTGGAAGCGGCCCGCACCGTGGACGTGGTAACCACCGGCACCTTCTCCCCCATGTGCTCTTCCGGGGCCATCCTCAATTTTGGGCATACCAAGCCGCCCATCAAGGCCTCCCGGGTATGGCTCAACCAGGTTCCCGCATATGCCGGGCTGGCCGCGGTGGATGTTTACCTGGGGGCCACGGAACCCGCGGAGGACGACCCGCTGAATAAGGTCTATCCCGGGGAATTCAAGTACGGCGGGGGCCACGTCATCCAGGACCTGGTGGCGGGTAAAGCCGTCCGCCTGGTGGCCGAGGCCTACGGCACCGACTGCTACCCCAGCAAGAACGCGGAAAAAGACGTCACCCTGAAGCAGCTGGTC
This sequence comes from Deltaproteobacteria bacterium, assembly GCA_016874915.1. GTDB lineage: Bacteria > Desulfobacterota > Desulfobaccia > Desulfobaccales > 0-14-0-80-60-11 > VGSO01. Next base: position 8,077 of record VGSW01000019.1, read on the forward strand.
AACGCGGTGCTCTACAACCCCCGCAACTGCTACCAGAATTACAACTGCGCGGTGAACCTCTCCAACCGCACCATTTACACTTACATGGGGCCGCTGAGGCCCCGAGCCGGAAACGCCAATTTCTGCACCGCGGGGCAGCTCAGCCCTCTCTTTAACGACCCTTACTACCGCACCATCGGCATCGGCACCCGAATCTTCCTAGGGGGCGGGGTGGGTTATGTGGTCTTTCCCGGCACCCAGCACAACCCCGCCAAGCCCCGAAGCGAGCACGGCATCCCCCTGGGCCCCGCGGGGACCCTCATGGTCCTGGGCGACCTGAAGAAGATGAACCCCAGGTTTCTGGTGGGGGTGAGCCTCCTGGGCTACGGCTGTTCCCTGTCCGTGGGATTGGGAATTCCCATCCCCATGCTCAACGAGGAGATCGCCCACTTTTGCGCGGTCGCCGATGAAGAACTGCTGGCCCCCATCGTGGACTACGGCCATGACTATCCCGCGGGCACCGGCCGGATCCTGGGCCACGTAAGCTACGCTCAGCTGAAGAGCGGCGCCATGACCCTGGACGGCAAGGAAGTGGTCACCGTACCCCTGTCCAGCCTGGTGCGGGCCCGGGAGATTGCCCGGATTCTCAAAGACTGGATCGCCCAGGGCCAATTCCTCCTGGGGGAACCGGTGGAGTTGCTGCCTACGGACGGTGACATCCACTGCGTCCCCACCGTCAGTAGGGATAGTTGAGAGAGTTTCAAGTTATTAGTTTCGAGTTTTTAGTTTTTGGAATAATGACCATCTTTCTCAATACTCGAAATTCAATATCTATTTTCTGCAAAGAGCAGATGAAACTCAAAACAAAACTCGAAACTCAAAATTCAAAATTCAAAACTTGAAACTCGAAACTCGAAACTCAAAATTTTGACATGATTAACCTAGAAAATTACCTGCGCCAACACCGTCCCGCGTTGCTGCTCTTTTCCGGGGGCATCGACTCCAGCCTGCTGCTGGCTGCGGCCAGCCGGGTATTGGGGTCCGACCTGTTGGCCTTGACCTTCACCGGCCCCCACATCGTCCCGGGAGAATTGGCCGCGGCCGCAGCCCTAGCCCGCCGCCTGGGGGTGCGCCATCTGGTTAGGGAAATCGACCCTCTGTCGGTGCCCGAATTTCAGCACAACACCCCCCGGCGCTGTTATGGCTGCAAGAAGGCGGTTATCCAGGCGGGCTGGAAAATTGCCGCGGACCATAACATTACCATCTTGTGGGACGGCACCAATGTTGATGACCTGTCGGATTACCGCCCGGGATTGGAGGCGTCCCGGGAGTTGGGGATATCCAGCCCTTTGCTGGAAGTAGGGTTAAACAAAGCCGCCGTCCGGGAGTTGAGCCGCCGCCTGGGATTGCCCTGGAACAAACCGGCTCAGAGCTGCCTGGCTACCCGCTTCCCTTACAACACGTTGTTGACTCGGGAAGACCTGGCTCGGGTGGCGGCGGCGGAAGCCTGGCTGCGCCGCCGGGGTTTCACCCATGTGCGCCTGCGGGTCAGCGGCGATGCGGCCCGCCTGGAACTGCTCCCCCAGGAATGGCCGCGGTTCCTGGCCCCCCAGGTGCGCCGGCCTTTCACCGCGTTGCTTTCCCGCCTGGGGTGGTTCCGGTTGGATTTGTCGTTCTAAAAACTATACCTCACGCAAGGACGCAAAGTTAAAAGATATATTGGGCACGGCGATTCCGCCGGGCCCACTTGGCGCCTTGGCGGCTTTGCGTGAGATTAAAAATAACTACCCGCCAAAACTCACCCACGGATTAAGGATAAAGGAGCCTGCCAGGGGATGAATGCCAGAAAAGCCTATGTCTTACTGTTTGTCGTCACCGCCGCCACCGTCTTTGTAGAAATCATTCTCACCCGCATTTTCAGCGTCGTCCTATGGTACCATTTCGCGTTCGCGGCTATTTCCTTAGCCATGCTGGGAATGGCCGGGGGGGCCATGTACGTTTATTTGCACCGCCATCGGTACCCGCCGGATGATAGTCTGGCCGCCATGGCGCGGCTGTCCGCCTATTTTGCCGCCAGCCTGGTAGTCTCTTATTTGCTGTCCCTGGGGGTGGCCTTCACCATGGATTTTCATCCCGTGGCAGTCATCTCCCTGCTGCTCATCGTGGGATTATGGGGCATTCCCTTTTTTCTGTCCGGAATGATTGTGGCCCTGGCCTTGACCCGGACCCCCTTCCCGGTGGGACGGCTGTACGCTGCGGATCTAGTGGGCGCGGCCCTGGGCTGCCTGCTGGTCCAGCCGGCCTTAACTCTTCTAGGACCTCCCGCGGCCCTGGGAGCCGCGTCTTTGGCCCTGGTTTTGGCAGCCCGGTGGGCCTGGCCTCAGCGTCGCCCCTGGGGGACAGTGGTGGGGGTGGGCGGCCTGGCCGTCTTTGTGGCCGTCTGCCTGGCGGCCCCGCCACTTTTTTCTCCCCGCTGGGTGAAAGGAATATGGGAACCTCCCGCGGAAAAAGTCTTTTGGAACGCTTACAGCCGGGTGGCAGTCTTCCCCCCGGAGCTCCGGGATCCCGGCTTCGGCGGGGTGGGACTGCTGGGGTGGGGCATGGGCGACAAATTGCCCGCCGAAGGTTTCCCCAAGGTTTACACCCGCTATGAAAATGTGGACGCCAATTCCGCCACCTGGATCACCCAGTTTGACGGGGACCTGAGCAAACACGGGTACCTGGCCTACGACGTGGTCAACGCCGCCTATCACCTCCGCCCCCAGGGGGAGGTGGCCATCGTCGGGGTGGGAGGAGGGCGGGACGTGCTCTGCGCCCTGATGATGGGGGGGCGCAAGGTCACCGGCATCGAGCTTAACTCGGTTTTCATCAAGCTCCTCCAGGAGGATTATGCCGAGTTTTCCGGCCGTATCGCGCATCACCCCCAAGTGCATCTGGTGGCCGCAGAAGCCCGGAACTGGCTGGAGCGCACCCCGGAGCGCTACGACCTTATTCAGATCAGCCTCATTGACACCTGGGCGGCCACCGCCTCCGGGGCCTATGCCCTGTCGGAGAACACCATTTACACCATCGAGGCCTGGAGCACCTTTCTCAGCCGCCTGAAACCCGGGGGAATCCTCAGCGTCTCCCGCTGGTACCGGCCCACCGCGCCGGAGGAGGCTTACCGCCTCACCGCCCTGGCCCAGGAGGCCCTGGTCGCCAGTGGCCAGAAAGACCCCCAGAAGTGCGTGGCCGTGGTGGCCAACCTGCGTCAAGCCTCGAGCCTTATGCCCGGCATTGCCACCGTACTGGTCTCGCCCAATCCGTTAGGCGCCGAAGATTGCCGGAAAATCGAGGACATGGCCCAGAAGTGCGGTTTTGCGGTGCTTTATTCCCCCAGCCGTCCCGCCCAGCCTTTTCTTACCCTCCTCAATCCCGCCGCCAGCCGGCCATGGCAGCAGTTTTACGGCTTTGACATCTCCTCTCCCACGGACAACCGCCCTTTCTTTTTCTTCGTGGTCCGCCCCGGGGACTTGTTTAAATTCTGGAACTGGCAGAACATTTGGGATACGGCCCAGGCCAGCGGCCACACTTTCAACTATGTGGCCATTCTCATCCTGGGTCTCCTGGGCCTGACCCTGGTGGCCGCGGCCGCGGCCATTACCATTTTGCCCTTATACCTCCGGGAAGGGCGCCGGGTCTGGCAGGCGGGGGACGGCGTCCCGGCCCTCTATTTCGCGGCCATCGGCCTGGCCTTCATGTTGGTGGAAATCGCAGTGATGCAACGCACCGGCATTATCCTGGGGCATCCGGTTTACGGCCTGGTGGTCACTCTGTTTTCTCTCCTCCTGGGTTCAGGGGTGGGCAGCCTCTTGTCCTCGGAGCTGCCGGGCCGGCCCCGGACCAAGGCCCGCCTCTTTCTCCTGGGGGCCGCGGGGGCCACCTTCCTAGCCATCCTGACCCTCCCCGCTTTCGCCGGCTTGCTCCGGGCTGCGCCTCAGCCGGTGAGGATGGTGGCGGTGGCTTCTTTCGTCTTTGCCGTGGGGCTGTTCATGGGCACTCCCTTTCCCATGGGGCTGGAGGCGGCCCGGGCTCGAGGCCGGGAGGATCTGCTCCCCTGGTTCTGGGGGGTCAACGGCGTCTGCTCCGTCCTGGGGGCCTTTGTGGCCACGGTCTCTAGCATCTTTACCGGAGCCATGGTTACGGGTCTGTTAGGGGTATTGGGCTATATGGTCGCCTGCCTGGCCCTGTGGAAGTATTCCCGGGCTTTACCTGCTGATTAAAACAATTTTGATATTGCTTTAGCTCCGAAAAAGAATCCATAGAGGTCGCAAAAAAGGATCTCTATATTTCGAGCGAAACTACCAACCTGAAAAAATTTCGTGGCACAGGCCTCCGGCCTGTGGGCAGAGTTGTTGATTCAGCAAGGCAACCACAGGCTTTCCAGCCTGTGCGGTCTAGAACTTCTCAGACCAGTCGCTCATGAACGTTGGCTAATGCATAAATAATGAAAAGTTCTCGGGAGTCTCGGTCTAAACTTTGAACTTTGAACCGTAAACCTTGAACTTTTCGTGACAAGAGGAAAATGGCTCAATTTTATGCCTTCGAGACGCCGAGGATACTGAGAATCACCCCAAAAATTTTATGGCCCTGGCGGAAAGCTGCCAGGGCCATAAATTTCTTATATTTGGGTAAGTCTGTGTAATCTGTGGATATAAACTCTCAACCTCCCGCGGCCCGGGCGCTGGAAGCTTGGGTTGCGGGTTTCTTTTTTTTGGCCTTGGCTTTGGCGCCGGTTTTTTCTTTCTTGGCCGCCACCGCGGGAGTTTTGCCCTTTTTGGCCGAAGCTTTGGACGCGGCCGTCCTGGCCTTGGGCTTGGGCAAGGGCTTCAAGGCCGGGGCCTTTTTCTTCCCCGGGGCCGCCTGCTCCGGGGGCGCCGAGGGATGAAGCAGGGAATAGACCGGCTGCTCCCCGGCGCCCTGGCTTTTCACCGGCAACGGCTCGACCCGTTTCTCCTCTTTAGGCGCGGCCCAGCCGTCCTGCCAACTCAGCCCTAGGAAACCTGCCAACTGGAAACGGGATTCCTGCCCCCCCCCAGGAAGGGAAAACCAGAGCAGGAGGCCCAGCCCGGCGGCCAGGCTGCCCATCAGGGTAAATCTGAACCACCACCGGCCGCGGCTGCGTTCACGCCCCTGCCGTCCTTGGCGGCGGGGCCAGGCCGTGAAGAAAGCATACATGCCATAAGCCCCGAGGATGAATGCTACGGTAGGAAATACCATATTTTGATTAGTTGTCCCTGCCCAATGGCTGCCCAAAATTAACAATAGACTTTCCCCAAGTCAACCCCTTTTTCTCCTTAGCGGCCCACGGGAGGGAAAACTACGTCATTTTATTGACACCTGAGGGATTTTGAGTATAATGTCTCTAACTCGAAGAAAGCCTTATGGAATCCCGTTCCGCTACCATACTCGTAATTGACGATGAACCTGGGGTTCGCCAAGGGCTCCAGGAGATCCTGGCAACCGGGGGTTATGAGGTGGAGACCGCGGCCGACGGCGAAAGCGGCCTGTTGCGGGTCAAAGAAAACCTCTTTGATCTGGTGCTCACCGACCTGTCATTGCCCGGCGTGGGCGGCATGGAGATCCTGCAATTCCTGGTGCGGCATCATCCCGAATGTCCTTGCATCATCATCACCGGCTTCGGCACTATTAAGAGTTCCGTGGACGCCATGCGCCAGGGGGCCTATGACTACCTCACCAAGCCGGTGAACCCCGCGGAACTGCTGCTGGTGGTGGAACGGGCCCTGGACCACCGCCGCCTGAAGTGGGAAAACCTCCAGCTCAAAAAACAGCTCCAGAAGCGTTACGGCTTTGCCAACATCATCGGCAAGAGTGAGGCTATCCACCAGGTCTTCGAAATCATCGAGAAAGTGGCGGATACGGACAGCACCATCCTCATCCAGGGGGAATCGGGAACCGGCAAGGAACTCATCGCCCAAGCTGTTCATTATAACAGTTCCCGCCGGGAAGGGCCACTAATTCCGGTAAATTGCGGGGCCATACCCGGGGAATTGCTGGAAAGCGAACTCTTCGGCCACGAACGGGGCGCGTTTACTCATGCAGTGCGCACCCGCATCGGCCGGTTCGAGCTGGCCAACGGCGGCACCATTTTCCTGGATGAAATTGCCGAGATGAGCCCCAACCTCCAGGTTAAAATACTTCGGGTCCTGCAAGACCGGACCTTTGAGCGCATCGGCGGGATCAAGACCATCCGGGTGGATATCCGGATTATTGCGGCCACCAATACGGACCTGGAAACTCTGGTGAGCCAGGGGCGGTTTCGGGAGGACCTCTTTTACCGCCTTAACGTCATTCCCATCAAAGTCCCGCCTTTAAGGGAGCGGGAGAGTGACATCCCGTTACTGGCCCGGCATTTTCTTAAAGAATTTTGCACCCGGAAAAAGAAGCCCCTGAAGCAATTGACTCCTGCGGCCATGAGCTGTCTGGCCCACTATTCCTGGCCGGGGAATGTCCGGGAACTGGAAAACCTCATGGAACGCCTGGTGATCCTCACCGAAAGCGAAGTGGTGGACGTGGCGGATTTGCCGGAAAAATTCCACCCCCAGCCCCTGGAGCGGCTGTCGGAGGCGGTGGACTTCCCCGAACAGGGCATCAACCTGGCGGCCGTGGTCCAGGATTATGAGAAAAATCTCATTCTCAAAGCCCTGGCGCGAAGCAACGGGGTGAAGAGCCAGGCGGCCCAACTCCTCCACCTGAACCGCACCACCTTGATCGAAAAGATGAAGAAGCAGCAGATTCAATACCCTCCCGCGACCGGACAGTCATAGGCCAGGGGTTAGGGATCAGGGAATAGGGGATAGAATTTACTTCTCACGCCAAGACGCCAAGGCGCCAAGGACGCAAAGAAATTAATTAAATAGGGCGCGGCGTTTGCCGTGCCCTTTTAGTCTTGGCGTCTTGGCGTGAGATAATATTACTCAGAGCATTAAAGCAATTCCTTCCTTTAACCCCTTCCCCCTTGAGGGGGGAGGGCTGGGGTGGGGGTGAATGGAATTTCTTTTCCGCTCCGAGTAATAACGGCTGAAAGCTGACCGCGGACCACCCCACGCGGCAGATAAGTTGTGAGGCATAAGCAATTATGCTAAGGTAAAGGGCAAAAAATCTGGAGGAGCATATGCCCGAAACCTTCCCCGCCAACGCCCGGGAAGCGGTCATTACCTTCCACTACGCCGATCGTATCAAAGCGGAAATCCTTCTGGCCTCTCGCCTCCTGATGCCCCTCAATCAACTCCAGGGCGAGGCCCGAGAGGGAGGCCGCCTGGTCTTTCTGGAGTTCATGCGGGGGCTGGAACAGGAAATCAACCTGGCCCAGGCCCAGATCGGCGACCCGGAGATGGTCCGGGTCCGCACCGTGATGACCGGTCTCCTGGGCATGGCTGACGCCGGCATGTTCCAGGACCTGCAGCAGCACTTCACCTGGATGATCACGATGATGGCCACCTATGCCCAGCGGGCCATGGAGTATTTGGTAAAGGAGAAGCTGATTTAAGGACAGTTTTCGGTTTTCGGTTTTCAGTCTGCTTGGCAAAGGGCACGGCACACTATGCCCCGACGAGCCACCGGGGGGCGGCTGTTCTAAATTTTATGTTTTATGTTTAATTTAGAAGAATTCCGGGCCGGGCGGTTCGGGGTTCCCGTGGCCGGGGCCGCGGACCTGCCGGGATTTTGCCGCCAATGCCCCTGCTTGGTCCAGGAGCAGTCACCGGTATGTTTCTGTGACGGGCTGTTTTACTATTACTGCGCCTTTTCCGGGACTGAGAAGCCCATTCCTGCCAATCCACCCTGCCTGATGTACCTGATGTAGTCTAATCCGTGTTTATCTGTGGAATCTGCGGATTAATAAACCGGTACACCTCCAAGAGCGATATCCCGCGCTCCTCGGCCAACCGGCGGCAGGCCTCGTATTCCGGCATCACCCGGCGTTGGCCGCCGTATTCCATCACTTTCACTTCCAGCGGGCCATAGGGCGTATCCACGGTCTCCGGCCAGCGCCGGGCCGCCACCCGTTCCACCTCCATGACCCGCACCCCCAGGGTGGTGGAGTCCAGGAAGAGCCGCTCCAGCAGGCTTTCCCGGGCCGCAGGGGGCGCAATCACCGTGAGGCGCACCCCCGGGCGGTTCTTCTTCATCTGGATGGGCGCCAGGGCCACGTCCAAGGCCCCCGCGGCAAACAGCCCGGCCATGAGCGGCTCGTAAAGCTCCGGATTCATGTCGTCGATGTGGGTCTCCAAAACCGAAACCGTTTCCCTAAGCCCCGGGGCCGCGGCCAACGGCTCCCCCAAGTAAATCCGCAGCAAATTGGGGTGGCCGGGGAGATCCCGGCTCCCGGCGCCGTAGCCCACCTGGGTGAGGCGCATGGCCGGGCAGGGTTCGTATCGGGCCTCCAGGCCCTTGAGGATGACCGCGCCGGTGGGGGTCACCAGCTCTCCGGGGAGGTCCGTGCCGTACAGGGGCAGCCCCTTGAGCAGCTCCATAGTGGCCGGGGCCGGGTTGGGAAGGCGGCCGTGGGCTGAGGCAATCATTCCCCAACCCATGGGCAGGGAGCTGCAAAAAACCCGGGTGATTCCCAGTTTTTCCACCCCCCAGGCCGCGCCCACCACGTCCAGGATGGTGTCCAGACCCCCCAGCTCATGGAAATGCACCTGTTCCAGGGGTTGGCCGTGGATGCGGGCCTCAACTTCTCCCAGCATCCGGAACATTTTAAGGCTCCGCTGCCGCACCCCGTCGCTCACCGGGGCCTGGTTCAGAAGGGCGCAGATTTCGGCGTAGCTCCGGGTGGGCTGGGGAAAGTCGCTGGCAAATTCCACTTTGACCCCGGTGAGGTGGTTCTTCTCCAGCCGACGCGTCGTTAGCTCAATGTCCGTCTGGGCCGTGAGGCTCAGGACCTCCCGCAGTTCCCGGACATCCAGCCCCAGGTCGATGAGCGCGCCCAGGGTCATATCGCCGCTCACTCCCGCGAAACAATCAAAATACGCCCAAAGTTCAGGCTGCTTGCCCATGGGTGAAAAGCTCCACTTCCCTTACGGCCCGGGTGTCGGCCTGGCGCACCACGAAGCGCAGATTGCGAAACTGGATGTTTTCCCCCACCCGGGGGAGATCCCCCAACTGGGAGATGAGAAACCCGGCCAGGGTTTCGTAGTCTCCCGGAGGAAGGTCCAGTTGCAGGGCTTCGTTGAGGGCGCCGATTTCCATGCGGGCGCTTACCAGGTAATGCCCGGGCTTCAGTTTTTTGTACGGCGCGACCTCCTGGTCGAATTCGTCGGCGATCTCCCCCACGATCTCTTCCAGGAGGTCTTCAATGGTGACGATCCCCACTGCGCCGCCATATTCGTCCACCACCGCCGCCAGATGGACGCCGGAGCGCTGCATCTCCGCCAGCAGGCGGTCGATTTTCTTGACTTCCGCCACGTATTGCACCGGCCGGATGAATGGTTTGATGGACTCCCCGGAGGGTTCTTCTCCCAAGAGGTCGAAGCCGTGCAGCACCCCCACCAGGTTGTCGATGCGGCCCTGATACACCGGCAGGCGGGCGAACCGGGTATGGTGGAATTCTTCCAGGGTCTGGGCGATGGTGGCGCTGTCCGGGATGGCCGCCACCCGGACCAAGGGGACCATTACCTCTTTCACGGTGCGCAGGCTGAACTGGAGAATGCGGTGAATGATCTTGCGCTCCTGGGTTTCCAGGTCCACCTCAGGGCCGCTCTTCTGCACCACCAGACGCAGGTCTTCCCTGGTGATGAAGGGCAACTGGCTGGTGTGCCGCGCCCCGGTGATCCACAGGATCACCCGGGACAGGTGGGCAAAGACAAAGGTGACCGGAGAAATGATCCAGGAAACACCCCATAAGAAAGGGCCCAGGCGCATCGCCAGGCGGTTGGGATGCTGCCGGGCGATGGATTTGGGGGTGATCTCCGCCAGAATCAAAATCAAGGGGGGCAGGAGCAGCATGGCCACCAGCTCTCCTCCCGGCCCCAAGGCCCCGATGAGCACCGCGGTGACCAGAATAGTGTTGGAAATCTCCGCCAGGTTGGAACCCAACAGGCAGGTGGCCACCATGCGCTCCGGAGCGTCCAGGAGCTTGAGCGCGATTTTCGCCCCTTTTTGCCCCTCTTCCGCCCGGTGCTGCAGCCGCCGGCGGCTGGCGGAAATCAGGGCGATCTCCGATGCGGAGAAAAACGCTTCCAACAAGAGTAGCGGGACAAAGATCAGGAGAACCCCGGCGATCATGGCGAACCCCGCCTGACCTCCACCTCCAGGATGCGGGTGCCTTTCATCCTCACCACCTTGAAGGTCAGATCCTCATAAGAAGCGCGGTCCCCCACCCGGGGCAATTCTCCGAACAAAGAAAGAACCAACCCGCCCACGGTGTCGAATTCTTCCATGGGTAGATTTACATCCAGCAAATCGTTGAAGTCCATCAACGACAGGGCGGCCTTGACCCGCCACACTTCGGGTGCGACTTCCTCCCAGAATTTTTCTTCTTCCTTGAACTCCTGGGAAATTTCTCCAAAGAGTTCTTCCAGCAGGTCTTCCACCGAGACCAGGCCCACCAAAGTGCCGTATTCATCCACCACCAACGCCAGCCGCTGGCGGCGGGACTGAAGTTCGGTGAGCAGATCAAAGGCCCTCTTGTTCTCCGGCACGTAATAGGGCGGCCGCAGCAGGTTCCGGATTATCTTTTCGTCGCAGACCTTTCCAGGACAGTAAGCCAGCAAATCTTTGGCATGGAGAATGCCCAGCACCTTGCCCTTATGGTTCTGGTAAATGGGAATCCGGGAAAACCGGGAGCGTTTGACGGCCTCAATCATCCGGTCCAGGGGCATATCGAGGGGGAGGCTGAAAATGTCGGGTCGGGGGACCATGATCTGACCCACCCGCAACTCGCCGAAATCCAGGAGATTTTGAATGAAATCCCGTTCCAGGGCGGCGATCATGCCCCCGCGATGACTTTCCTCCACCATCCGGACGAAATCCTCCTGGTGCACCGCAGGGACCGGCAGGTCCGGGCGAAAGCCCAGGGTGGCCAGGATTCCCCGGCTCACCTGTAAGAGGAGAATCCTCACGGGCGCCAGGATGACCACGGCCAGCCGCACCACCGGAGCCACCAGGGGCGCCAGCCGCGCCGGGTAGGTAAGGGCAATGGATTTGGGGATAATTTCGCCCAGGAGCAAGAGGGTGGGAGCCATGACCACCAGGGCGATCCATTTCCCTTTATCTCCCCACAGGGAGAGAGCCAGGGAAGTGGCCAGGGCCGAAGCCATGATGGTGACCACTTCCACCCCCAGGATCAGCGTGATTAACAGACGCTGGGAGCGGAGCAGCAGGGATTCCACCATCTCTCCCCGGGCTGGCCGCCTTTCCTTGAGCCGCAGCCGGTCCAGGGGACTCAGGGCGAACAGGGCGGTCTCCGCGGTGGCGAAAAAGCCGTACAGGAGAAGGAGGCCCCCCAGGGCCAGCCAGCGGCTCAGGTTTTCTATTTCCATAAGGGTAGGGCGGGCCTGGCCCACCAATCAATTGCCAGTTGTTAGTTCTCAGGAATTCGATTGTTGCCTTTGCTCCGGAAAAGAAGCAAAGTTTAGATTTATCGATTCCCAAAAGTGAACAAACTCTCCCTCCCCCTGGAGGGGGGAGGGCTGGGGTGGGGGTGGCGAAATCATTTCATTCCGGCGGATGAAAATTTTGCCACCCTCCCCCAAACCCCCTCCCCTCAAGGGAGGGGGCTTTTTCAGTGGTACATGGCCCAACTCCGTTTGATAGGAATATGGACTTAGGGCTGATTTCAAAAAACCGGAGCTAAAGCAACAATCGAATTCAGAAAAAAAGAGCCCGGCTGGTAATGCTGACTTTTGCGGGCACGGAGGCCCGCCCCACCAATAAAAATCCTCACACCAGGGTGCGGGGTCCAGGCGCAGGGAGGCGTTTTTTAGACACCTTCTCCCTTTTGGCCAGCTCAAAAGGTGAGCGCGCCAGGGCCTCCATAAGCACTTCGTCCATATCGCTCACGGGAACGAACTTGATCCGGCGCCGCACGTTTTTGGGGATTTCCACTAGGTCTTTTTTATTGGCTTCAGGGATGATCACCTTGGTCATGTGGGCCCGCAGGGCCGCGATGGCCTTTTCTTTCAGCCCGCCGATGGGCAGGACCTTGCCCCTTAAAGTGATCTCCCCGGTCATGGCCACGTCCCGGCGCACCGGTATCTGGGTGAGCGCGGAAATCAGGGCGGTACCCATGGTTACGCCGGCGGAAGGCCCGTCCTTGGGGGTGGCCCCCGCAGGTACGTGGATATGGATGTCCAGCTTCTCATAGAAGTCCGGAGCCAGCTTGAGGCGCTCGGCCCGGGCGCGGGCATAGGACAGGGCCGCCTGGCCCGATTCCCGCATCACGTCCCCCAATTGCCCGGTCAAGGTGAGCTGGCCCTTCCCCGGCATCAAGGAAGCCTCCACCGCCAGAATTTCGCCACCCACCTGGGTCCAGGCCAGGCCGGTGGCCACTCCCACTTCGTCTTTTTCCAGTTCCTTTTCGGGCAAAAACCGCGGCGGGCCCAGATACCGGTGAAGATTGGCCCGGGTGACGGCAAAGGGACCCTTTTCGCCTTCCGCGATGCGCCTAGCCACTTTGCGGCACAGCGCGCCGATTTCCCGTTCCAGGTTCCGAAGCCCCGCCTCCTGGGTGTAGTGGACGATGACCTCCCGGATGACTTCCGTGGAAAGCTGCATTTCTCCGGGCTTGAGGCCGTTTTCCTTAAGCTGCCGGGGCAGCAGGTGCCGGCGCAAGATCTCCAGCTTCTCCTCTTCGGTGTAACCTGCCAGGCGGATGATCTCCATACGGTCCTTCAGGGCCGAGGGGATGGGGTCCACCAGGTTGGCGGTGGTGATGAACATCACCTTGGAGAGATCGAAAGGGACATTGAGGTAATGGTCACTGAAGGAGTGGTTTTGCTCCGGGTCCAGCACCTCCAGTAAAGCCGCGGCGGGGTCCCCCCGGAAATCCATGCCGATCTTGTCCACTTCATCCAGGATGAACACCGGGTTGTTGGACCCCGCGGTTTTTATCCCCTGAACGATGCGCCCCGGCATGGCCCCGATGTAGGTGCGGCGGTGGCCCCGGATCTCCGCTTCGTCCCGCATCCCTCCCAAAGAAATGCGGGTGAACTTGCGGCCCATGGCCCGGGCGATGGACTGGCCCAGGGAGGTCTTGCCCACCCCCGGGGGACCGACGAAGCAGAGGATGGGGCCTTTCATCTTTTTCTGGAGTTTGCGCACGCTCAGGTATTCCAGGATGCGGTCCTTGACCTTTTCCAAATCATAGTGGTCCGCGTCCAGGATGGCCTTGGCCTCTTTGACGTCCAGCTTGTCCCGGGTGCTCTTACTCCAGGGCACCTCCACCAGCCAGTCCAGATAAGTGCGCACCACCGAGGCTTCCGCGGCGTCGGGATGCATCTGCTCCAGGCGGGAGAGCTGCTTCAAGGCTTCTTCCTCCGCCTGTTTGGGCATCCGGGCCTGGGTAATCTTGGTGCGGTAGTCTTCCATCTCTTTGGCGGCTTCGTCCAGGTCGCCCAATTCCTTTTTAATGGCCCGGAGCTGCTCCCTCAGGAAATATTCCCGCTGGGTGCGGTCAATCTCCTCCCGGGCCTGGGATTGAATTTTGGCCTGGAGGGAGGACACTTCCAGTTCCTTGCGCAGGAAGTCGTTGACTTTGATAAGACTTTGAATGGGGTCCGTCTCTTCCAGGACCGCCTGGGCTTCCTCGATCTTCAGGCGCAGGTTGGCGGCGATGAGGTCCGCCAGATGGCCGGGGTCTTCGATGGAGTCCAAAATGGCCAACAAATCCGGGGACATGAGGCCCTTGAGGGTCAAAATCTTCTCCGACATCTCCCGGGCATTGCGCATCAAGGCCTCGGTAGTGGGAGAAATCTTTTCCACGTGGGTCTCGGGGATGACCTTCAGGCTCACCTGGAAGAAAGGCCGAACCTGAGTGAACTCTTCCACCGCGGCCTTGGCCTTCCCCTGGACCAGGATCTTAAGGCGCCCGTCAGGGAGCTTCAGCATCCGCAGGATGAGGCTCACGGTGCCAATGGGGTAAATATCCTCCGGCTCCGGGCTTTCCATGGTCTGGTCTTTCTGGGTGGCCAACAAGAGCAGGCGTTCCTGGGCCAGGGCCGTTTCGATGGCCAGGACCGAGGCCTCCCGCCCCACAAACAGGGGCAGCACCATGTTGGGAAAAACCACCACGTCCCGCACCGCCAGGAGGGGTAAAACATCGGGGATTATGATCTGTTCTTTCTCTTCTTCTTTGGGACTGGCCATGTTATCTCCTGAAAAGTCCATCTTGACCGGGGCCGCCGGTCAGAGCCGGACTATTAAAGTTCCTTTCCACTGGATTGTTCCCATAACAGAAAACCCGGGCGGGGTCAACGCCAATAAGCGCCCCGGGCTACCGCTAAATATAAGGCGGATAAATAAAAATGGCAATGGTGGGGACTCCAGTCCCGCCAAACATTGCCTGCCGGGATGAGCGATCCTGGGGGACACGAAGACCCGCCTCACCATTGGTTCCCGAAACCACCGCCGGCGGCTGCGGTAAAAGTCTTTGATATTGTGGTTTAGAATGTTATATTATTATGATTCAAAGAACCTGGGGGAGAAAATTTGGGGGGGAAAGCCATTACGGCCAAGGTGCGGCCATTGCCTGACGACTTTTTAACTCAGGTGTACCAGGCTGCGGACCAGGCCCGGGAGGCCCTGCTGCGCCTGCAGAGCCAGGAGGGCTATTGGTGGGCGGAGTTGGAGTCCAACGTCACCATCACCTCCGAATATCTCATGCTCCACCGGTTTCTGGGCCTGCCGGAAGACAATTTTCCCCGGATGGCCGCCCATATCCTGGATAAGCAACTCCCCAACGGCGGCTGGTCCCTCTGGTACGGCGACGACGGCGAACTGAGCACCTCGGTGGAAGCCTACTTCGCCCTGAAGCTGGCCGGATTCCCCCCGGAGCATGAGGCCATGATCCGGGCCCGGGACTTTATTCTGGCTCGGGGCGGAGCCCTCAAAACCCGGGTTTTTACCCGTATCTTTCTAGCCCTCTTCGGTCAGGTAAGTTGGGACGGCATCCCCCTGCTGCCGGTGGAATTCATTCTTATTCCACCCTGGTCGGGCCTTAGTATTTACGAGTTCTCCAGTTGGACCCGAGCCACCGTCGTTCCCCTGATGATCATCATGGCCTACCATCCAGTCTGTCCCCTGCCCCGGGAACAGGGGGTGGCCGAACTCTTTCTGGACCCGGAGGAGCCTTTCGGCAAACACCGGGTGGCCTGGAGGTCGGACAAACCGCTCCTGGAGAACCTCTTCGCGGTCCTGGACCGGATTCTCAAACTTTACCAGCGGGTGGCCATTCCCTTTGTCCGCCGCCTGGCTTTGTCCAAGGCGGAGAAATGGATTCGGGAGCATCAGGAGGAGAGCGGCGACTGGGCCGGCATCCAACCCGCCATGCTCAACTCCATCCTGGCCCTGTATTGCCGGGGCTATGGGGCCGACTCCGACCCCGTACGCCGGGGGCTTAAGGCCCTGGAGCTCTTTACATTATCGGATAATGGCCGGCTGCGGCTCCAATCATGCATCTCCCCGGTGTGGGACACGGCCCTGGCGGTGCGGGCCCTGGTAGCCGTGGGGCTTCCTCCGGGACACCCGGCCCTAACCCAGGCCACGGACTGGCTTCTAGCCATGCAGATCTTGAAGCCCGGGGACTGGAGTGTCAAGGCCCCTGATCTGCCCCCGGGCGGCTGGGCCTTTGAGTTCGTCAACAACTGGTACCCCGACTTGGATGACACCTCCGTGGTGGTGGCGGCCCTGAAAGAGGCCCTGGCCCACCCGGAGGCCCACCGTCAGGCCTTGGAGCTGGGCCTCAACTGGTGCCTGGGGATGCAGTCCAAGAACGGCGGCTTCGCCTCCTTCGACAAGGACAATACCAAAGAGTGGCTCAACGCCATTCCCTTCGGGGACCTCAAGGCTTTGGTGGACCCCCCCACGGAAGATATCACCGGCCGGGTCCTGGAAATGATGGGGGTCTGCGGCTACGGGCTAAAGCATCCCGCGGTGGGTCCGGCCCTGGACTTTCTGCGCCGCACCCAGCAACCCGACGGCTCCTGGTGGGGGCGGTGGGGGGTCAACTGCATCTACGGCACCTGGACGGTGCTGGCCGGCCTCAAGGCCATCGGCGAGGATATGGGCCAGCCTTACGTGCGCCGGGCCGCGGCCTGGCTCCAGAAACACCAGAACCCCGACGGCGGCTGGGGCGAGTGCTGCGAGTGCTACCCTTACAAGGAGATGGAGGGGTGCGGCCCCAGCACCGCGTCCCAAACCTCCTGGGCCTTACTGGGCCTCATGGCCGCGGGAGAGGCCCTTGCCCCGGAGGTGCGGGCCGGGGTAGAATATCTGCTAAGAACCCAGAACGACCAGGGCCGCTGGGATGAGCCTTATTTCACCGGCACCGGCTTCCCCGGCCACTTCATGATCCGCTACCACCTCTATCGCGACGTCTTCCCCCTTTGGGCCCTGGGGCGGTATTTGAGAGCGATGAAAGAATGATTTGAGGGGAGGACTGGGAGAAAATTGCGGTTTAGCGGGTTAGCGGTTTAGCATTTAGCTTTTTGACTCTAAACCGCTAACCCGCTAAACCGCCAAACCGCCGACTCCCAGGCTCCTTCCCCCAGTAAGCACTTTTTACCAGCATGTGGCAAGCATGACCAAAACTCTAGTAACCGGCGGCACCGGCTTTGTAGGCCGGGCGGTGGTGGAGGAGCTCCTGGCTGCGGGGCGGGAGGTCCGGGTCCTGGTGCGCCAGGACGACCATCCGGCCCTGAACGGCCTGGACGTGGAGGTGGCCAAGGGCGACCTCCGGGACCGGGACTCTCTGGCCCAGGCCTTGAAAGGCTGCGCCCGGGTCTTCCACGTGGCCGCGGACTACCGCCTCTGGGTGCCGGACCCGGAGGTCATGTACGCCATCAATGTCCAGGGCACCCAAAACCTCCTGGCTGAGGCCCATGCCCAGGGTGTAGAGCGATTTGTTTATACCAGTACAGTGGGGACTTTGGGGAATCCTGGTGACGGCGTCCCGGGCGCCGAAGACACCCCTGTTACTTACTACGACATGGTGGGCCAGTACAAACGCACCAAATTCTCGGCGGAACTCTCCGCGGTGCAGTACGCTAAACAGGGGCTGCCGGTGGTCATCCTCAACCCCAGCACCCCGGTGGGACCCTGGGACTACCGGCCTACGCCCACGGGCCAGATGATCGTGGATTTCCTGAAAGGCCGCATGCCCGCCTACCTGGAGACGGGCCTCAATATCGTGCACGTTAGGGACGTGGCCCGGGGCCACCTCCTGGCCGAGGAAAAAGGACGGGTGGGGGAGAAGTATATCCTGGGAAACGAAAACCTGAGCCTCTCCCAAATATTGCAGCTATTGGCAGAAGTCAGCGGCCGCCGGGCGCCCCGGGTTAGGCTCCCTTATTGGCCCATCCTGGCCATGGCCTGCGTCAACGAGGGCTGGGCTACTTACATCAGCCGTAAGCCGCCCCGCATGCCCTTGACCGCGGTGCGCATGGCCCGGAAATACATGTATTTCGATAACAGCAAAGCGGTGAAGGAATTGGGATTTACGGTGACCCCGGCGCGCCGGGCTTTGGAAGATGCGGTGGAGTGGTTTAGGGAGCGCGGTTATGTTTGATCCACAGATTACGCAGATTAACACCGATTATCTAAAATTCGAAACTAAGGTGGAACTTTGCGTTTCCCTTTAAGTCTCAGCTACGACCTGGGGCGCTATCTCACCAAGAAGCGTCTGAAGAAGGAAGAAAAATTCCCCCTGGTGCTCATGCTGGAGCCTACCCACCAGTGCAACCTGGCCTGCGTGGGCTGCGGCCGCATCCAGGAGTACCGGGACACCCTGGGCCAATCCCTCACCCTGGAAGAGTGTTTGGCGGCCGTGGAGGAATGCGGCGCACCGGTGGTCACCATTACCGGCGGCGAACCCCTCATTTATCCCCCGGTCTTCGAGCTGGCCCAGGAGATGGTGCACCGCAAGAAGCACGTTTATCTCTGCACCAACGCCATCCTCTTAGAAAAGTCTCTTCCCCGGCTGCCCCGGTCTCCTCGCCTTACCTTGAGCGTCCACCTGGACGGCCTGGCCCCCACCCATGACGCCATCCTGGGCCGGCCGGGGTTATTCGATGTTGCCATCCGGGCCATCCAAGCCGCCAAGGACCAGGGCTTCCGGGTCTGCACCAACACCACCGTTTACCAGGAGACCGACCCAGAGGAGCTCAAGGCCCTGTTCGCCCTGCTCACCCGGTTGGGGGTGGACGGCCTCCTGGTGTCCCCGGCCTACAGCTTTGACGGGGTGAACCCGGAGCTGTTCCTCAGCCGGGAGGAGATCAAGGACAAGTTTACCCGGCTGACCCAAAAGGACGCCCGGAAATTCAAATATTTCAGCACGCCGCTGTACTTCAGTTTCCTCCGGGGGGAGCGGCACTACGACTGCACCCCCTGGGCCAACCCCACCCGCAACCCCCGGGGCTGGCGGGCGCCCTGCTACCAGATCGTGGACACCCATTACCCCACCTTTGAGGAGATGATGGAGAGCACCCCGTGGGAAAATTACGGGGTGGGACGGGACCCCCGCTGCGCCCAATGCATGATGCATTCGGGTTTTGAGCCGTCCGTGGTCCGCCACCTGGGGCTTAGGGACTTGTGGTGCATGCTGCGGTGGAACTTTTCTTAACCACAGAGGCACAGAGGACACACAGAGTTAAATGAACAACTCTGCCCCGGACCGCTGGCTCAATGGCTGGACCCTGTGTCTGGCGTGCCTGGCCGTTTATGCCCCCCTGTTCTGGCAGATTCCCCTGTCCCGGAGCGAGGGCATGTACGCCCTCATCCCCATGGAGATGCTGGCTTCGGGGTCCTGGCTCACTCCCACTCTGAATGGGGCCCCATATCTGGACAAGCCTCCCCTGCTCTACTGGCTCAACCTTATAGGTTACAAGATTTTTGGAGTATCGGACTGGAGCGCCCGCCTGCCCACCCTGGGGCTTTCGGTTCTGGAAGTCTGGCTCACCTATCTCATCGGGAGGCGGCTGCTGGGTGTCAGAGCCGCCTGGCTGGGGGGGGTGGTGCTGCTGAGTTCCGTGGGGTTCTGCGCTCTCCACCTCCAGTTGCTCACGGACCACATCATTACCGTGTCCATGGCCGCGTCCCTTTATTTCATGATGCGCTGGAAGGACGAGCCGGCCTTTAAGTGGGCCGTCCTCTTTTTCCTGGGCCTGGTGGCCGGCTTCCTGAGCAAGTCCTTTATCGGCGCGGGTTTTCCCGTGCTCATCTGCCTGCTGTACGCCCTGTCGCTCCGTCAGCCCCGGCTTCTCTCCCTGATCTTTTCCCCCAAGGGGCTGGCCCTGGCCATCCTGTTGATAGTCCCCTGGTTCGTGGGGGTGGAAAAGGCCCATCCGGGGTTTTTGAAGCATCAGATCATCAACGAGCAGTTTCTCCGCTTCTTCGGCCAGCGCCAGCCCGCGGACATCATCCCATTTTCTCTCTGGGGGTTCTGGGTCTTTCTGCTCATCTGGCTCATGCCGTGGACGGTGCTGCTCCCCGAAGCCCTAATAAAATTCTGGCGTCAAACCCGGGGTGATAACCAAGAGGCCCGGCTCTTGCTCATCTGGGCCGGGGTCATCCTGGGCTTTTTTACGCTCTCGGCCAGCCGCATTGAATATTACTCCATGCCGGCCTTGCCGCCCCTGGCCCTGGTGGTGGGATGGCGCCTGGAGCGCTACCTGGCCTCTTCCCAGGACCGCCGCCCCTACTGGGCGCTGTTGGCGGTCGCGGTGGTGGGAATGTTCGTCGTGGTGCTGCTGCCCCATCTGGAGGCCCTGTGCGTCGGCAACCGTCGGGAATTCATCGGCATGGCGCCGATGATCCTGCCGTTGGCTAAACCGGCCTCTTTTATTTTGCCCGGCCTGGCCTTAGGGGGGGTGATCTTCGGCCGGCGCCGGCCCTGGGTGGTGGTCACCTGCTTCAGCGCCCTGGCCCTGGTGGTTGCTTTTTTCACATTCATATCCCTCTATATTCTCTCCCCCCATTTGAGCGATAAGGCCCCCGCGGAATATCTCCGGGATAACGCCGGCCCCCAGGACGTCATCGTCATGGAGCGCATCGAGGAATTCGAATTGGGCGCCTCCCTGGTCTTTTATTCCGGGCGCCGCCTCCTCATGGTGCAGCGGGACGGCCTGCCCCAGTTTCCTTACCCGGTGGCCCCGCAGGACAACTACCTGATTTCCCCGAGCCGGCTCAAAGAGCTGTGGCACAGTTCCGCCCGGGTCTTTCTGCTCATCGATGACGCGGTCCCGGCGGAGCCTTACCTGGAAGAGGCCGCGACTGTCCTGCGTATTCCCAGCAAGCGGCTTCTGGTCAACCGGCCGTAATCCTTGAACGTGTGTTAAATCTTCATGCCAAGACACTAAAGCGCCAAGATTCTGCCAGGGAAAATATACCGGGGAGACGGGGGACCGAAGACCGGAAAAAAACCCGGTCTCCGGTCCTCGGTCTCCGGTCAAACTTTCCCCAGCCTGCCGCTTTTATTCCCGAGGAAAATTGGTATTATAAAAGAAGTCGATTCCACCATGATCCCGCTACGCGACAATATTCCGTCCTTTCGCCGCCCTTACGTCAATTTCGTCATCATCGGGGTGACGGCCTTGTTCTTCCTGTGGGAACTATCTCTAGGGCAACTTCTCCCCCGGGCCATTGAAATCCTGGGGTTTGTGCCCGGCCGTTTCCTTCAGTTTTTATGGAGCGGCCAGGTTTCCCTGAGCGTCACCTTTTTTCCTCTCCTGACCTCCATCTTTCTCCACGGCGGCTGGCTCCACCTCCTGGGCAACCTGTGGTTTCTTTACATCTTCGGAGACAACGTGGAGGACGTGCTGGGGCACTGGAGATACCTGGCGCTTTACCTGCTTTCGGGGGTGGGGGCCAATCTCATTTACCTCCTGTTCTCTCCCTATTCCCGGATCCCCCTGGTGGGAGCCAGCGGCGCCATTGCCGGGGTGATGGGGGCTTATTTCGTTCTCTTTCCCGGGGCCCGGGTCTTTACCTTGGTGCCTATTTTTATTTTGGTCACTTTCATGGAAATCCCGGCTTACATCTTCCTGGGCTTTTGGTTTGTCATGCAATTCCTCTTCGGCGCCTTTTCCACGGTGGGGCCGCAGCAAGCCGGCGGGGTGGCCTGGTGGGCCCACGTGGGCGGATTCCTGGTGGGTATTTTGCTTCTCTTGATCATGGAGCCGGGTCTGGTGAAGCGGCGCTTTCGCGGATGGTGAGGCGCTGAAATGATTTTTAACCACGAAGACACGGAAAATCTAGAACAGGCGCCCCCGCCTGTTCAAACACTGCCGAGGGCGGCTGCGCTACATTTTTTGTGCCTCTGTGGTGCAAAATTTGAGGTAATAAGCCTTTGAAAGTCCTGCTCATTCAACCCTCCCGCTACCGCCGGAACGGGCGCCTGGATAAACGGAAAAAGCGCTGGCTGCTGGGCATGACCTTGCCTTACGTGGCCGCGCTGACGCCTCCGGACATCCCGGTGCAAATCAAAGACGATCTGCTGGAGGAGATCACTTTTCAGGAAGACTGCAACCTGGTGGGCATTTCCTTCATGTCCCACCAGGCCCCCCGGGCCTATGAGCTGGCCGCGGGGTTCCGCCGCCGGGGAGTCAAGGTGGTCATGGGCGGCTTCCACGTCACCCTGGCCCCCGAGGAGGCCCAGCAGCACGCCGACGCCCTGGTCCTGGGGGAAGCGGAAGAGACCTGGCCCCGACTCTTGCAAGATTTTCAGGCCGGAAGCCTCCAGCCCCGGTACCAGGCGGAGAAGCTTTCGGATTTGAAGGGGCTGCCGGTGCCCCGATACGACCTCCTGGACCTGAAAAAATACAAACTCTTGAACATCCCGGCCCAGACCACCCGGGGCTGTCCCTGGGCCTGCAATTACTGCGAAGTCACCCAGGTGTACGGCGGCCGCTTCCGCCACCGGCCGGTGGACGAAGTGCTCCATGAAATCCAGGAGATCGGGCGCCTCACCGGCAGCCAGTTCATCTATTTCGTGGACGACAATTTCGTGGCCAACCGCCGCCACGCCATGGAGATCATGGAGCGCCTCATCCCTTTGGGACTGGTTTATGGATGCCTGGCCACCACCAGCGTGGGGGATGACCTGGAAGTCCTGGATCTCATGGCCCGGAGCGGCTGCATGCACGTCAACATCGGCATGGAGAGCATCAGCCCGGACAGCCTCAAATCCATCAATAAGAAGCAAAACAAAATCAAGGACTACGAGCGCCAGTTCAAGGCCCTGGAGAAGCGGGGCATCGGCTACTCGGTGAACGTCATGTTCGGTCTGGACGGCGACCGGCCGGACATCTTCGACAGCACCGTGGACTTTCTCATCCGCATCAAGGCCCCGGTGTCCTTTATGTTCATTCTGTCCCCCCGGGTGGGCACCAAGGTGCGGGAGCAGTTGATGAACGAAGGCCGCATCTATGACCATGACTGGACCAAATACTGCGGCTTCCAGGTGGTGTACCGGCCCCGGCACATGACCCCCAAGCAGTTGGAAGACGAGTATTGGCGGGCCAACCGCCGGTTTTATTCTCTGTCTTCCATGCTGCGGCGCCTGACCCCGCGCCTTTACACCCTGCACATGCTGCCCTTCAACCTGATCTTCGCCTGGTGCGTCCGCCATAGGGTCCATCCGCTGGATAATTATTAATCTGTGCCAATCTGCGTAATCTGTGGATTAAGGAGATGAAGGTTTGTCTAAAATTTCATATTTGCTAATAACGCTACTGTTAACCCTGGCCGCGATCCCCTTCCCGGCCCTGGGCCAGGAAGTCCAGGAGAATGAAATCTCCCCCCAGGCCCGGAGTCAGTTCCAGAAGGGCGAGCGCCTGGCCCGAGATAACCGTCTGGACGATGCCGTCCGGGCCTTCAAGGAAGCCATCCGCCTCCAGCCGGACTATGCCGAGGCCCACCATCACCTGGGGCTGGCGTATGCCCGGCGCCAGCAGTACCAGGACGCGGTGAAGGAGTTTAAGGAGACCATCCGCCTCCAGCCCCAATGGAGCCAGGCCCATGAGAACCTGGGCGTGGCTTATATCAAGTTGGGGCTTTGGGAGGACGCCCGCCAGGCCTTCCAGCAAACGGTGGGCCTCCATCCCCAGAACGCCGAGGCCCACTACCATCTGGGGCTGGCCCTGGGTAAATTGGGACGCCACCAGGAGGCCCGGGACGCCTTTCGTCAGGCCGTCAAGCTCCAGCCTGATCTGGCCAAGGCTCATAAAAATTTGGGGATGGCTTATATGAAGCTGGAGCAGTGGAAGGACGCGGGGCAGGCCTTCCAGGAAGCGGTGCGCCTCAAGCCCGGCGACGCCGAAGCCCACCTGGGGCTCTGCGCCTATTACGCGCAGATGGGAGATAAGGACGCCGCGGCCCGGGAATACCGGACCCTCCAGTCTCTCGATAAGAAGCTGGCCCAAAAATTCGCCGATTTATTGAAATAATCTGTACTTATCCGCGTTAATCCGCGTTCATCTGCGGTTAAATATTTTTATGGCTTCCGCAAGATTCCAATCCCTTATCCGCCAGGTGCGGGAAAACTGCCACATCGCCAGCGCCGGGCAGGCGGGGCAGTACTCTTTATGCGGGCTGATACTTCGCCTGCGGGCCATGTACAAGTGGGAGCATGGCCTGCCTCCCTGGCGGGAGCCGGACCCGGAGATGGTCCTGACCTGGGTGGAGGGCCGGGAGCGCCATTGGGAAAACCTGGAAGACCGCGCCTGGCAGCCCCTAATTTGGGACGGCGTCCATTTCGACCCTTTTGGGGTAGCGGAACTAAACGAACGCCTCATTCCCCAGGGACTGGCTTATGGGGCCGGACTGGCCCGGGGGCTGGCCCCCACCTTTTTCCTGGGGGAACTGGCCCAGGTGCGGCGCCAGGGTGAGGTCACCATCCTGGTCTTGGACCAAGAGTTGGCCCGGGACCTGGACGGCACCCCGGCCTTGTGCCAGGGGACCCTGATTTACGCCCGCAAACAGGCTTTGGCTTTTTTCCTCTGGGACCGCCTTTCGGACCCGGTGCAGCAGAACAACCGTTTCCTGAAGATCGCCCTGGAAGCTTGCGGCCTGCCGCTTGCCAGGCTGCTTCAGAACCCTGACCGCCACCTGGCGGAACTGGTGGCCCTTTTGGAGGCGGAACTGGAAGCCGTCATTCACCATGAAATAGGGGAGGCCCTGGAGCCCAGCCTGAAAACCGCATTTCCCTTTATCCTGGAACATTTTCCCCAGACCCGGGCGGAGAACTGGATTCGGGGTCTCAAGGACGTCCTGGCGGAAGTGAACGAATGGGGCCGGCTGGCCTATCTCATCCGGGAACGGGCCTGGCCCTCCCTGGCCATGATGCTGGCCCTGCGCCCCGGACTCTATTCGCTCCTCCTGCCGGAATTGGAACCGGCCTTTTGGGAACTTGAGGCCACGGGCGACTGGGAGGTCCTGGATATGGCCCGGAGAACCGCCCTGGGCCGCCTGCGGGAGGTGGCCGCGGACCTGAACGACCTGCTGGCCGGATACGGAATCCCTTCCCCGGAAACCCTGATAGCCATCCAGGAACGGTATATCACTCCTTTGGGGTTTTAATAGACCGGGGACGGGGGACGGGAGACAGGAAAAATTTCCCGGTCTCCGGTCTCCGGTCTCCGGTCTCCGGTCCTCGGTCCTCGGTCTCCGGTCCCCGGTCCGTTCCCCCACACCTCTCAATTGCTTTTTTCCCCCTCTGCGGCTATAATTATTTAAGTTTCTGATAAAAATTGGGAAAACTGCGTCCGCCTTATGATTGACCCCCACAAGGAAAAAGTGCTCATCCTGGATTTCGGGTCCCAATACACCCAGCTCATTGCCCGGCGGGTGCGGGAGTTCAAGGTCTATTGCGAGATTCACCCTTATATCATGCCCCTGAAGGCCATCCGGGAGTTCGCGCCCCAGGGCGTCATTCTCTCGGGCGGCCCCCGCAGCGTCTATGACCGGGACGCCCCTAGCGTGGATCTGGAACTGTTCAGCCTGGGGGTGCCGATTCTGGGTATCTGCTATGGCATCCAGCTCCTCAACCACTTGCTGGGCGGGGAAGTGGCCCCCGCGGTCTCCCGGGAGTATGGCGCCAAGACCTTTACCATCACGGATTTCAGCGACCTCTTCCACGGCCTGGAACCGGTGGAGACCGTGTGGATGAGTCACGGCGACCGGGTGGAAAAGCTGGCCCCGGGCTTTGAGATCATCGGCGCCAGTGACGCCTGCCCGGTGGGGGCCATCCGGGATAAGAGCCGCCGCCTGTACGGGGTGCAGTTTCACCCGGAAGTGAAGCACACCCCCAAGGGAAAGGAAATACTGTCAAATTTTCTCTTCCGCATCTGCGAGCTTAAACCCCTGTGGACCATGCGCTCCTTCATCGAAGCCTCCACCCAGGCCATTCAGGAGCAGGTGGGAGAGGAGCGGGTGATCTGCGCCCTGTCCGGCGGGGTGGATTCTTCGGTGACTGCGGTGCTGGTGCACCGGGCCATCGGGGACCGCCTCACCTGCGTCTTCGTGAACAACGGCCTACTGCGCAAGGGCGAGGCCGAAGAGGTGGCCCACCTCTTCCGTAAGCACCACCACCTGAACCTAGTCAATGTGGACGCCACCTACGAATTCTTGAACGTCCTCCAAGGAGTGACTGACCCGGAAGAAAAGCGCCGGCGCATCGGCCACGAATTCATCCGCATCTTTGCCGCGGAAGCCAAGAAGATCGGCGGAGTCAAATACCTGGCCCAGGGGACCCTGTATCCTGACGTCATCGAAAGTGTGTCCTTCAAAGGCCCCTCGGCCACCATCAAGACCCACCACAACGTGGGGGGCCTGCCCACCGTCATGCCGTTGAAGTTGCTGGAACCCCTGCGGGAGCTGTTCAAAGACGAAGTGCGGGAAGTGGGCCAGGAGCTGGGGTTGCCCGACAGCCTGGTGTGGCGGCATCCCTTCCCGGGGCCGGGGCTGGCCATCCGCATCCTGGGAGAGGTCACCCCGGACAAGCTCGATATTCTCCGGGAAGCCGACGCCATCGTCCAGGGGGAGATGCAGGCCTCTGACTTCTACCGCCAGGTGTGGCAGGCGTTTGCGGTGCTGCTGCCGGTGCGCACCGTGGGGGTCATGGGCGACGAGCGCACTTACGAGCACGTCATTGCCCTGCGCATCGTGGATTCCGTGGACGCCATGACCGCGGACTGGAGCCGCCTCCCCCACGAATTTTTGGCCCATCTGGCCAACCGCATCATCAACGAAGTGAAACGGGTGAACCGGGTGGTGCTGGATATTTCGTCCAAGCCGCCCAGTACGATTGAGTGGGAGTGATCCCTATCAGATAAAAATTTGGGCTTGCATATTTCTATATAATTACAGATGCATATAAATAACTTTAAAGGGGCGGCAATATGAAAGACGTTATAATAGATTTTATGAAATATTTTAATAAAAAACAAAAAATTCATAAGAAAGAAAAGAAGGAAATAACAATTGAACACCTTAAAGAATTTTGCGAACAATTGGATCAGAGTAAAGAAGAAATAGAGAGAATATCTTCCTTATTCTCTTTTGCAAAATACAGCTTATTTTTTAATTGTTTATTTCATAATAATCACAATACTAACCATGACATTAAAGTTGGATTTTTGATAGGCTTCAAAGAAGAGCATTTGGATGAAATTGAGGAAACAGTTTGTAACCTACTTAAAAAATTAGATCGTCCTTACAGAATCGTCAATGCAAGGGGCAAATCATTTTTAAAATTTGCAGAAGAATTGACAGATTCTTATTTTGATTCTAGTCAAAGAGCGCATTATGAAATAGATAGACAATTTAATAGTAGTAATAAGGTTTTTATAATAAGGGAATTCTCTGGAGCAAAAGTAGATTCAAAAGGATATTATCTTCGCGATTTTATTAAAATTAGAGAAAAAGTTAATTTTATTGATAGTGATTATTTTGAGAAGGTGCGTCCAGATTCAGATCTTGTTTTTTTGGATTAT
>VGSW01000020.1 GCA_016874915.1 Deltaproteobacteria bacterium
AACTGGCGGCGCTTAGGACCTAAATCCCCCCAGGGATCAATTAATGAGGCTTGTCGGGGATCGCGTGTACGAATCATCTTTTTGCCATTAACCCGTTGATTTTTCACCGAATTATGCCATAAAAAGCGACGCCCGACAAGAAAAAAATACCATAATCTTAAATTATTTCAGATAATTAACAATAAGCGACTTTTTACGAATCCATCAAAGTTCAAGGTTTGATTAAAACTCAGAATCCAGAACCCCGAACCCCGAACCCCGAACCCAAAATCACCCGCATTGCCCAAACCAACTGCAGAAAACAGAAAACAGAAAACAGAAAACAAAAAACGGGAATCTAATCAACCTTGCAACTAACTTTTTCCCAAAAGCCCCAGGCCTTCAGGTCCCGGCCCAGGTGGTGGCGCAGAAAAGCCCGGAAGAGGGCCAGGCTTTCATTTCGCTGGAACTCCAGGAGTCGGAGCCGGGACAGCTTGTCCAGAGCCATACCCTGGGCCAGGCGCAAGGATTTCCAGGTCCCCGGAGTCAAGGCCAGGATGGGACCGGCAGCTTCCCCCCGGCACGAAGTGCAAAAAATTCCGCCCCGGGGAATGCTGAAATAAACCGGCCCTTCCGGCTCCCGGCCGCAGCTCAGACAGGCGGCCAGCCGGGGGCCATAGCCGCCCAGGGTTAAGAGGCGGAGGAGGAAGGGCGGCAGCAAGGAGTCAGGGGGGGCCTGCCCCTGATCCAGCAGTCTCAGGGCTTCTTCCATGGTCTGAAAGATCGTTCCCACCGTTTCCGGCGGCGCGGCCAGCAGGCCCGCCAACTCCGCCAGCACCGCGGCGGCCCCCAGGCGCTTCAGGTCACGGCGGAGGGTGGGGAAGGAGTCCAATAATTCCGCTTTCTGAAGGAATTCCAACTCCCCCCGGCGGGGACCCAGGAAGAAAGTCACCCGGTTCAGAGGCTCCAGGCAGTTGGCAAAGCGTCTCCGGCTTTTTAAAGCATGTTTGGCCATGCCGGTGAGACGCCCCTGGGTAGGCGTAAGAAAGTCTACCAAAAGGTCAGCCTCGCCGTATGGCTTAACACTAAGAACGATGGCCGGAGTTTGCCAGGGGGGCATGGTCAGTTGCCAGTGATCAGCGATCAGTGATCAGTATCAAAATGGGTTTCAAAATTAATCGAAAACTTACTAGCCTGACTGGTGAAAAATCAATCCAGTTTATATTTTTCCCGCAGGCGCAGCGACAGTTCCCGCAGCCAGGCATAGGCCCGGGCCACGGTTTTTTCCTGGTCCGGGTTGATGAGGCAGCAGGTGGCCGGGGCCAGCAGGCTCTGGGCCAGCATCTGGTCCCGTTCAATGCCGGCTTTGAAAAGAATAGGCCACAGGCCCTCCAGGTAAGCCATGAGGTGATCCTGAGTCTCCTTATTGAAATCTTCAAAACCGGTGGGCACCAGACCCCAGGCCAGCACCCCGCCCCTATCCAGGAAGCGGCGCACCGCGGGGCCGTAGCAGCTAAAGACCTCGCCGTTGGTGTAGATGTCCATGGACAGGATATCGATATCCCGGTTGAGAAGAAACTCCCAATCGGGGTTGCCGCACAAATGAATGCCCCGGGGCCGGTCAATTTGGGCGAAAAAGCGGTCCAGGTCTTCTTTGGCCCGGGTGTCGGGATAGCCGGAAACGGAGCTGAAGATAAACTGAAGCCCCGGCTCGTCAATGAACATGAAGGCCCGGGGGTGCTTCTCCTTTAGGCGCACAAGCTGGGCCTGGGCCCGCCGGGCCATGAAGTCCATCATGATGCCCCGAACCTCGTCATTGAAGATGATGGGCCGGTCATTCTCGTCCAGGATCTTCAAGCCGAAGCTCACCGGACCTTCCAGTTGGCCCCGGATGGCAATATAGCCGCTCAGGTCCATCTCCAGGAACCGGTGATAGACCACGGAATATTGGGGGGTCAGGTCGAAGTATTCCAGGTCTTCCCACCGGTCTAAGAGTTCCGGCAACCCCTCGAAGAACTTGGCGGTGTCGAAGCGGATGCGGTTTTCCTCCGGAAAAAGCAGGATGCCGGGGAAGTGCTCCGCCGCCTGAACGTACATATCTTCATAAAAGCTCACGTGGGGCAATTGGGGCCAAAAGGGGATATCCAGGGATAGGGCCAACTCCAAGGCCGTCTCCACCTGCCGGGGAGGCAGGATGGCCATGGCCGTAGTGCGCAGATTACCGGGGATTAAAGGTGTCATCAAGATGTCCCAGGCTGGAATTAATTTTTAAAGAGCCTCAAATTAACTAGGGAAGTATGCCAGTGGAAAAATAGGTAATTATACCGATATATTTTATTAATAATATAATTAGAATATATTACCCTCGGGTAGTGGCGTAGCTTGGGGCATCCTGGGTAATAGGAAATAGAAAACTGGTGTCCAGGGATATCTGTCCATATTTTATCCTGTTGGCGGAAGACCATGTCGTGGTCCGCCTCTGGATTCGCAAGATGATCGAGGGAAACCCGAACTGGCAGGTGGTGGGGGAAGTAAGCGATGGGGTGGAACTTCTCAAACACCTCAAGGAATGCGAGAACTCACCGCACCTGGTGATTCTGGATATCTCCATGCCCCGCATGGGAGGACTGGAAGTTCTTCCCCAACTCAAAGCAGTTTATCCGGATATCAAGGTATTAATCCTGACCATGCACAAGAGCAAAGAGTACTTTGAGCGAGCCATGGCCGCCGGCGCTGATGGCTACCTCCTGAAACAGCATGCCGACACCGACCTTCCCACCGCCATTTCCACCGTACTGCAAGGCGGCACATACATCTCCCCCCTTTAAGAGCATATACCCCCCCAGGCACCGCGCCTTTTTTTCTAAGCAGTCGCTCATGAGCCGTTGGCTCACCCGTAAAGGATGAAAAGTAATGGAGGTCTCAAGATGCCATCTCTGGATTGCCTTTCAGGAGCAAAGGCAATAATCAAAAGAACTTTTCCAAGCATGAATCAATAAGCAACCAAAGGCTGCTTGGGGACCTCGATGATAAAGAGCGCTCCGGCTCCCGGTTTACTCCACGCGGACAGCCGGCCGCCGCACTTCTCCAGCAAATGGAGACTCACCTTCAATCCCAAGTGAGAGCTTTCCGCCTGGCGCCGGTCTGCCGGCAGCAAAAGACTCTGTCGCAATTTTTCCACTTCCATGCCGGGGCCGTTGTCCTGTACTTCCACCCGCACCCGATTGCCCCCGTCCTTTACCCCGATATGGATCACCTCTCCATAATTCATGGCATTGCCGATGATATTTTGAAGGATTACTTCCATGGTATAGGGCTCGAAGGGAAAGACCAGAGTATCCCGGCAATCTTCCAAAGGGCGGCCGTTAAGTTCCACCGTTACCTTTTTGTCCCGAAAGCGCAAACCTATCAGGTCATTTACGGCATGGATAAGTACGGGGTAGAAGTCTAGGGGTTCGCAAGTCATCGAATCAGAAGTCAGGGCTTTTAAGAAGAGAAGCTCCTGCCTTAAAACATGGGAGAGGCGCTGGGCCGCATCTTCCAAAATGCCGGCGTTCTGCCCCAGGGCCTGGAATTCCTGGTGAAAGCCTTTATAGGTCGGACAATTCTCCCTGGCGCACTGGCGGAATTGTTCGTCCAGATTATCCAGTTTCCGCTTGATCCGAGTGGAAAACCCATGAATGCCTATAGCCAGGTTCTTGTAATGATGCCGCAAGGCCGCCACCTGGAGTTCGAATTCCTGGTGCAGGCCGTCCAGGCGCAGGCGCTGATCCCTCAGGCGTTGAAAAATAAAGCCGATGACCATCCAAACCACTCCCCCGAACAGGGAAAATAGGGCGATCATGGGCCACATGTGAATGTGGAAGCTGTGGGCCAGGGCCCCGGTTATGTCCAGGGGCGCGCCCTCGTAAATATGGGTATGGATATTGTGGACCACCATGGACAGCGGATGGCCCACCAGGAATCCCAGGCCTAACCCCAGAAACAAGCCCGCCCAGGGGTAGAACCAGGTCCTTTCCCGGTAGCCGGGAGGCTGCAACACTATCGGACGTTCATTGTCTGGTTTCATGGGGTTTTTCGGAATTTCGCGCCAAGGCCAGCCCGCCCATGAGGGTCAGGCGGTCATGACTGAAGTCTAAGGAATCCGATGAGTAATAAGTCATTGTTCTAAAGACTTTTTTCGAGATATTTAACGCAAGGGGTCCAGGACCGCAAAGGTCTCTTACACCCCTTGCATGATGTTTGCCCCTGGCGCTGCTTGCAGTAGCTATTGATAACGTATTCGAAAATTCTGGCATTCCGAATGGCAAAGGCGATTTCTTCGGCGATGGAGTCCAGCAGCAGGCGTTCTTCGTCCGTAAAAGGCTCGCCACCGGATTTATTAAGAACTTCCATGACGCCAATCTTTTCCTCACCGGCGGTGAGGGGAATGGCGATCAGGTTTTGGGTGACAAGGCCATATTCGGAATCGAACCTCCTGAAGAATCGCGGGTCGCGTTGCACATCGTTGATGACCTCCGACCTCTGAGCCTGCAGGATGGAACCTGCTATGCCCTTGTCGGCGGGAAAGGTCACGGCCATTAGACACTGCTTGGCAGGGCCCTCGATGCTATAGAACCGGAAGTTCGCCTGATCCTCGTCCAGGAGAAGAACGGAGGCTCCTTCCGCAGACACGGTTTCCATTATGACATTTAAAACAGCCTCCAGGAGTTCGTGGAGGTCCAGGCATTGGGCGACCATGGAGCTGACCATCAGGTAGGTATTGAGGTACCTGGCCTGTCTCTGGAGCTCCTGGTGCGCGGCGTCCAGGCGTAGGCGATTCTCTCTGAGGCGTTGCAAAATGAAGCCGATGAAACCCCAAACTATCCCTCCAAACCCGGCAAAGATGAGCGTCATGGGCCACATGTGCCAATGAAAGCTGTGGGAGAGGGCTCCTCTTATATCAAATGGGGCACCCGAAATAATAGAATTGTAATAATCATGCGCCAGCATCGAAAGTGGGTGGCCGATTAAGATTCCCACCGCGATGCCAAACAGGATGCCGATCCAGGGATAAACCCAGGTTCTCTTCTGGCGGATCAAGGCTTCAAGGACCGCCGGGGCGCACTGTTCAAGATTCATGTTGCTCCTTCCTAGCCTTGGTGGCCAGGCGGGCCTCCAACTCCTGTTTAAGATCAATCATTCGGGACTGGCTGCCATTGACGTATGGCACCGCGCTCACTTCCGCCAGATCTTCCAGGGACTTGATCACCGCGTCGATTTCGTGGGAAGCCTGATGGATCATTTCCAGGGGCTGCCGCCATTGGGGGTCCGGGAGGCCCTTTTGCAGGCGGGCGCTGTAGCCGCCGATGACCACGTTGGCGTTGCGGATGTGGTGGGCCAGGGTAACCATCAATTGCTGCAGAGTGTCCAGGGCTGCCTGGCGCTTCTGAGACTCCAGCCGGGCTGCGGCCAGGCGCTCCTTCTGAAGGTGCCAGGCCCCCAGGATGAAGCCGGCCGCCCCGCCCATAAAGGCAAAAGCCAGGCCCATGGCCAGCATATCCCGGCTGAATGAAAGATGAAGTTGGCGGCCCCAAAGGGTAAAGTCCCAGGGAGAGTGGGGATGCTGGGGGCCGATAATGTAAGCCAGCATGGCAAAGGGGTGGACCAGCAAGTAGCCCACGGCCATGCCGCCCAGAGTGAACCAGATAAACGCCATCCTGCCTTTCAGCATTTAAACCGCCGCAATGAAAGACGCCCGCCTCCTGCGCCTCCTCCCGTCCGTGCTCTTCTGTGCCTTGTCAGCAAACGATCATGGATGGTGGGGGTCGAAGTATGGCGGGGTGTACCAATGCCTCATGGTCGGGTCATAATCGTACAAATAGGGGTCAATGCCGCCATAGCGGTCCACCGGATGGCCCCTGGGCGGGTAATAATAGTACCCCGGGGCGCACCCCGTAAGTAGGGTGATTAACAAAATTATTAGCCAAGCATATTTTTTCATGCCAAGACCCTTTAGCGTCGCTTTTCGGCAGGATAGCAAACCCAAAGCACTTGCTTTTAAAGCTAATAACTCAAGCAAGGTTGTCAATGAAGAGGAGAGGTTCTCAAGGCGTCGCTTGCTCATTACCAGGGGCGGCAAAATAGATTCAAAGCTTAGGGAGAGATTGATTGGTACCGAGTTGCGTTAAGAAAACTGCAAAAAGCTGAAGGAACCTCTGAAGGCGCGCTCGCCATGGGGCGGACACGCAGGTCCGCCCCTGCACAGGGTGGGCGGCGCTTTCTCATGAGGGCTGATTCACCCGGCGGGCAGAGCACCTTTCGATCTTTCCGGAACTGACTCCTTTTCCCTTAGGGCTGAGGTCCCAGGTGCCTCACCTCCGAGTACCACTTCCACAGCAGATAAACCGCAGGATATATCAGGAGTTCCAGGAGGAAGGAGGTAGTGACGCCGCCGAACAGGGGCGCGGCGATGCGCTTGGCCACTTCCGCGCCGGTGCCTGTGGCCCACATCACCGGCAGCAGCCCCAGGATGTTGGCCAGCACGGTCATCAGTTTGGGGCGGAGGCGCAGCACTGCGCCGTCCATCACCGACTGTTTCAGATCATCGTAGTTGCGGAGCAGTCCCTTCTCCTTGCGCTCATCGTGCACCAGGTCCAGGTACAAGAGCATGATGGCCCCGGTTTCCGCGTCCAGTCCCGCCAAGGCGATGATGCCCACGATGACCCCCACGCTGAAGTTATACCCCAGGTACCAGATGAGCCAGATGGCGCCGATGAGGGAGAAGGGCACCGCCAGCAGGATGATGGCCACCTTGGTCATGTTGAAAGTGCTGAGGTAGAGGAGCAGGATCACCAGGACCGCGGTGATGGGGATGATGATCTGGAGCTTCTCCCGGGCCCGCTCCATGTATTCGAACTGGCCGCTCCAGATCAAAGTATAGCCCGCAGGCAGCTTCAGGTGGGTGGCCACGGCTTCCTTGGCCTTTTTGATGTAGGTGCCCACGTCAATGTCCCGGATATCCACGTAAACCCAGGAGGTGCGCCGGGCCCCTTCGCTCTTGATCATGTCCGGGCCTTGGTGGATGCGGATCTTGGCCACCTGGGCCATGGGGATCTGGGCCCCGGTCATGGTGGGTATGAGAATGCGGTTGAGAGCCGTGAGGTTCTCCCGGTAGTCCTGAAGGTAGCGCATATTCACCGGGTAGCGCTCCAGGCCTTCCACCGTCTGGGTGAGGTTCTGGCCCCCCAGGGCCGTGAGGATGACGTCCTGGATGTCCATAACGTTGAGGCCGTAGCGGGCTGCGGCGGCCCGGTCGATCTCGAAATCGAGATAATACCCCCCGGTGGTGCGCTCGGCATAGACGCTGGCGGTGCCGGGGACGCTCTTAAGGATAGGCTCCACTTCCTCCGCCAGGCGGTTTAAGACATTCAGGTCGTTGCCCAGGAACTTGAGACCCACCGGGGTCTTGATGCCGGTGGAGAGCATGTCGATGCGGGTCTTGATGGGCCCGATCCAGGAGTTTTGCAACCCAGGGAATTTAACCGCGGCGTCCAGCTCCTTGATAAGGCGCTCCATGTCGTAGCCCGGACGCCACTGCTCCCGGGGTTTGAGCTTGATGGTGGTCTCGATCATGTTCAGGGGCGCGGGGTCAGTGGCGGTTTCGGCCCGGCCCGCCTTGCCCAGGACGTACTCCACCTCGGGAAAGCTGGCGATGATGCGGTCCGTCTGCTGCAAGAGTTCCCGGGCTTTGGTGACGGATAGGCCCGGCATGGTGGTGGGCATGTAGAGCAGGTCCCCTTCGTCCAGGGCCGGCATGAACTCCGAACCCAGTTTCATAAAGGGATAGATGGTGGCCGCCATCATGGCCACCGCGATAAGAATGGAGGTCTTGGGGAAGCGCAGCACCACCCGCAACACGGGGCGGTAAAGGGCCATGGTGACCCGGGAGATAGGGTTCCGAGTTTCCGGAATGATGCGGCCCCGGATGAAATAGACCATCAGGATGGGAATCAAGGTGATGGCCAGTATTGACGCCCCGCCCATGGCAAAGGTCTTGGTGAAGGCCAGGGGTTTGAACAGGCGGCCCGTTTCCCCTTCCAGGGCGAAGATGGGCAGGAAGGACACCGTCAGCACCAGCAGCGCGAAGAACAGGGACGGCCCCACCTCCTTGGCCGCGTTTAAAACGATGGGCAGGGGATCGGTCCCCGGGGGCGCGTGCTCCAGGTGTTTGTGGGCGTCCTCCACCATGACCATGGAGGCGTCCACCATGTCGCCGATGGCGATGGCGATGCCCGCCAGGCTCAGGATGTTGGCGGTGATGTTAAATTGGTATTGGAGGATAAAGGAAATCAACACCCCCATGGGCAGGCTGATGATGGCCACCAGGGCGCTGCGCACGTGCAGCAGAAAGACCACGCAGATGAGGGCGACGATGGCGATTTCTTCAAAGATGGCTTCTTTCAGGGTGTCTATGGCTCGATTGATCAGCCCCGAGCGGTCGTAGGCGGTAACAATGCGCACCCCCGGGGGCAGGCCCGGCTTGATCTCCTCCAGTTTGGCCTTGACCCGTTCAATCACCGCCTTGGCGTTTTCCCCAAAGCGCATGACCACGATGCCCGCGGCCACCTCCCCTTGGCCGTTGGCGTCGGAGACGCCTCGTCGCAACTCCGGCCCCAGACGCACCTGGGCCACGCTTTTAATCAGGATGGGGGTGCCGGAGCCGTCGGTGCCCACCACGACGTTTTCCACGTCCGCGATGTTCTTGATGTAGCCCAGGCCCCGGACCATGTACTCCGTTTCCGCCATCTCGATGAGGCGGCCCCCCGTGTCCTGGTTGGACTTCTGGATGGCCTCCTTAATCTTGGAGAGAGGAAGATTATAGGCCGCCAGCTTGTTAGGGTCCACTCTCACCTGGTACTGTTTGACAAAGCCGCCCAGGCTGGCCACTTCCGCCACCCCCTGGACGGTGCGGAGCTGGTAGCGGATGAACCAATCCTGGAGGCTGCGCAGTTGGGCCAGGTCGTGCTTCCCCGTGGGGTCCTCCAGGGTGTACATGAAAACCCAGCCCACTCCGGTGGCGTCGGGGCCCAGAGTGGGGTTCACCCCCGCCGGCAACGTGCCCCGGACGTAATTGAGATATTCCAGGACCCGGGAGCGGGCCCAGTAGATGTCGGTGCCGTCTTCGAAGATGATGTACACCAACGACAGGGCGAAGAGGGAATAGCCCCGCACCACCTTGGCCTTGGGCACGGCCAGCATGGCGGTGGTGAGGGGATAAGTGACCTGGTCCTCCACTACCTGGGGGGCCTGCTCCGGGAAGTCCGTGGAGACGATGACCTGGACGTCGGAAAGGTCGGGGATGGCGTCCACCGGCAGATTGTACATGTGGTGGATGCCCACCGCGGCCACCAGTAGCCATAGGAGGATAATCAGGGTGCGATTGCGAACGCAGGCTTCAATGATCCAGGCAACCATAGGCGTGTTTTCGGTTTTCGGTTTTCGGTTGATGATCATGAGGAACGCTACTTTAATGCCGATGAACCGGGGCCGGGGCCGGCTTGGTTTCAGGCGCGGGGGGAGGAGCCGGGGGCTTACCCGGAGCCGGCGGGCCGCCGTGGGCTTCATGCCCTGGCGCCCGGAGCATCTTGGCGATGGCCTCCCGGATGCGGGACTCGGAATCCAGCAGGAACTGGGCGGAAGTGACGATCTCCTCCCCGCCCTTCAGCCCTTCCGTCACCTGGCGCCAGCCGTCGTCGCCTTCCACCCCCACTTTCACCGGCCGGGGTTCAAACCGGCCTTTGCCCAGGGCGATAAATACCACCTGTTTTTCCCCGGAGTCCAGGATGGCCTCGGTGGGCACCGCCACCGTCGGCTCCGCCAGGGGCGCGTGGAGGTAAACCTGCCCGTACATCTCAGGTTTAAGCTTTATCCCCGGATTGGGGAGAGCCAGGCGCACCTTGGCGGTGCGGGTGGTGCCGCTTAAATAGGGATAGAGGTACTGGACCTTGGCGTGAAGGGTTTCTCCCGGAAGGTAGGCCAGGGTTACTTCCGCGTGTTGGCCCACCTTGACCCATGGAAGTTCGTATTCATAGACCTGGGCGTCCACCCACACCGTGGTCAAGTCCACCACTTCCAGCAAGGGCATGCCGGCCTGGACCATCTGGCCCTCGGTGACCATGCGTTTGATGACGATGCCGGTCACCGGGGAACTCAGGGTAAGATCCTTTTTCACCTCTCCCGTTTTTTCCAGGGCCTCAATCTGGCGGCGGCCGATGTCCCAGTACTCCAGGCGCCGCCGGGAGGCTTCCGCCAGCCGTTGAGCCGATTCTTTCACTTCCGGATAAGGAGACTTTTCCAGGGTTTTCAAGTTCTTCAAGGCCAGGAGGTATTCCCGCTGGGCGGAGACCAGTTCGGGGCTGTAAATACTGATGAGCGGCTGGCCCTTGCGAATAGGCTCACCAGTGGCTTTAGCGTAAAGGCGATCCACCCAGCCGTTGATTTTGGTGGTCACTACGGCCAACTTTTTCTCATCGTAATTGACGAGGCCCACCGCCCGGATGGTGCGGGTCAGGGGCCGCACCTCGGCTTTGGCGGTCCTGACCCCCATGGATTGGAGGGTATTGGGATCCACCGCGATAGCGCCTTCCGCGGCTGCCTCCCCTTCGGTTTCATAGACCGGGATCATGTCCATGCCGCAGGGGGCCTTGCCCGGCTTGTCGCTCACGTAGCCCGGGTCCATGGGGGAGATCCAGTATTTGACCTTACGTTCTTTCTTGACCGGCGTTCCGGGTTCCCCCTTTTCCACATAGACCGGCATCAGGTCCTGGCCTTTGGGGTCTTTGCCTGGCTGAGTCTTGACGTAATTGGGGTCCGTGGCGGAGACCCAATACTTCAGGGTCTTTCCTTCCACCACCTGGGCGCTCGGCGTGACGGGAAAGACCGGCACCAGCTCCTGGCCTTTTTCATCTTTGCCCGGCTCGAAGCGGATGACCTCGGGGCTGGTGGGCGACACGTAGCACAAGGGTTTGCGTTCCCCCGGGGCCGCGGCGGTCCCGGGCGTGGAGGCCGGTGTTGGGCGCATCAGGTGGAATCCCGCCAGGTAGAGAACTCCCAGAATACCCAGGGATAAGGCCAGGCCCAGTATCAGGCCCCAAAAAAGATTACGACGGGGGGAAGGGGTCATTTTTTGCCTCCGGGGGGCCGGGGCAGTTCCTGGCCCACCAGCCATTCCAGTTCGGCCCAGTTTTCTTCAAAGTCTTTCATATATTCCTGCAATTGCATTTCCGAATTGTAAACCGCGATTTGATTTTGGTAGACCTGGCTGAAATCCAGGGTTCCCACCTGGTAGGAAGCCAGGGCCGCGGCGGACGCTTGCCGGGCCTGGGGCACAATGCCGTGATCATAGAGGGTGACTTGTTTGGCCAGGCGCTGCAGTTTGGCGTACCGGTCTTTAATCATGGCGCTGAGCTGGTTAAAGCCGGACTGATGAGCTTCTTTGGCCGCGTTCTGCCTGGCCTGCTCCTCCCGGATCTTAGGCTCGATCTTGGAGCCGTGCCAGATGGGCAGATTGAACATCACCCTGCCGGTGAACATGTCCGGCTGTTTCTGGTTGATGGGGGGCGCCAAGGTCTGCCGGATACCGTAAGCCAGGGAGACGGTGGCGTCGGGGTAATATTCCTTGCGGGCCAGGGCCACGGCCTTCTCTTGCTTGGCGATGAGGGCCTTCAAAGCCTGGAGCTGGGGCCGGGAATCGGCCTGGGCAAGGAGGTTATCCAGGCTCAGGGGCAGGGTCCGAGGGGTCAACGGCTGGGGCCGGGCCACGGCGGTGTGGGGCGCCTGGGACCTGAGGGCGTTAATGTCGGCCCGGGCCGATTCCTGCTTCTGGGTCCACTGGAAGAGGCGGTCCAGATAGCTGCCCAGTTCCACCTGGGCCTGGAGCACGTCGGCCTGCTGCCCCTGCCCTACCCCGTAGCGGGTTTCCGCCACCCGCACCACCTGTTCCCAGAATTGCTTGTTCTTCTGGGTCAGGTCGAAATTGGCGTGGTAAAGGGAGAGGCTCCAGTAGGCAATGATCATTTTGGACCGGACTTCGTTGGCCTTTTCATGGTACGCGAACTTTTCTGACCGGGCTTGTTCCTCGGCCACTTCGGAGCGCAGCCGGCGTTTGCCGAAAAAAGGAAACTTTTGGGACAGCTCCACCATTTGCTGAGTCATGTCTTCCCGGTTCAAGGCCCAGGTGTCCGTGGGCACATCTTTCATGATGTAGGCCACCTCGGGATCATCCAGGGCCCCCGCGGGTTTGATGGCCTCCCGGGAGGCGGTGTGGAGGGAGGACATCTGCCTGACTTCGGCATTGGCTTTCAACGCCTCCGCCACCAGGGTCTGTAAATCCCGGGGCAGGTTGCCGTTGTTTTGGGCCCACAATGGGGTGGAGCTGCCGAGCATCCCGATGAGACAAAGGATCGGAACAAGTGTAACCGGGAAATGTCGCCGCTTGTAAGCCATCTTCCCCTCTGCCTTTATGAAGATTTTTGAGATTTGCCACATAACTTGGGAGATTGGCAAGGCCGGACGTCTCCACCTGGCCTTGCCTCCTGACCCTATTATTTCCCCCCGGGACTCTTCTCCGGAGTTATTCCTTGTTCTTTCATCTTTTTAAGGTAACTCTCCGGGTCCTTTCTGAAGGCCTCGATGCAACCGGGGCAACAAAAGTAAACCCGCTGGCCCTGGTAGTCGGCGTAGAGACTCTTGTTAATCTTGCCGACCATGACCGGACAGTCGGTTTGCTCTTTAGCCGTAGGGTCGGCGGCCAAGCCGGCCCCGGCCAGGGACAGGGCCAAGAGCAATCCTAGGATTACGATAATAACCTTTTTCATCATTTCTACTCCTTAAGTGGAAATATTTTCAAGCAAAAACATCAAGGCGTTAGGATAACCTGGGCCAAAGCTCTAGGGTTTGGGCGTAAAAGAGCCATATCAGGCGTTACGTCAAAACCTGATTTTGCGGCCTTTGCCTCAAAGAAAACCCTATTGCGGGAATATCCCAGGGATAATCAATCCCGATTCGCATGCAAGAGG
Source organism: Deltaproteobacteria bacterium (assembly GCA_016874915.1). Taxonomy (GTDB): domain Bacteria; phylum Desulfobacterota; class Desulfobaccia; order Desulfobaccales; family 0-14-0-80-60-11; genus VGSO01. Next base: position 13,038 of record VGSW01000020.1, read on the forward strand.
CGGAACGGGCCATGCCCCCAGAAAACCTAAGACCCGATTAATACCGGGAACTTCAACTTAGATTTGGGCTGGAAAGGGATTAAGCTCAGGAGGGTGAAAGATGTTGGGGGTAACCGATTTTGCAGAAACGGTCAACTGGAGCAGGAAGTAAGGGGTGATCTGCCAGGCGGGCGTTTCGGAAGAACCTGGCGAAACGCAGGCTGAACTGACGGCACTGCAATGGCAGTTAAATATCCCGCCTTGACCGGAAGCGCCGCAATGGCCGGGAAGATCAGGCTGGCAGCATTTGCTGGAGCTGGGGCCGGGGCCAGGTGCATCACAATGGGAGCAGGCAACAGATGGAGGACTCACTTGGGAAAGGATTCCCCCCGGCAAAAGAAAGACCGCGCCCAAAATTACAGCCCAAATAAGGTAACGGGATGCGGCGCCCCTTTTCATAATTTATTTTATACCAAATCCATAGGAATTAGGCAAGGATTTTTCGGGCCAGGATACTGAGAATATTTGAAGGTTTATAAGGTGAGAATCAGCGGCAAAATCATGGGGCGGCGTTCCAGGGCCTTGAAAAACAGCTATTTTAGGGTGAATGCAAGATTTACTCTTGCTGCTTAACTATACATAACGCCATAAATATTTTCGCAGAATAGGATTTTGTCATTCTGAGCCGCCGTAGGCGGCGAAGAATCTAGGCCCTTCGCTTCGCTCAGGGTGAAAATGATGCGCAAGAACTTCTGACGCTATGTATAATTAATATGAAACCTCTGCGAAACAACGTGTTTGTCATTCTGAGCGCCGCGAAGAATCTCGTATTTGAGATTCTTAACTTTGGCGGCGGCATAGAGGCCCGCAATGCCGGTCAGGAAGAGCCAGAAGGTGGCGGGAACGGGCACGGCGGCCCCAATGGGTATCAGGCGGCCGCCCTCCAAGAGATCATAGGTCAGGCCGTGCAGGTAGATATTTTCCGCGGTGGTGGCGTCATAATAAATGTTCAGGCCGTAACCGGTAATGTCGGTAACCTGGAGCCCGGTGAAGGTCACCCCCAGTATTCCATGCACGTAAAAGGCCCCGCCAAGGGTGTCGTTGCCGTCGAACAATGCCAGGGTTTGCCCGCTAAGATCCAAGAGGCCCCAAGCAAAGTTATTGTCATAGCCGTCCCAGACCGCGCCCAGGTCGTTGCCGGGAAGATAGAATTGGTGGGCATTGCCAGCCCCCGAAATGAAGCTCAGTTGGGCATTCCGGGTATTCCAGGAAGCGTTCATGGCGCTGCGGTTGATGAAATCCTGGGTGATGCGCCATTCGTCCCCGACGCTCCCTACCAGATAACCGGTAGGTTCCACCTTCAGGGTGGCGAAGGTCTGGATGGAGGGGTCGCTGAGATAGGAGCCGTGTTCGGTATAAGTGCCGCCGAAGCTGACGTTGGCGTTGGTGGTCTTCACCTGGCCGTAATTGGTGACGTCGCCGGTGAACGCGGCCTGGCTGCCGGTGATATTAAGCTGCCCCTGGGCCTGGTTGGTCACCGTCCCGGCGACGGTGGAGCTGCCGCCGGTCAAGGTCATGGCGCCGGTGTTGCTCAAACCGGCGGCGGTGTTGATGGTTCCATAGCCGGTGAGCGCAGCTTTATTGGCCAGGGGACCGCTGCCTCCCAGCGCGCCCCCGCTTAAGGTAATGGTTCCCTGATTGTCCAGACCCTGGCCGTTCAGGGTGACGGTCCGGCCCGCGCCGATGGTGAGGCCGGAGTAATTGGCCAGGCCGTCCCCCGCGGTGAAATCGGCGTTGAAGTTGACCGCGCCGCGGTTGATCAGGCGGCCACTGAAGGTCCCGCCGGAGTAATTAAAAGTCCCGGAAACGGGGTTCTCCAGGGTGCCCGTGACCCCGCCCCCTTGCTGGTTGAAGGTGGTGAAGCTCAGGGCGCCGCCCTGAAGGTTGAAGGCGCCGCCGCTCTTCAGGTTAATGGTGGTGGCGGAGAGGCTCCCGCCCTGGAGGTTGTAAGTGCCGCTGCTGCCCGCGGCGGTGGCCAGGTAGAGGGCATTGGTGACGGTATTGGTCCCCCCTATTTGGGTAAAGGCGCCGGCGCCGTAGTTGCCGATGTACTGATAGGGAGACGACAGGCTGCCGGTGCCGCTTAATTCGTAGGACCCCACCGCGCCGGCGTTATTGCCTACCAAGAGCGAATCGCTGATATTGTGGGCGCCGCCGGAATGGATGAAAGTGCCTTGGCTGTTATTGCCGACAATCGACGTAGGGGCGGAAAGACTGCCGCCGCTCAGGTTGTAAGTGCCGCGGCTGCCACTGGCATTGCCCATTATCAGGTACCGGCTCACAGTATGGGCGCCGCCCGTTTGGGTGAAAGTGCCCAGGCCCACATTTCCTACCAGCGCGTCCTGAGGGGAGAGATTGCCGCCGCTCAATTCATAGGAGCCCACGCCGCTGGCGTAATTGGCCAGGTAGAGGACCTGGCCGACCGTGGCGGCCCCTCCCGATTGCTTGAAAGTTCCGCTTCCTTGATTACCCACGTAGATATTAGGGGCCGAAAGAGTGCTGCCGCTGCCACTTAATTCATAGTAACCGCTGCCGCCGGCTTTAAACCCCAGATGCAGGTTGGTGCTGGTATTAGAGCCGGCATATTGATAGAAATAACCGGTGCCGGAAACGCCGACAAAGGTGTAGGGGGAAGACAGGCTCCCTGATAAACCACGGTCAACGTTCTGGCTTAATATATAAGTGCCGGTGCCGCCCGCGACATAGCCCAGGCGCAATTCCTGGTTGATGGTGTCGATGGCGGTATAATTATACCAACTGCCCCAACCCATGGAGCCGACAGTGGCGCTTTGTGCGGTGGTATATAACCGGGTGTTATCCTGGTTCAAACTTCCACCCGAATCGAGGAATAACAAAGTATAGGTCCGATCGGGACTGGGATCCCCGCCGTTCACAGGAGAAGTGGTGGTAATACAGACGTTGTCGCCGGCCTGAGGCCGGCCGTAGGGATTCCAGGCCGCGTCGGTAGTCCAGGTATGACCATAATATGCGCTTCCGACCCAGAATCTGTCTACAGCCCCAGCGGCGCTAGGCCACAGCGCCAGCAGCAAGACCCCCATCCCCAATAGGCGCCTCCATCCGGTGGCTATTTCTCGAACTGACATGCGTACACCTCCAATTTCCATAATGGTCCGGAGTTTAAATGTCTGTATCAACCCTGGTGAATCGCAAGATCGTGAAAAATTTGGGAGATTGGACACCCGCAGACCCGAGAAAGGGTAGGGAGGAAAGGGTAAACTAAAGGGGAGCGATCAGTCGGAGCGGGAGTCGTTTAGATAAAAAGGGGTCTTTACCTCCTCTCTTCTAGTTAAAAAACCGGGTGCCTTTTGTCGGCAACCCGGCCATCCATGTGCCTTCTATCCCCCTCAGGGTGGATTTCCATTGAAAACTACGGGTATCAAATTATGTATTGATTTGCAAGAAATAATTTTAATTTTAATTGGAATTTTTTTGGGGGGCAATTCAGCTGGGGGAACCGGCTTCGCATTTACAGCGTCAAGATCAAAGGCAGGATCATGGGACGGCGTTCCAGGGCCTTGAAAAACAGCTTGCGCAGGGCCTTGCTCACCTGGGCTTGAATCTCCAGCCAGTCTTCCGTGGGTTCGCTCAAGGCCCGCTCCACAATGTCCCGGAAGATGTGCCGAGCCTGCTCCAGGAGGGGGGCCTGCTCTTCCTCCAGGGTGAAGCCCCGGGTGAGGAGGTCCAGGTCGCTGACGATCTTCCGGGCTCTGGGGTCCACCGCGGCCAGGGCGATGACCAGGCCGTCCGCGGCCAGGTGGCGGCGGTCCCGGAGCACGATGCGGCTCACATCCCCCACCCCTTTGCCGTCCACAAAGACCCGGCCCACTTCCACCTGGCCGGCCAGGCGGGCCCCCTGGGAGTCAAACCTGACCTGGCAGCCGTTTTGGGCCAGAAGCAGGCGGTCTTCGGGGATGCCCACTTCCCGGGCCAGGCGGGCGTGGCGGATGAGATGGCGCATTTCCCCGTGGATGGGAATGAAGTACCGGGGCCGGGTGAGGGAGAGGAGGAGCTTTAGCTCTTCCTGGGAGGCGTGGCCGGAGACATGAATGTCCGCCACCTCCTGGTACACCACCTCCGCGCCCAGGCGGTAGAGATTGTTGATTACCGTGGTGATGGCCCGTTCGTTGCCGGGAATGAACCGGGAGGACAGGATCACCAAATCGCCCTGGCGGATGCGGATCTGCTTGTGGGACTCCAGCGCGATGCGGGCCAGGGCGCTGAGCGGCTCTCCCTGGCTGCCGGTGGTGACGATGAGGGTTTCTTCGGGAAGGAGGCGCTCCAGGTCCCCCACGGTGATTTCCATATCCGGCGGCACCGCGAGATATCCCAGGTCTTTGGCCAGGCGGGTGTTGAGGACCATGGATTTGCCGTTGAACAGGATTTTCCGGCCGTAACGGGCGGCGATGTTGACGATCTGTTGGAGCCGGGAGATGTGGGATGCGAATACCGCGATGATGACCCGGCCTGGGGCCTCCCGCACCAGATTTTCCAGGGTGACGCCGATCTGGCGCTCACTCATGGTGTAACCGGGGCGCTCGGCGTTGGTGGAGTCGGACAGCAAAGCCAGCACCCCGGCTTCGCCGTAATGGGCGAAACGGTTCAAATCCATGGCGCTGCCGGTCACCGGCGTCTGGTCGATCTTAAAATCCCCGGAATGGATGAAGACTCCCTGGGGCGTCTTTAGGGCGAACCCCACGCCGTCCACGATGGAATGGCACACGCTGATGAATTCGAAAGTAAAGGGCCCCAGGTTTAGACGCTCTCCGGGGTGAATCTCCCGCAAATCGGCCTCTTCCAGCATGCCGTGCTCCCGGAGCTTCTCCCGGAGCAGCGCCAGGGTAAGGGGGGTGCCGTAAACCGGGACCGCGAACTCCTTAAGGAAAAAAGGCGCGGCCCCGATATGGTCTTCGTGGCCGTGAGTGAGAACCAGGGCCGCCACCTGGTCCCGGCGCTCCTGGAGGTAGGAAAAGTCGGGGATGACGATGTCAATCCCCAACATGTGGTCTTCGGGGAACATGAGACCCGCGTCCACCACCACCAAGGTGTCCGGGGTCTCAAAGGTCATCATATTGAGGCCGATCTCTCCCAGGCCTCCCAGAAAGGTGAGGTCTATCCAGTCCATATTTCAGTTTTCAGTTTTCAGTTTTCAGTTTTTCGATTATTGCCTTTGCGCCGAAAAGAACAGAGCTTAGATTTATCAATGCTCAAGGGTGATCGAACTCTCCCTCCCCCTGGAGGGAGGAGGGTTGTTGGAGCCCTCGCGACCATAAGGGAAATAGGGGTCATAATGGGCTTCCAACGCGGCGCGCACCGCGTTCATTAGTTCACCCTTTTTGTTAGCAAAATCTTTCGGATGAATGGGCGGAGAAATCACCACCTTCACCGGCCCGGGCCGAATCCGCAAGGTTCCCCGGGGTTGGATATACAGGGTGCCGCTGATGCTGACCGGCACGATAGGCTGTTCCGCTTTTACGGCGATGAAAAACACCCCTTTCTTAAAGGGCAGAAGTTCCGGGATGGGGGCCCGGGTGCCTTCCGGGAAGACGATGGTGGAAGTGCCGCCCCGGATCATCGCGGCGGCCTGATTGAGACTGCGGATGGCCTTCTGGAGGTCGGAACGGTCCACCGGTATGGAACCCATGCGACGGATGGCCTGGCCAAAAATGGGGATTTTGAACAGAGATTCTTTGGCTATCCAAACAAATTTTCCCGGAAGTAAGGAAATGAGGACATAAATGTCGAAATTGCTTCGGTGGTTGGCCGCATAGACGTAAGACTGGCCCGGGCTGAGGCGCTCCAGGCCCTCCACCTGCACCGGGATGCGGCCCAGCCACAGCAGCAGCCGGCCCCATGCCCCGCTGATGCGTTGGGACAAATTACCGCTGGGGTCAATGAAGGTGCCCAAGAACGCCAGGGAGGCCATAAAAATGGTGATAAAAAAGAGCCCGAAGTGGAACCACAATCCCCAGGCCAGGGACAAAGGCCGCGGTTTAATAGACATGGTTAATCATTACCTGGAAAAGGCCCGGTCGTCAACTTCGTAACAGTAAGCAGTGAGCAGTTGGTGGTTTATTAGGTTTATCTGAACTTGGATCACTTTATCAATTATTATAGGTCCGTATCTTACCATCTTGATAATTCATTTTTTTAACCGAAAACCGAAAACCGAAAACCGAAAACTCAATAATCTGTGTTCATCTGCGTTCATCTGCGGTTAAAATTGGTTTCATGACCGTTCCCCAGATACAGTCGGCAGAATTTCTTCTCAGTGTCCACCGGACCGAGCAATTACCCCGGGGGGACCTGCCGGAAGTGGCCTTTCTGGGCCGCTCCAACGTGGGAAAGTCTTCGCTCATCAACACCTTGCTGGGCCGGAAGAAACTGGTGCGCACCAGCTCCACCCCGGGCTGCACCCGGGGCTTAAATTTCTTCCTCATCAACGGACGCTGGCATTTTGTGGACCTGCCGGGATACGGCTATGCCAGGGCGCCGGCGGAAGTCAAGGCTGGGTGGGGACGTCTGATCATGGACTACCTGGAGACGCGGGAGGGCCTGGCCGCGGTGGTTTTCCTCCAGGACGGCCGCCGCGACCCCGGGCCGGAGGAGCTGTTTCTGTGGGAAAGGCTGAAGTCAAGGGGGCGGGCGGTGATCCCGGTGCTCACCAAGGCCGATAAATTAAAGAAAGGGGAACGGAGCCGCCGGCTTCAGGATGTCGCCGCGGCCCTGAGGCCCCACGGTCCGGAAGCACAGGAGTTTTTGTGGTTCTCCGCCGCCACCCGTGAAGGCCGGGCCAAACTGTGGGCCCGCCTGGTGGAATGCCTGGGCGGGGCATAACCCCCCTCGATATTATCCACGCCAATCCTGAATAAAAAGAATCTTCAGCATATCGACAGGATTTTAATGAATGGGACTTGCGTATAAATAGCAGGTAGCGGCAATTTCTCCACCTTGCTTGACCTTCAGTTACCGCCCTCACCGCCTGCCGGGACTCCTCGCTGACGTAGCGGTTCTCGCCGTACTTGATGAACCAGACCCTTTTGGTGATCAGTGGCAGCTCCGGGTCCACGTCCGGGGCCTCGATGAACCGCTTGTAGGTCCAGTGCTCTTCGTCCGCCGGGTTCATGCTCACCTGGACCCGGGGAATGGTCCCCCTTTGCCGGGCCGCCCGCACCAGGGCGGCATTGAAGACCTCTTCCTTCAGGCCGGCGTTCACCTTGTCCGCCATGGGCGCCGGCTCTTCCAGCCAGATCAGGGCGTATTCCGGGCCCTGGAGCTTGGACAGCGACCCCAGGTCGTCGATCCCGAACAGGTCGGCCTCCACCGGCGGGTCGCTCTTGATGGTGAGCTGCCGGAAGTCGTTCCTGAACCTGATGTAGCCTGGGTCGTCGATGAACACGTCCTGGATGGACCGGGCGGTCGAGGTCTTGATGTTCTCGTGGGTGTCCCTGACGATCGCCGCCCGGATGGGCCGCCCGCAACGCGCCGCATGATACGGCATGGCCACCACCGAGGCATGGGTCTTCCCCTCCCCCGTGTTGCCGACCAGCACGTTCACGGTGGCGTTGGAAAAGACGTATTCGGTCTGGGTTGGGCTCAGGTCGAACTTCACGCTGTCCCACTCCCAAATAAGCGGGCCGCGGTCAAGAACTTTTTTCGCTTGACAATTTCGGGCGCCATAAGCATTGTGCGCCAAAACTTATGGATTCCCGGAGAGAACTTATGGCGGAAAAAAATGCAAAAAGCCTCGAAACCATGATCCGGAAAGTGATCAAAATCAAGGGCGCTTGTTACTGCAACCTTCCCAAGCCCTTTGTGAAGGCCCACGACCTGGGCCAGGGCGATTCCCTGGTCGTCGTGCTGGACCCCAACAAGATGACCATCTATCCGGCGGGAAAATGATGGGGCGGGAACTGGTAAAGGTTAAGGGATTTACCCGGGTGGTGAACGGCAAGGAGGTCGAAACCCGGCCTTACCTACGGGCCAAACAGCAGGTCGGGCCGGCGCCGCCCACCTACGATTTTTTCGATTGCCGGGCGCTGAGAAGGCTGCGGAAAGAATTGGGGCTGTCGCTCAAGGAGGCGGAGGCGGCCACCGGGGTGCCCTGGCAGACCATCAACCACTACGAACAGGGGCGGGATTTCAAGAAGAACAACCGGGGCCGGCACCCGCTGCTGCATCGCTTCCAGGCCGTTTGCTCCGGCTACGGCCTCGACCCATTCCAGGTCTGCGAACTGCTGCGGCTCCAGCCGGTGCCCAAGGACCTGCTCCGGAAATTCAGAAGCGCCTGCCGGGAGGAGGGGGTGACTCCCCTGCAGGCACTCCTGGATTTTATGAGGGTCTACTGTCGATAAAATTCAAAAGTTTGACAGGAGAAGCTTATGTAGTTTTGTAAACCTTGGCGATTCGTGGTAAATTCTCTAATCATGAAAGCCACAGTTTTTTTCCAGCCGATGTGAAAAGCGAAATACGCCTTATGAATTGCGTTTAGAAATTAAGTTTATTAAGGAATGGAAAGCAAAGGTATGTATTTATTAATATTATTATTAATAATAATTGTCATTTATCTTATATGGAAAGATGACAAGAAAAAGAAAAAAGATGAATATGAATTAAAAATAATCAATGATCCTACTATAAATTTATTTAATCTTGAGAAGCATAAATTTTGGAAATTAAGCAATATATTTTTTGTTCCCAAGTTTAAAGATTTTGTCGTGCTATCAGATTTTAATAATAATGCCCACAACTTCAATTATGATAATGATTATTCAACTATCAGAAACAATTATTATATAATAGACAAATACTTATTGTTTGAATTAATTTCTTACAAAAGGGCTTTCCAAAATATTGAAGAGAGAATTAAACTTGAATACATGTGTTGGTATACGGGCAAATCAATAAAATATAATGAAATTGAATATGATTATGATATCAAAGATGTAAGTGATGAGATAGATAATAATAAACGAGAGGGGAAGAAGTATAAAAAATGGCAGAATATTAGGGAAGCAATAATAAAGAGAGATAACAGTATATGTGTACTATGTGGAGATGACTTAAGACATAGCGACATCCATATACATCACATAACTTATAGAAAAGATGGAGGCGATGATAATTATAATAACTTAGTAACTTTATGTGTAGAATGCCATGCTACATTACCAGATCATGACAAAGTCATTGAGTTCGCCTACAAACTAAGTACATATTATAGCAGGATAAATCAAAACAAAAGAATCAAAGAAAATATTGGAAATAAAAATAAAAAATTACTTGATGAAATAGTGATAGATACAATTAGCAGAAACCCATTAATAAATATATTGGGTAAAGATTTCTATAGCAAAATAATTTTGGATAAGAATTTGTTATCGGAAATTTTTTTCCGGGCTGACCCTTTATATCAAATTATGAAACTTACAAAGAATAAGAAGCTATCCGTCTGATTAAGGACAGATTATGGATTGTGTACTTGCCGAGCTTTGTCAAGTTCTACGTAGTCTTCCTTGGTTTCTCAGTTCTAACCCAAGCCAGTTCTTTTCCTATGACAGGCTGACACTTCACCAAACCTTATAACAATTTAAACCCTGAAAAATGAACAGGGCATATCAGGTGCTAAAAAAGCGAGGGGATTACTTGGGTTTAAAATATACTCTGGCATATCATCTACCAAAGCTTTTACACCATCTTCGGAAAGCTTGGGTATTGATGAGTTTAGGGAATTAGACAACCAAAAGATAAACTTATCTATAATTTCGATAATCTTATCTTTCCCAAGAACTGATGGAATTGTAACCCTTATCGAGTCTGATAAAATATCTGGAATCAAATAAACGCAATGTTTGTGTAATGAATAGGTGTCTTTAAAGTATCTTCGATAATCAAAACATTTTTGTTTTCTACTTAGAATAACAACATTGTATAAGAAACCTTGTTTGCCTTCGATTGGGAAATTTACACTATCTTCACTCCATTTACGACAAATAACCTCAATACTCACACTAAACCAAGCGTTAGGATCAGCTATGCCAACCATAGCCCATGTCTTATCGTCTATTTGTCGATATGGAAACGGGTTAAGATGAATGAATTTATGGATAACAGGATCATCCGTAGGTGGAAGTACTGGAAATGTATTATTAAAACTCGTACAAAAATCCCAAAATCCTTTGTCTAAGTCTCGGAGCAATTGTAGTGTTCTTTGCAAATCATCAGTATGTCCGCGGCGAAAATGAGCAACTCTATTTCTAATTTGTTTTATTTCATCAAGCTTCGCATTCCATAACTCATTGGGAGGCAAATAATGCTGGAAGTAATGCCAAAATTCGTCTTTTTTTATTGTATTACATAAATCGCTAAATGTAGTATAACTAAGCAAATCAGTTTCAGGTGTTGGCATGTGCGTAAGTCTATCATCAGCTTCGCGGTAATCCCTTTTTCCACTTGTAACAATATGTGTTTTCCATTCATCTCCATAAGCTGCACGAAATTCTACATAGACCATCCGGCGCAGCCAAATTTCAAGTTGCCAAAGCCTAATATAAGTTTCTACCACGCGTTCCGGCAATTCTCCGACAGCATTTAAAGCTTCGATCAACCTATTTGGAGTAAATTCATTAGGTTCGGACATAATCTTTGGAGAACCCTACACTAGAATTTAACATCCAAAAGTTTCCTCTTTAAAATCAGAATCGACCTTAAGAATGCATGATAGCACAAATTTATCCCATAAAGAATGTTAATTGGGTTATCCATTCTATCAATACTTTCAAGATATGTGACAATCTGGCAACAATATAAAAAATGAAAATGTCTGAATCGGTCGATCTGATACGGGGGGAGGGAGTCCCGGTCCCGGGGTTTGGGTCCGGGACCCTTTCCTTTATATGGGCGCCGAAAGCGTTGAGGCTGGCTGGCTTGCCGGATGACCGTCCCGCCCCTCGCCGTGGTGCCGGCCAGGGCAGGGGCGGGCGTGTCAGGACTGGATGGAGGTCCTTTTAGTTCCGCTAATGACGATTCTCGGAACTAAAATCCACGAGATAGCAGGCGCTTGGCCTACCTGACAATAGCGACAAGCCCCTTGGCGGGCGTGGCCTGGGTGGGCTGCCCCGGCCTGGGGGCGCCGGCCTGCCCCTGTGACCCTGGCTGGCCGGTCACCGGGTCCGGGCCGTCCACCGTGCGGGTGGGGTTGATGATGATCTGAGCGCCCTGGCCCACGTCTCCCACCTCCCGCTGAATCCCCAGGATCTTCGAGGCTGCAATCCAAGCGTTCAGCCGGACGCTGGGCGGGATGGTCTTGTCCCGAGTCATGGCGAGTATCCCCCTGGCGACCTCCGCCTCCCCCAGCCCCACCTTCCGAAAGATTTCCCGATGGTCCGTCTGGGCTTCGAGCTTCAAAATAGCCCGCTTCGCCGCCAAAAGTAAGCCGCTCCTGGTCTTGGCCTTGAACCCGGCCCGACGAGCCGCCTCCTCTGAAAACAGGTTTTTATAAGAATGCCATACAGCTTGCCATTATCTATAATCATTAACAGGTTCTGATATTTTTCCATATTTATCCCAGGATAATATCCTCCAGCTTCCGCTTGGGCACGTGATGGACGCCCTGGGCGTCCCGCCAGTATTTGATGTCGCCGTCGGGGCCGACTTCTTCCAGGACCACTTCCTCTTTTGGCCGGCCCAGGGCCAGGACCAGGAGAATGTCGTATTTCTCCGGGATGGTCAGCAGTTCCCGCAGACGGTCCCGCTGAATGGAGCCCACCATACAGCCCCCCAGGCCCTGTTCCCGGGCGCCCAGGAGGATGCTCTGGGCCGCGATGCCGGGGTCCACGCCGAAATTTTGGGCAATTCCCTTGTCTCCCAGGATAACGATGTACGCCCCGGGCCGTTCTCCCGCGGCCGGCCCCGGCCAGTCCTTGAGATAGCCGGCCCAGGCCAGGCAGGAGAAGACCTGCTCATTTCTATCCGGCTCGTGGAACAGCAGGTATTTGAGTGGCTGGAGGTTGGCCGCGGAGGCCGACAGCCGGGCCAAATTGACCAGCCATTTCAAAGTCTCGGGGGAAACGGTTTCTTCCTGGTAAAACCGGCGAAAGCTGCGGTTTTTCTTGACCAGATCTTCAATCACGACGGCCTCCCGTATTTTTTAAACCGCCGATGAACGCCGATGTACGCAGATATGGGAAACAGGTTTCAGGTTGCAGGTTTCAGGTTATGGTGGTAGGAGATGCGCGCCCATTGGCTAATCAAGGGCAGGCTATTAGTAATTATCAAAATATAATCTGTGTTTATCTGCGTTCATCGGCGGTTAAATATTATCTGTCAACACATCCCGAAACGCTCCCAAATCCAAGGGCGGCAGCGGCGCACGCCGGCCAGGTCAAGGTTGACGGAGAAGATGGCCTCCTCGTCGCCGGCTTCCAGGATGGTCCAGGGAGCCAGATCGTCCCAGGTCCGGATAAGCGCGGCCAGTTCCTTCTCGTCCGGCGGGGCCGGCGGCTGGAGGGCAAAGGAGCCGCCCTCCTGCATGAGGTATTGCCGCCCGGCGATTTCCGCCAAAAATCCGGCAGTGTTCACCCCCACCACCGGGAGGTAATGGTCGAAGGACCTGACCAAGGCCCCGTTTTTCCAATGCCCCCGGAGGATGGGAAAGATACTGGGGTTGATGATGAGGTCCGCGCCCTGGGCGGAGAGTTGGCGGGCCGCCTCCGGCTGGCCCCAGAAGTCGATGCACACTGCCAGCCCCAGGCGGCCGAAGTCGGTGTCCAAGGCCTGCCAGCCCTGGCCGGGGGTAACCCCAAAGCCCCGCACCTCCAGGGCTCCCAGAGTGACCTTGCGTTGGCGGCCCGCCAGGTAGCCCTGCCGGTCAAACAAAGTGGTGGTGTTGTAGCGCCCCTCGGACGCGTCTTCCACCAAGCCGGCCGCGATGTAGGCCCGGAGTTCCCGGGCTGCCCGGGCCAGCTCGGCCTCCCCGGAAAAAGGAAAATATTCCGGGAAGCAGATGAGGTCGGCCCCTTGGTCCTGGCAGCGCTCCAGCAGCCTGAGGGCCAGATCCAGGTTTTCCGGGCTTTCCAGCCGGGCGGCGGGCCGGGGTTGGATGATGAAGACTTTGAGCAAAATGGTGGTCAACTGCTTGGGCTAGGAAGCAATTCTGAGCAAGGACTTTACGTCGTTGATAAAGTCTTGAGCACGATTAAGCCAATATTCTACCATCGGGCGTTCAAAAAAAACCAACTCAAAATAATCTCCACGCTGGCGGGCTTCAAACAACTCGTCAAATAGTTTGCCATGTTCCCGGGAGACCTTATCCGTTTTAACCAGATTCTGGTGAAAAGCAGCCCTAAGCCCTGAGTGCTTCTTGAAATGCAAGTTTTCCTGAAGCAAAACCGCGGTTATCATATAAAAACAGGCGTAATAGATCCGATTGACTGAGAAGGAAAGACGCCCAGCTTTCAATTCATCTCCGGCAGCCTCAAGTGATTCCTGAGATTTTATAATCCAGTAACTGATAATGGTATTCAACCGCTCAGCATCCTTCATAAGGGGATGCCTTCCTTGTCAATTTCAACATGGATGGGAAGCGCGGCCAATAGGCCGTTTTCCCAATCATCTCTTGATACTATCAGCACACTGATATTGCTGCCGTAAACCAGATTTATTTCAAATGCCAGATGGATGATACAACGTCTTAAATCCTCTGAGACTGCAATGGGTAATTCGACAAGGAGGTCCAGGTCAGATTCTTCTTCCCCGGTTCCAGTGGCCTTAGAACCGAAGAGAATAAATCCGGCTCCCGGTACAATCTTTCTTACCTCGTCCATCAGCAGGGATAAAGCCTTGTTCTCTTGAGGGGAGAGCCTTAGTTTTGCAAGTTTGCCGGGATTCATTATTAGATTAAAGATATTATGAGATATTTATATGTCCGAGGCTGCCTGCTTGCCTCTGTCAAATGTTAATCATTTTTACCCTAAAATAAGGCGCTCATGAAGAGCAAATTTTAAAAAATTGAAATATATTAAAATTCCTGGGCTAAGATAGAAGTCTTAGGCGTCAAGGAGGTTCGTTCGTGCTTTTTTCGGGATTCGCCCAGTGGATCGCGGCCAATCTGGACCTGGTCTTTCCATTATTGATCAGCGTGGTCATTGCCGTGGGCGACCTGAAAACCCGGCGCATTCCCAATTACCTCACCCTGGGCGCGGCCCTGGCGGGCCTGGGCTTCCAATTGGGCTTTCATGGCTGGCCTGGCCTTTGGCAGGGGGTCCTGGGGTTGCTCCTGGGCTTCTTCCTTTTGATCCTGCCTTACCTGAAGGGCGGCATGGGGGCCGGCGACGTTAAGGCCCTGGCGGCCCTGGGAGCCTGGCTCGGCCCGGCCCGCACCTTTTCCCTGTTTATCTACATGGCCATTGCCGGGGGGGTGATCATTCTGGGTTTCCTGGTGTGGCGGGGGCTTCTGTGGGTCAAGCTCCGGGAGGGCTGGGCCGCGTTGTTGAACTGGGTCCTGTCCCGTCCCCACGGCGCCGGGCCGCCCCCCTCGCCCACCCCAGGGACTCCGGGGGTTCCCTACGGCGCGGCCATGGCCCTGGGCATGGCTTTTCTGTGTTGGTGGGGACCATTGGCCCTTTTCCGAACCGGACCTTAGCTAAAAGCACCGTGTCGAGGGAGGCGCCAACCGCATCTACAGGACTACCACGGTACTACCGCAGCATTTCTCAAAATCCATCCTCTCGCCTTTAATCCGACAAGGATAATCGGGTCGCGCTAAGCAAGCCGAAGTCGTTGGCGCCCCCGGGTTGGGAAGACGCTGCCGAGACTTCCCAAAGTTGCAGGGCCAGGCCCCTGACATAACGGTGGCCAGTAGTGCTCACTCCGGTGATCTGAAAAGCCGTGAACCCCAGCACCGGAACGTCCTGGTTGAATTTCACCGTTTCCACCACCGGCATCAATACCGTTTTCCCCATGTAATTATCCCGAATGATGTTTAAGGGCGCTGACCATGCGCCGTTTGCCAGTCGCACCCGATCATCCACTTCAATATCCGGAACCATGCTGGGATTATTGAGATAATACTGCATTAAAGCAGAAGTTGGGTTGGTAGGCGCCTTGGCGTACCATCCCCCGTTGCCGGGGGGGTCCGGCGCTAAATAGATGTAAGTTACCGCAGGAGCCGTCTTGACACTGGATCTATTCAGAACCATGGCGAAACTGGCGCCCTCCTCCAGCCTACCCACAAAATCCATGCTGGCCAGGGCAGCAGCCGTGAGAGTACGGGGCCCGTAGCCAAATACGCCCATGAAGAGGAGGGAAATGTTCGACTTTGCGGCCCGGATGGTCACCGCGTTGGTGTAATTGCCGGAACTGGAAGAGCAACCCGGGGTGAAGGTCCGGGTGGACCAATTCCAGTGGCCGTAAGGCGCAGCGTATTCGGGAGGAGTGGAAACCGTGGGCGGGGATCCATCCGCGAGGTTGGCTTGGGCTATCTCCCAGGCCTTGCTTTGGGCCGCGGCGCATTGGGGCGGGGACGTCACCCTGGGAAAGAATAACGCCCGGGCTCCGGCCATGGCTCCGGCATCGGCTGCTCTTTGCAACTCGGTTTTGACGATGTACATATAGCCCAGATCCAGGGCCAGACCGGCCATCCCCAGAATCATGGTCAAGGATACGGCGGTGACAACGATCAATACCCCGGACTGGTCTATTATCCGGCTTTTCCGCGTTTGCACCGACGCGTTCCTGAAGGGACTCCAGCCCAAGATAAGTTTTCTCAACCAGTGAACATGAGACTGTTGCAATTACCCGAATAATCCCAAATTGTCACCCTGAGTGAAGCGAAAGGACCGGAGACCGAAGACGGGAGACCGGGTTTTTTCCCCGTCCCCAGGTCTTAGATTCTTCGCCACCCGGCTATTCCAACTTGGCGCACTTCTGCAACAACCTCAGATTAAAGCCGCTTCCGGAATTATCAAGAGGCGGCATGAGTATAAACCCCCACCCGGCAAAATTTAACTTATCTATCGGCTCCCAATTAATTTTCCTAAAATCTCTTTGGGGACAATGAAAAAGAGGACGAGAATTTGGTTCCCGGCCCTCTAAGAAAGTTTTTATTTTAAGGAGCCTCTTGCAAAAGTCCATTTTAAGAGGCGTAGTTTTCATTGGTTCGGAGTGAGCCAGTGGCTCATGGGGGACTGTCTTAAAAAGTTCCCAATTGCCGGTTCCGTGTAGTCAGAAAATAAACCGGCGCACCGAACGACTCAATTCTCGTTCCCAAGCTGTGCTGGGGAACGCACTTGCCGCCAAGCTTGGCTTGGCCAAAAACCTTTTCATAATTTTAAGTTACGGTTGAGCCCAGCCTCATGAGCGAATGTTTCGGAAAATCTTTATTTAGGGGGCGCGGCACGCCCCCTAATCAGTGGAACCATAATTATGAAATCATGTCTCAAGCATCTCCCGGCCTTCCAGGGTGAGCTTCATTTTTCCCAATTTGATGAAGCGGGTCTGGGAGACTATCTCAGGGGGCAGGGGCGTCCACAGGGCCAGAGCCTGGGGGTGCCAGGGGCCGGGAAGGATGATCCCCAAGGCCAGGGTGCGGTGGGCGGCGTCCAGCAGCCCCACCAGCCGCAGGTGCAGCCCGCTCCAGGAAATCCAGCGGACCGCTTCGCCTTCCGCACCGGCCGGGAGCGCAAGGCGGTGTGGCTCCGGCGGCGGCTCTTTTAGGAGCACGACCAACCGGCGGTCCTGGCGCTCCCCATAGAGGGCCGGGACGCCCAGGTGGCGGCTCCAATGGGCCAGTTCCGCCTCCTCCAGGGGGTCGCCCAGGCCCCAGGGCTGGCCCTGCCAAACCAATCTGGCCCAGGGAAAGGTGAGGCGGCGGGCCTTTTGAAAATAGCGATGGAAGCGCTCTTCCCGGTAGCGCCGCCGCTCCTCGGGGCTGCGGCGGAGTATGCGCGAGGAGACAGGCAGTCGGAGGAGGGTATTCGGTTTTCGGTTTTCGGTTTTCGGTGGAGCAGTTTCGCCGGCCTCTTTCCCCACCAGGCTCCGCAGGAGGGGGGTCAGTTCCCCTTCCCGTTCCAGGGCCAAAATAAGGGAAGGCTGGAGGAGTTCCACCTGGGCCTTTTTCAGGCGCCAGGCCCCGGGGCCGGCCACCAGGCCGCTGGTGTTGACCACCACATGGCGCACCCCTTGACGGGCCGCATCATCCACCAACACCCGGCAGCCCACGGACACTTCCAGGATGGCGCCCACCGGGGAGGTCTGCCCAATGAACCAGAGGCCGTGGGGGAACAGGCTGTCATCTCCGGGAAGGCGGGGGGGATAAAGACCCATCCCCAGGGCCGCCGGGGGGCCCAGGTGGGATTGGCCCAGGTCCAGGTCCACCAGGGCCGCGGGAAGCCCCGCGGTAAAGGCTCGGTACAGGAGATACCGGCTCAAGGTGCTTTTGCCGGTGTCCGGCGCCCCCAGGACCATGACCGGGCCGCCGGACGTCAGGAACTCCCTGGCCGCGGCCTCCCATTCCGGCAGGACCTCCATCCGGGCCAGAAAAGGGAAAAGGTTCAGCAGGTCGGGTTGGTCACTGCCGGAAGTCATGTCTCACGCAAAGACACAAAGGTGCAAAGAAAAATTTCCCTGCCTTACACCAAGTTACCGTTAAAAAAGAGGGGCGGGGTCTCCCCGCCCGCGGCGCTGGGATCATCTTGGGTTTTATGGGGGTGAAGCCCCCGCCCTACACTTAAATTATTATTAGGGTTGGGTAGAGGAGTTTGAGATTTGGGTTCCCACAGGCTGTAAGCCTGTGCCACCGGCCCTGGCCCTCCCCACCGCGTTTCCTTTCAAACACTGCAAACGCACATTATCTTTTCAACCGAAAACCGAAAACTGAAAACAGAAAACTGTATCACCCTCCCACAATCATCACCCGGGTGCCCACACAGCTTACCATGAAGTTGTCGGGAAAGGCCGCGGCCAGCTTGGTCAAAGCCCGGAATCCGGTGCAATGGCCGGCCACGATGAGTTCCGGGTTGATTTCCTTGAGCCCGGCGATGGTGTTCCGGATGAGGTCGTCGCCCCCGGCGGTGAGGTGGAAGCCGCCGATGATGGCCGCCACCTGTCTGACCCCGGTGATTTTCTGGGCATATGTCACCATGTTGACGATGCCGGGGTGGCTGCAACCGCCCACGACGACCAGGCCCCGGCCTTCCACGTTCATCACCAGGGCCTGTTCGTCGCTGAAATGATCGTGTTCCTCCTTGCCCTCAATGATGCGTTTGGGTCCGGGGAGGGGCGTTTCATATGGGGTGGAGGCCTCCACGGTGCCGGTGAGCAGGGCCTGGTTCAGGACCAGTTCGGGCCCGGAATTTTCATGGAGCAGGGCTCCGGCGTTGAGCAGGTCCTGCCGGGGCAAAGTCCAGGGGCCGATGCGGCCCCGGGGGGTGATGAGCAGTTTGGGGTGGAAAGACTCTTGGTGAATATAAACCGGCAGCCCCGCGGTGCGCTGGCCCAGGAAGGACACCAGCCCCCCGTAGTGGTCCGGATGGCCGTGGCTTAGGACCACCGCGTCGATTTCATCCACCTGGTGCTCCAGAGCCTTCAAATTGTTAAACAGGGGCAGGGGGGAGTTGGCCGCGTCCATGAGAATCCGGGAAGACTGGCCGTTTCGGTGCAGGGTGATGAGATAGGCCAGGCCGTGGGCCGCGAGGAGAGGCTGTTTCAGGCGGCCGGGGACCACCCGTTCCACGATGCCGGGCCGGGAAGGCTCGAACACGTCAAAAAAGTTGTCCACCAGGATTTCCACGGTGACGGACTGCAGGGCCGGGAGCTGCATGGGGCCTCCTTGTTAAAAGTGAGCAGTGAGCAGTTGGCTGGTTGCAGTTAAAGTTCTTTCCTTATGAGCCTATTGCAAAATTATCCGGCTTTAATGTAGCCGCAGGCTTCAGCCGGCGCCGGCTGGAAAGTCTGGGCCACCAGATTTTTTGGGAAGCAATTTGATAAAATTTCAATCTAAAGAATTTTGCAAAAGAGCATTACTTTAAAAACTCAAATTTGATGGAGCCGTAAAAAGTCAGGCGGCCATTTTTAACTCAACTGGGGCGCAAAATGCCACCGGGACGAAAAAATAATTGCTCGCGTTGCCGAACGCGGTAATTTGCTCTTTGACACGAGAAATAAGCCAAGAAAAACGGGATTTGCTGCCCGGGAAGTGGCCTTGGCGGGGGCGTGAGGGCGAATCATATTTTTTGATTAACCCTTTGAATTTTCAGCTAAATATGCCATAAAAACTAGCAGCCGGCAAGAAGAAAATACCATAATCTCAAATTAATTCAAATAATTAATTCAAATAATTAACTAAGATTGTCTTTTAACGAATCCATCAAAACTGAAAACTGAAAACTCAAGCAACAATATCCGCCTTGATCAAATTGGTGGCGCCGGGCACGCCGATGGGGGCGCCGGCGGTGATCACCACCCGTTCCCCGGCGGTGAGCATGCCGGCCTTCACCGCCTCCTGGGTCACCACCTGAAGCATGTGGTCGGTGTCCCGGAGTTCAGGGACCAACAGGGGGAATACCCCCCAGGAGAGGCAGAGGCGGCGCAGGGTTTCCGGCCGGGAAGTCACTCCGATGATGGGGGCTTGGGGCCGGAAGCGGCTGATGAGACGGGCGGTGCCGCCGTGGTGGGTGCTGGTCAAAATGGCCCCCGCGTCCAGTTCCAGGGCCATCTCGCAAGCCGCGTAGCTGATGGCTTCCGAGATGTCCTGACGGGTGGCGGGCGTCCGGCGGCGCAGCCATTCCGCATAGGGGAAATGCTCTTCCGTAACCCGGCTCACCCGGTCCAAGAATTTTACCGCCTCCACCGGGTAGTGGCCCGTCGCAGTTTCCTCGGACAGCATCACCGCGTCGGTGCCGTCCAGGATGGCGTTGGCCACGTCGGTGGCCTCGGCCCGGGAAGGCCGGGGGTGGTCCACCATGGAGAGCAGCATCTGGGTGGCGGTGATCACCGGTTTTCCGGCCCGGTTGGCCAGGGCGATGATTTCCTTTTGTATCAGGGGGACCTGTTCCAGGGGCACTTCCACCCCCAAATCCCCCCGGGCCACCATAATTCCGTCGGCCGCGTCCAGGATGTCCGGAAGGAGCTCCAGGGCTTCGTGCTTTTCAATTTTGGCGATGATGGGGGTGTCGCCCCCCAGCTCCCGGATGAAGGCCCGGGCCTCCAGGATGTCCTGGGGGGAGCGCACGAAAGAAAGGGCCACGAAATCCACCCCCTGCTCCCAGCCGAAACGCAAATCTTCCCGGTCCTTAGCGGTAAAAGCCGGCACCGACAGGGTGTGCTTGGGGAAATTTAGACCAACCTGGGAGCGTAACTCCCCATCCACCACCACCCGGCAGTGCAAAGTTTCCGCGGTCTTGCTCTCCACCCGCAATTCGATCTGCCCATCCTTCAGCAGAATGGGCGCGCCCACCGGAGTTTCGGCAATCACCTCCGGGTAATTGACGCTAACCCCTTGAGGTCCACCGACTCCGGGAACCAGGGTCAAAAAGAAATCCTGTCCCTGCCTCAGGGCCACTGCCCCTCCGGCCACCGGGCCGATACGCAGCTTCGGCCCGGCCAAGTCTTGCAAGATAGCCACCGGAAGACCCAATTGGGCCGAGGTCTCCCGCAGATGCAGGATGAAGGCGCCGTGCTCGTCCTGAGTGCCGTGGGAGAAGTTGAGCCGGGCCACGTTCATCCCTGCGGCCAGGAGGCGGGGAAGCACCTCCCCGGCGCTGGCCGGCCCCATGGTGCACACGATCTTGGTGCGTCGCCTTCCCCTCAAGATGGACATGCCTGCTCCCGGAGCCTCGGATTGGGGAAATTATCCCTTAAAGGTGACAAAATGCGCCAGACTTTTTTGTTTTGGTTGATTTTTAATGTCAATGACACGCACCGAACGTTGACAAATAATGTATCAGAATTAACCATGTTAGGTATAAGTAAAAATAATTTAATCCTTACCGATTTATCGGGTATGGATATTGCATATAAAATGCCTTAAATAATATTTTTAAGGTGTAATTAAAGGGGGAGATTAATTATGCCTATCTATGATTACCAATGTGTTGATTGTACGGGGCAGGACAAAAGGGTCGCCGGATTGGACGACCACACCGCCCTCTGCGCCCAGTGCGGGGGCCTGATGCTGCGCTTGGATGAGGACGTTTTCAAGCCTTATTTCGAGGAGGCGGCCGCCCCAACCTGGGCCGAAGAAACCAAGACCAAGGTTTCTATTTAAACTGCCCAAGACCACAAGTAAGCCCCTTAGTAAAGAGGGGCTTTCTTGTGGCAAAGCATTGTGAAATTTATCATTAATGGTCCCTTGTCATATTTTTGACAAGCTGGGCCAAAATGACAGGGCGGACCGGCGGTTAAGCCTACCTCCTGTTTTTTTTGAAGTTTAAGTTTGCCTTGGGTGTTTACTTCTTGGGTTTGGGCTCCGTGGGATATCCCGCCTTATCCCATTCCTTCCAGCCGCCTTTGAGAACCGCGACGTTCTTGTAATCCATTCCCAGCAACTCTCGCCCCACCCGGGAGCTGGTGTACTCGTTGGGTCAGGCGCAATAGAGAATGATCTTTTTGTCCTTGGGGAGGGTTTTGCCCCAGGTGGCCGCTTTGTCGGGGGCCTGCCGCACCGCGCCCTTGATCATTTTGTCGGTCTTGGTCCAATCGCTGGGGGCACGGACGTCAATGATGAGTACCTTAGGGTCCCCCAGCATGCCTTTCAAGGCGTCTTTGTCTACGTACTGCAATTCCGCTTTCTGGGCCAGGCTGACGCTTAAGGGCGCCAGCATCGTCATCAGAACCACCCATACCAGCCAGGCCTTTCTGCGCATGGCCTCCTCCTTTTTGTCAAAATGAATTT
>VGSW01000021.1 GCA_016874915.1 Deltaproteobacteria bacterium
CCCCGGCAATCTCGCAGGAGGCCGGGATAAAGGACATGAGCAGGGCCGGGCGGGCGGTGCGGTTCAGGGTCTCCCGGCGCAAGGTAAACCCGGCTCGAAGTAGGATGACAATCAGGGCGATTCGGCGGAAGTCGGCGGAAACCGCCATCATTTCGGGCTGGAGCAAGCCCAGGACATGCGGGCCCACCAGGATGCCCACCAGCAGCATACCCACCAGGCCCGGCAATTTCATCCGGCGGAACAGGTAATCCGCCGCCAACCCCAGGATGATGATGATTGCTAAACTGACGGCCATAATTCCTCCCCAAAATCTAGCCGTGGAGGAGGCCAATAAAAAAAAGCCCCTGACCGCACCCAGCGAGATCAGGAGCCATCAGCGTTTCCGCGGTTCGGGTGAATGGCACTCACCCCGGCGGACTCCATCGCCGCATGATTGGTCGGTATTAAACCTTGCTCCATTTTTAAAGTCAAGAAATTTTGGGACAATAGCGCATCTAACAAAATTGCCCGGCCTTTTTACAGCCGCAGGCTTCAACCTGAGCCACTGGATATTGGGGAAGCAATTTAAGCGCGGGGCAAAAATCCATGGGGGCATCCTGAGCCAAGCGATATATCATCCGGAATGAAGTGGATGACATAGAACTTACTAAAATAACAAGGTTTTTAGGTCGCTTCGCCCCCTCAGAATGAAAAATAAACGACTTTGCAGAAGTTCTAATTTGAGACTTCTTTACAAGGACCCAGGGAGGACTTAACTTTGAAACTAAGAAAGGAGGTGGGAGCGTAACTGATCATGAAACGGTGTGGAATCGAAGAAGTGTCCAATCAGCTGGTATAGCTAATTTGTGCTCTCACAGGAGGTTAACATGAAGGACTATGAAGAGATCATTAAGAAAAAGGGGCTGCCCGGCGTTGGGCAGACCGTGCGCAGTAAAAAATATGGGACCCTGTGGCGGATCATGGAGAAACGGGAGGTCTGGCAGAATATCGATCCCGACCCCAAAACCGGGGAGCCCCGCATGGTGCCGGCAATTTATCTTTGCTTCTGGAAAGTCAGAGAAGACGTCTCCCCTGGGGTGGGCAAAATGATGGGGTTTCTGTACACCCTTTATGACAACACCTTTGAAGCGAACTGGAAAATTGTCTCCTGAATCCAACTCCAGTATCCAAGACCTATCTGTCATCAGGACCGGGGCGCATCAGTCCCGGTCTTTGAATTTTAGCCCGATTTTGTTGGGCAAAGAGGGTTTAAAGCTCTTTGGCTCCTGAAAATGTATACTTGATCCTATGAAGTTAAAAATTTTGGGGCTTATTTGCTTTATTCCGGCAGCGCTGGCCGGCCTGGCCTTTGCCATCATCGCCCAGACCTATGACGCGGCGGCCCGGGAGCGCATGGTGGCCCATCAATTAAAGGGGCGGGATATCACCGACCCCCGGGTCCTGGCGGCCTTTGCCAGGGTCCCCCGGCACCTCTTCGTGCCGGAGCGTCTGACTCCCCTGGCCTACGGCGACCATCCGCTACCTATCGGCTCCGGGCAGACCATCTCCCAGCCCTACATCGTGGCCATCATGACCCAATGGGCGGAAGTAAAGCCGGGGGACAAAGTCCTGGAGATCGGCACCGGTTCCGGCTACCAGGCCGCCATCCTGGCGGAGCTTACGGAAAAGGTCTTTACCATCGAACTTCTCCCGGAGCTGGCGGAAGCGGCCGGGGCCCGCTTAAAGTCCTTGGGATATGGGAAGGTGCGGGTGAAGACCGGGGACGGTTATCAAGGGTGGTCCGAGGAAGCCCCCTTTGCCGCCATCCTGGTCACCGCCGCGGCTCCCCGAGTGCCGCCAGCCCTGGAGGCCCAACTGGGAGAAGGGGGCCGCCTGATAATTCCCGTGGGACCGCCGGGAGCGCCCCAGATTTTGATTCGCTATCGCCAAGCCGGCGGGAAGCTCAAGGAGGAGGCCCGGCTGCCGGTGGCCTTCGTCCCCTTGGTGCAGCCTGGGTCCAAGGGGGATGACGAGGGGCTTAAGATCATCCGGCCGGGCCTGCCGCCTTGAAAAACTTCACCACCAAGGCACAAAGACAAGTTGCGCAAAGACAATAAAATTGACCGGACCCTCGTTCGGTCAATTTTTTCTTTCTTGGTGATTCTTGGTGTCTTGGTGTTTGGGGGGTTATTCTTTTAACCCACCCGCATATCCCCGGCCCGGCCCCAGGCCCGCAGCAACTGGGTTAACACATAGTTAACCGGGGTAGCCACCCCCAAGGCCGCCCCCCGGGCCACCACCTGGGCGTTCAAGGCTTCGATCTCCGTGGGCCGCCCCGCCAAGACGTCCTGGAGCATGGAAGACCGGTTGGCCGCGGTGGCGGTGCAGACCTGGCGCAGCCTTTCCTCCGGATCGCCCCTTAAGGGAACGCCCCCGGCCTGGGCCACCGCTTGGGCCTCCCGGGCCGCGGCCACCGCCAGGTCCCAGGCTTCGGGCAACTCCAGGAGAACGCCGTTGGGCACCCGGAGCAGGGCGGTGAAGGGATTGATGCCCACATTGACCAGCAGTTTGTCCCACAGGAGGGTCTGGATATCCGGATGGGCCTGGCAGTCCCATCCGGCCCGGCGAAACATGGAAACTATTCCTTGTACCTCTTCCTCGGTCACCCGGGACCCGGGAGGCGCGCCGATGATAATGGCCCCGGCCCCGGCGTGGACGACCCGGCCCTCGTCCCGGCGGGTGACGCCCAGGAAGGCCACGCCGGCCAGCAATGGCTCCCGACCCACCACCCCGGCCATTTCCTCCAGGTTGCCCAGACCGTTTTGTAGGGTGAGAACCACGGTATCCTTGGCCATCAAGTCCGGCAGGGACCGGGACGCAGCCCGGGTCTGGTGGGCTTTCACCGCCATGATAACCAGTTGGCACACTCCCGCTTCCGGGGGCAGGTCATCGGGGACGTGCACCACCTTTTGGGCGCCGTCCAGGGTTTGGATCTGAATCCCCTGTTTCCGGAGCAAGGCGGCCCGTTCCGGACGGTAGTCCACCAGTACCACCTCTTCTCCCGCCTCCAGGAAGGAGGCGGCCAGCAAACAGCCCAAAGCGCCGGGTCCCACCACCGCAGTTTTCATTTTTCCTGCCGCATGGAGCAATATATTAGTCTGAATTAATAATATTTTCCATTTAATGCAAAAAGGAAAATAGTTCCTAACCCTGCCGGGCGGCTGGGGATAGGGGAGGAAAGCCTGGTATTTCAGATACTTTGCCTCCTGCCAACCCGCTTTCCCGGAGAAAGGTGAGTTCCGTAGGAGAAGCAACTATTTCACATGCTTGACAGAAATTTTGTTTAACATTATTTATCTTATAAGAAAACCATAGTAAAATAATAGCGCACCTTATTTTTTAGTCTTATTATTTTTTTCCGAATGTCTTATTAACTCCTTCCTCGGTGGGAGTTGGTAAGGGGACCAGCGGGTGGCGACCCGGGCGGGGCGAACAACTCAGATGGCAGCCGCGCCGCCCGGATCTCGGATCCCTTCAGCAAGGGGGCAGGTGATGGCAACGCCGGTAAGAACAGCCAGGCAGTTCGACAATGAACTGGACGAACTGAAGCAGAACCTGCTGCGCATGGCGGGCCTGGCCGAGACCGCGGTAAGCAAAAGCGTCATTTCGGTGATCAACCGGGACTCGGATTTGGCCCGGGACGTGATAACCGATGACATCAATATTAACCGCATGGAATTGGAAATCGAGGACCGGGCCTTTAAGCTCCTGGCCTTGCGCCAGCCCCTGGCCACGGACCTGAGGCTCATCGTGGCGGCCATGCGCATCGCCACCGAGTTGGAGCGCATCGGCGACCAGGCGGTGAACGTCGCCGAGCGGGCCCTGGAACTCAACAGTCGTCCTCCGCTGGAAATTCCCATCGACCTCCAGGTCATGGCCGATCTGGCCTTGGGCATGGTTCGCACCAGCATCGAGGCCTTCACCCAGCAAAACCCCAAGCTGGCTATCCAGGTGTGTCAGCGGGACGTGGAAGCGGATCTCATGGATGACGAATACGTCCAGAAGCTCCTGAAGTTCATGGTCCAGGAGTCCCGCTGGGTGATGCGCCTGCACCACTTCATCATCATCGTCAGGAACCTGGAGCGGATTGCGGACCTGGCCACCAATATCGCCGAAGACATCGTCTTCATCATCGAAGGGCGGGTCATCAAGCATCGCTGCGAGGAGTGGATGCTCGCCGCCACCCCGCCTTAACCTGGGCCTCCGCCAGCTTTTCTTCCAACAGTTCCACTTCCTGGGCCAGCCGGGGCTGGGTCTTGCGGTCCCGTTCCAGGGTCTGCAGGGCATGGGTCACCGAGGCGTGGCTGCGCTGAAACAGGCGCCCCAATTCCACCAGGGTCTTGTCCGTGTACAGGCGGGAGAAGTACAGAGCCATCTGCCTGGCCCGCACCAGCCGCTTCTGTCGGGACCGCCCCAGCAGTTCCGCCAGACTCATCCGGTAATAAGCCGCCACGATTTTCTGGATTTCGGCAATGGTCAATCCGGGTTTCACCGCCTGGAGGTCCTGAAGCACTTCCTGGGCCAGGCGCAGACTGACAGGCTCTTCCAGAAGGGTGGACCGGGCCACTAGCCCGTCCAGGGCGCTTTCCAGCCGGCGCACGTCCTCGGTTAAGTATTCCGCCAGGTGTTCCAGGATCTTCACCGACACCTGCACCCCCCGGTTTTCCGCTTTCTTGTGCAAGATATTGAGCCGAGTGGAAAAATCCGGGGCGCCGATGGGGATGATGACGCCACCCATGAGGCGGGAGCGCAGTTCCTGGGACAGGTGGGGAATCTCCCCCGGCAGGCAGCAACTGGTGAATACCACCCGTTTGC
Source organism: Deltaproteobacteria bacterium (assembly GCA_016874915.1). GTDB lineage: Bacteria > Desulfobacterota > Desulfobaccia > Desulfobaccales > 0-14-0-80-60-11 > VGSO01. The sequence continues at coordinate 4,855 of VGSW01000021.1, forward strand.
CGCGGCCCACCAGGGTGTCCAGGGTGTAGCAGAATTCCGCCTGGATCTTTTCTTTGCCGCTTAAGAATTGGACTTCTTCCAGGAGCAGGGCTTCGCACTGGCGGAAGCGCTCCTTGAACTGGCCCATGCGGCTGCCCTTTAAGGCCGCCACCATCTCGTTGGCAAAATTTTCGGCGCTGAGATAGAGCACCTGGCTGGCGGGGAGAGACTGGGTGAGAAAATGGCCCACCGCCTGGGAGAGGTGGCTCTTTCCCAGACCCGGGCCGGAAGTGAGAAACAGCATCTGGTTGTAAAAAGTGTCGTTGCGGGCCAGGGCTTGGGACGCCTGGAACGCCAGGCGGTTGCTGGACCCCACCACAAATTGCTCGAAGGTGAAAGCCCGGTTGAAAGACGACCGCGATTTGTCGGGCAGCAAGGGCAGGGCCGGCTGCTGCCAGGTCATGGTCCCGGGGGAGAGGCGGGGCTTGCCCGGGGCCACGGTGAGGTTCACCGGCAGGCTCATGCCGCAGGCGCTTTTTAGGCCCTGGCGGATGAGCGGGAGATAATTCGATTTGATCCAACGCAAGGCAAAGGAGTTGGGGCAGATAAGGGTGAGTTCCCGGTCCTCATCGGGCTTGGCCAGAAGGGGTTCAATCCATAAATGAAACCCCGAATCGGGCATCTGCTCTTTGAGACTGGTTTTGACGGATTCCCAGACGCCCTTCATGGTCCCCCTTCGGTACCCCCCTGAGAAGTGGGGCTATCTTAAAAGGGACCGATTCCCAGGTCAAAGGAGATGGCCCGAAATGGAGATTAGCTTCTAGCCTTCCCAAAGGATAGGGGCCTGGGGGCCGCAGTTGTCTGTCATGGGCTTTTCCCCGGTCAGTTTAATATTTAATTATATTAGATAGTTACAAGGTAGAGTCCATAAGGGCAAAAGCCCTTCCTCCCCTTGAGAGTTTTTTTCCAATCTCTTTTATCCTACCTTTTTCTCCCATTTTCATAGGGGGCAAAAATTAATCCTAACAAAAATCGGTATCTCTTGAACTTCAATCTAAAAACTTATTTCTCTTATAATTACAGATAGTTAGACGAATATCCTGTCACCCGTGGGGGTTGTCTGTGATTCTATGTTTGTGAAAGTTTTCTTAAATAAAAAGCGGCCTGGCTTCTCTTCCGCTCAACCCGAAACATAACTCCGGCCTGCTATTTTCTTTTCAAAACGATATGATAGAATTTCTTATCGAAGAGAGGGTGTCATGACACAGCGACAAGCGGCCCTGGAAGGGCGCATCACTTCGGCCATGAAACACGCGGCCCGCCGGGAAGGGCTGGACCCGGAGGTGATCCGCCAGGGTTTGGCCCGGGGCGCCGTGGTGATTCCGGCCAACAAGGGCCATAAAGGTCTCAAACCCGTGGCCATCGGTGAGGGGGTGCGGGTCAAGATCAACGCCAACATCGGCACCTCCCCCCACGACGTTAGCCTGGACAAGGAAAAAGCCAAGCTGGCCGCGGCCCTCCAGTACGGCGCGGACGCGGTCATGGACCTGTCCACCGGCGGCGACCTGGATGATATCCGCACCACCCTTTTGGCTCAATGCCCCGCGCCCTTCGGCACCGTGCCCATTTACCAGGTCATGACCCAGGCCCGGTCCCTGGAGGAAGTGAAAGGCGACTGGTTCCTGGATATGGTGGAACACCACGCCCGCCAGGGAGTGGACTTCGTCACGGTGCACTGCGGCGTCACCCGCAAGGCCGTGCCGCTGCTCAAAAACCGGGTCACCGGGGTGGTCTCCCGGGGCGGGTCCTTCACCGTGGCCTGGATGCGCCGCCACGGGAAAGAAAATCCTTTATACGAACATTACGACCGCCTCCTGGACATCGCCCGGAAATACGACGTCACCCTGTCCCTGGGAGACGGCCTGCGCCCCGGCTGCCTGGCCGACGCCACCGACAAGGCCCAACTTCATGAACTGAAGATTTTGGGGGACCTGACCAAACGAGCCTGGGCCCAGGGGGTCCAGGTCATGGTGGAAGGCCCGGGGCATCTGCCTTTGCACGCCATCAAGAAAAACGTCCGCCTCCAGCAGAAGTATTGCCATAACGCCCCCTTTTACGTCCTGGGCCCCCTGGTCACCGACGTGGCCTCGGGCTACGACCACATCGCCGGGGCCATCGGCGGCGCCCTGGCCGCCACTTTGGGCGCCGCGTTTCTCTGCTACGTCACCCCCGCGGAACACCTGAAACTCCCGGAAGTGGAAGACGTCATCGACGGGGTGGTGGCCTCCAGGATCGCCGCCCACGCCGCGGATATCGCCCGGGGCCTGCCCGGGGCCGGGGATTGGGACCTGAAAATGTCTAAGGCCCGCCGCGCCCTGGACTGGGACACCCAGATCAAACTCTCCATCAACCCGGTCAAAGCCCGGCGCTACCGGGAAATCAGCCGGGCCATCGAAGACCAGTGCACCATGTGCGGCAGATTTTGCGCCATGAAGGTCTTCGACGAGAAGTTCGAGGCGGAGTGATGTGGTGATGGATGGAATGATTTTTGGGGGAGGGCGGGGGACAACCAGTCCCCCGCCCTCCCCCAAACCCCCACCCAACCCCCTCTAAGAAATTTGGCCCCGCCCCCCCAGTTCTCAAAATAAGCTAACAACTCCATGGTGCCTCAGGCTTTCCAGCCTGTGCCAACGCAGGCTAAAACCTGCGGCTACCCAATTACCCGGCTGACTGCAATTTGGCATTAGGGGGCGCGTCGGCCTAGGGGCGTTCCCCAGGGCGCCCAGCGTTAATCGTCCCCAAACCCCCGCCCCCGATCCTGTGGATGCAGTTTACAAATTAACCAAATGTTAATGGAGAAACATTAACAAAGCCCATTGACTATAGATAATCTCTTGTAATTAATGGGAGTTATGAAATGCCGAGGTGGTACCTTTATTGCACTTTTAAGAGTGCCCATTTCAACCCTCAACCGGCCTTGGCAGGTCAGTCCCTTTGCCTGTCAAGGCCATCGTTTTTTAGTACGGCCTTAACTGCTTGGGGCTCTTTGATAAATCAACGCCTTGAAATGACAAACATTTAGAAAAAATTTCCCCCCCATCTCACTTTATCTTTTCACTTCTTTGATCCATACTTAACCTTTGTAAATGAGAGAAACAGATGTTAATAGGAGAACTTCCGCATCGTCACCTTAACTTCCCGTAAATCCAAGACTTTTCTATGTCCTTCCACTGGCACAGGCTTTGCTTCTTTTGAAAATTGGTCAAGTTTGCGTTTAAGGAGCTCGAATGACTAAGTTGCTGTTTATCATCACCAAGGGCCTGGAAAAATCCGGCAGCGCCACCCGGGCCTTGCAGTTTGCCAGCATCGCCGCGGAGCAGGGAAATCACGTAGAGATTTTCTTGATTGACGAGTCGGTCCATTGGGCCCAGATAGGCATGGCCGACGGTATCCGGGCCTCCACCGGCGAGTCCATGAAGGATTTCCTGGACTTACTCACCCATAAAAATCACCCCATCCACGTGTGCAAGGCCTGCGCCGACAAACGCCTCATCAGCCCCGATGACCTGATTACGGGCGCCATCATCTCCCCGGCGCCGGTGCTGGTCAAGATGATGACCAGCCCGGATTATAAGGTATTTACTTTTTAATGAATGATTCATCCGTGTTTATCTGCGTTAATCGGCGGTTTAAAAAAACTCCCCCAGGAGTCAGCCATTATGCGAAAAAATCCTTATAAAATCTGGAGCCCGGCCCTGGTAGTCCTGGCCGTGGGACTGGCGCTGCTGCTGCCGTCCCTCGCCGGTGCCAAAATCCGGACACATGCCCCCATCCAGCTGAAGACGGAAGACGGTAAAATCATCAACCCCCTGACCGGCGAAAACGCCGACCAGCCCTACAGCCCCCGCCAGACCTGCGGCGCCTGCCATAACTACAACGACATCACCAAGGGCTACCACTTCCAGCAAGGGTGGGACCGGGTTAAGGACAACTTCAATGCCAAGAAGCCGTGGGTCCTGTCCGACGGCATGATGGGCAAGTTCTGACCGCCTTCCTTTCGCCAGTTGGCGAAAAAGAAGAACGACCATCCCGACCAGATTGACATGACCCCCTTCGGCTTCGCCAGCGCCGGGGACCCCAAAAATCCGGTGATGCCCGGCTGCGGCGCCTGCCACCCCGGAGGCGGCGGCCTGGAGTTCGACCGGGACGGCAAGCGCTATGACGCCCGCCTCAAGGCCGAACCCCAACTGGCCCAATCCCTGGACGGCGACTATTTCAAAAGCCCCTGGGACAAAACCGGCGTGGTGGAGGCGGATTGCCTAGTCTGCCACCTGCCGGGCTACAATTTTAAGGACCGCATCAAGCAGCTGATTATGCTGAACTTCAAATGGGCCTCCACTTCCGCGTCGGGCATCGCCCAGGTCACCGGCACCGTCCGGGAAGGCCAGACCCCCGCGGTGGTGTACAACAAGCGCCTGTTCAACGAAGACGGCAAGATTTACCTGGAACTGTCCGGGCCCCCGCCATCGGAGAATTGCACCTTCTGCCACAGCTTTTCCGACATGCGCAAGCGGGGGTTCTCCTGGAATGACCGGATCAACCACGACGTCCACAACATGAGGGGCATGGCATGTGTGGACTGCCACTGGAGCATTGACAAAGAGCACAACTTTGCCAAGGGCGATGAAAACGTCTCCACGGTGCGGGACGACCTGGACAACACCATGAAGAACTGCAAGCAGTGCCACGAACAGGGCTTCATGGGCGCGCCCCGGCCAGCCCACTTGAGCGTCCGGCCCAACCACCTGGAGAAGCTGGCTTGCGAAACCTGCCATATCCCCACCCTGCACCGGGCCGCGGCGGAGGGCTTCGACGTCACCACCGGCATGCTGGTCAACTACCCCAAGCTGGGGGCCAAACAGGTGGGCGCGGCCTTCGATTGGAAACCCCGCTACGCTCGCAAGCACAAAGACGGCAAGGTCTGGCCGGTGAACAACCTCCTGCCCACCATCTATACCAACCAGGATAAGGACGGCACCTATTATCCGCTCTATGCGAGAGAGATCGGCAAGGGTTATGAGAAGATCAAAGGCCAGTTAAAGGATAAAAAGCCCAGCAAGCCGGAGCTCCACAAACCGGAAGAGATCAAACTCATGCTCACGGCCCTGGCGGAGACCCTGAAGGGCAATAAACGCTTCCAGCAGGTGCGGCCCAATTACCATAAAGGCGGCCAGATGCACTCTTTAAATGAGAAAGGCGAGATCGTCACCGCCAAGGACGAGACCTGGTGCGGCGAAGGGGAGGGCTTCAACGTTAACCACAACGTGGCCCCGGCCAAACTGGCCCTGGGCGCGAACGGCTGCGCCGACTGCCACTCCTCGGAAGCTCACATGTTCAAGGGGCAGATCGTCACCGACCTCTTTGGGTCTGACGGCAAGCCCACCTACATCAGTTCCGGGCGCCTCATCGGCTGCCAGCCCTGGGCCTATTACGTCAACCAGTTCCACCAGACCTATCTAACGCCTTACGTGAGCATCATCCTCTTGCTCTTAGTCTTCGGACTGGTGCTGCACTACACCGGGCAAGGCCCCAAAGGGGCGGACTTCACTTATGAACCCGGGGAAATCCTGCGCTTCACCCTGACGGAACGGTGGACTCACCTGGTCCGCATGATCGCCTTTTTGCTGCTCACCCTCACCGGTTATATCTTCTTTTACAACAACGTCACCATGCTCCGGATGTTCTTCAGCACGCCGGCCAGTGCGGTGATTTTCCACTGGGTGACTGGCCTGATCTTCCTGGCGGCGTCGGTGGTGGCCCTAGTTCACTGGGCCAAGGACGCCCGCTTTGCGGATTATGACAAGGAGTGGCTCCGGAAACACGGCGGCTACTTCGGCGGCAAGGAACTGGAGGTGCCGGCCGGAAGGTTGAACGCCGGCCAGAAGATCTTTTTCTGGCTTACGGCGGGCCTGAGCCTGATCATGGGTGCAACGGGGGTTCTCTTGATCTTCAAAAACAGCCTGCCCCTGACCTTCAACTGCCTCATATCCACTATTCACGGCTTCTTCGCCATCATCTTCGTGGCCGCCATCATCGCCCACGCCTATTTGGGGACCATCGCCAACCCCGGCACCTGGCGGGCTTTGGTGGACGGCCAGGTGGGGCGCAAATGGGCCAAGAAGCACCATTCGGAGTGGTATAAAGAGATCGCGGCGAAGGAAGAAAAAGAATAATCTCTCGCTAAGCCGCAAAGGCGCAAAGCAAACGGCGCAGGCGGAAACCGCCTGCGCCGTTTTTTATTTTTCTTTCTTTGCGTCTTTGCGTCTTGGCGAGAGAAATATTATTATATTCCAGTAATTCAAAGGCGTTTCTTGAGGCAATCATGGCAGCCAAGCAACCTCGATTCTCCATCTGGTACCTGGTGGCCCTCTTGGCCGTCCTGTTTATCGTGCAGTATTACCTGGTGGCCCAGCAATCTTTCAGCGTCACTTACAGCGAATTCCGCCAGTTGATGGAGGCCGGCGGGGTCAACGACCTGGAAATCAGTGTTGACACCATTCGGGGGAAGCTTCTCCCCTCGGGGGTGGAGTGGCTGTCCAAGGCCCGGAAAGAGCCGGACCTCGCCCCGCGTCTGAAAAAGCAATTCGACAAAGAGATCACCTTCACTGCGGTCCGTCTGGAAGACCCGGACCTCATCAAGCTCCTGGAAAAACAGGGCTTGAAATACCGGGGCGTCCAGGAGAAGACCTGGCTTACGGCGCTCCTGTCCTGGGTCCTGCCCATGCTGCTGCTGGTGGGCATTTGGATTTACTTTTTCCGGAAGATGAGCACCGGGGCCGGCGGCATCATGACCGTGGGCAAGAGTAAGGCCCGCCTTTACATGGAAGACGAGACCAAGGTCACCTTTGGGGACGTGGCCGGGGTGGATGAAGCGGAGGAGGAATTAAAGGAAATCATCGAATTCCTGAAGACCCCGGCCAAGTTCCAGGTGCTGGGGGGAAAAATTCCCAAGGGCGTGCTGCTGGTGGGGCCGCCGGGCACCGGGAAAACCCTGTTGGCCCGGGCCGTGGCCGGAGAGGCCGGGGTGCCGTTTTTAAGCCTCACCGGCTCGGATTTTGTGGAGATGTTCGTGGGGGTGGGCGCCGCCCGGGTGCGGGACCTCTTCGCCCAGGCCCAGGAGAAGGCCCCCTGTATTATTTTCATCGACGAGCTGGACGCGGTGGGCAAGGCCCGGGGCTTGAGTCCCCTGGCGGGGCCGGAGGAACGGGAAAACACCCTGAACCAGCTTCTCTCCGAAATGGACGGCTTTGACACCCGCAAAGGGGTGATCATCATGGCGGCCACCAACCGGCCGGAAATTCTGGACCCGGCCCTCATCCGCCCGGGGCGCTTCGACCGCCACATCCTGGTGGACCGCCCCTCCCTCAAAGGCCGGGAAGACATCCTGAGGATTCATACCCGCAACATTAAACTATCTCCGGAAGTGGACCTGAAGGTTATTGCGGCCCGCACCCCGGGAATGGTGGGCTCGGATTTGGCCAACATCGTCAACGAAGCGGCTCTCCTGGCGGCCCGGAAGAACAAGACCGGGGTGGAAAAGGAGGACTTCGAGGAAGCCATCGACCGGGTGATAGCCGGCCTGGAGAAACGCAACCGCTTGATGAATCCCCGGGAAAAGGAAATCGTGGCTTACCACGAAACCGGCCACGCTTTGGTGGCCGAGGCCCTGCCCACCACCGACAAGGTGCACCGGGTCTCCATCATCCCCCGGGGCATCGGCGCCCTGGGCTACACCATGCAGCTCCCCACCGAAGACCGCTACCTCATGACCAAGACCGAGCTGGAGGACCGCATGGCGGTGATGATGGGAGGGCGGGTGGCTGAGGAGCTGGTCTTCCAGGAGATTTCCACCGGCGCCCAGAACGATCTTTACCGGGCCACGGAAGTCGCCCGCTCCATGGTCCGGGAGTACGGCATGAGCGAGAAGTTGGGGCCCATCACCTTTGAGCGGGAGCGGCGGCCCCTCTTTATCGAAGCGGTTATGCCCCCGGCCAGCAAGGATTACAGCGAGACCACCGCGGAAGAGATTGACCGTGAAGTGGCGGCCCTGGCGGAGAAGGCCCACCGGCGGGCCCAGGAGGTGCTGGAGAGCCGCCGGGATGTCCTGGAGAAAGTGGCCCGGCTGCTCCTGGAAAAGGAAGTCCTGGAAGGGGAGGAGCTACGGGGGATCTTGAACGCCCAGGGAAGTTCCGAATCTTAATAACCTCACGCAAAGACGCCAAGGCGCAATAGACGTGAAAGGAAACCATAGATGATGGCGAACAATCTTTTCAGGGTTATGGCAGCCGCGATTTGCATTCTTATCCTGGGGGGCTGCGCCGGAGTCCAAACCGATCCCGTGGTGAGCTTTGAACAAATGCTCACGTCTGCCGGGTTTCGCATGAAGGCGGCGGACACCCCGGAGAAGCTGGCCCGTCTCCAAACCCTTCCCCCCCAGCGCATCGTGCCCCGGAATAAGGACGGCCGCGTTTACTATTTATTCGCCGACCCGGATCAAAAGGCCCTGTATGTGGGCGACGAACAGGCTTACCGGAACTACCTGGATCTGCGGATGGCCAAGCAGGACGCGGAGGATAGTCATGAATCCACCATGAAGCGGATGGCGGAAATGGAGATGGACTACGAATTCTCCATGGAAATGGATGAAGGAAAGTGACGGCCGGGGCCGGGTTTATTTGGGTGGCACACGCTTTCCCGCCTGTGCCAATCGAGTTTTTACAAAGCCCTTTTTAAGACTACCGGGACGATGCCATGAAGATTTCCGCTCTAGATAAACTCACCGGCTTTGACTGGGTCCTCAAGCTCATCGGCGTGGGCATTGAATGCATAGGCATCGCCATCATCGTGGCGGGCGCGGTCATCACCACTGCCTTGTTCATCCGGGGGCTGCTCCAGGAGCGGGCTTTGGGGGAATGTTACCACCAGTACCGCAGCACCTTCGGCAAGGCAGTGCTTTTGGGCCTGGAGTTTCTGGTGGCTTCCGATATCGTCAGCACCGTGGCGGTGGGCCTCACTTTCCAGGACTTGGGGATGCTGGGCCTGCTGGTGCTCATCCGCACCTTCCTGAGCTTTGCCCTGGAAGTGGAGATTAACGGACACTGGCCCTGGAAGAGCAGCGAGATGGCCGGGAGGCTGGGAGCAAAATAATCCTCACGCCAAGGCGCAAAGATGCTATGTCTAATCGCAGCTTCCCCACCAGCGCCGCGCTGCAAAACTTTCTCTTAGAAGAGGCCGGCCCCGGCTCTTTGGTGATAGTGCCCCACATGCGGCTGGCCCGCCAGGTGTGGGACCGCCAGCGCCAGCGGGAGCTGGCCGCGGGCCGCCGGGCCTGGGAACCGCTGCCGCTCATCACCCTTCAGGGCTGGCTGCACGAGGTCTTTCAATCCCTCTGGCCGCCGTTAAGTTTGGCGCCCTATCTTAAACGGTTATCGCTATGGCGCCGGGCCTTGGCTTCCGGTCCCTCCCAGGAAGGCGCCGCCCCCACCTTGGAGTGGGCTCAGGCTCTGGACGAGGCATACCTCATCCTTTGCCGCCATTCCCTCCTCCCCATCCTGTCAGACCCGTCGGACCCGCCCCTAGTGGCCTGGCGGCGGCAGATAACCCGCCTCTTTCGGGAGCAGTTATCCCAAGAGGGTTTAATCACTGAGGGCGGGTTGCCCGCTTATCTCACCCGAGCTTCGGAAGAGGGGAGAATCAGGCTGCCGGAAAAAGTCTATGTAGTGGGTTTTAAAACCCCGGCCCCGGCGGAAGGCGCCTGGTTTCAAGCCGCGGCCCGTCGCACTGAAATGATTTATCTGGAGGCGGCCGGCTCCGGGCAGGCGGTTAAAGCAGCCTTTACCCTACCCGACCGCGGCCGGGAGGTGGAGTGGGTGGCCGGAGAGGTGATCCGGGCCGCGGCGGAAGAAAACATTCCCCCGCACCGGTTGGCGGTCACCTCGCCGGATATGGAGGATTATGCCCCGGGGCTGAGGCGGGCCCTGGCGGAACTCCTGGGCCCGGCCCAAACCGAAGCGGGTTTTGCCTACAACCTTTCCCAAGGCCCGGCCCTGGCGGAGACGCCGATGTTTCAGGCGGCGCTGCTCCCCTTGAGATTCGCTGCCGGCGGCCAGCGGCGGGAAGACCTCATATCCCTCCTGCTCTCTCCATATTACCCCGTCCTCCACGCTCGCCAGTTCGCTTTGGCCCGGTGGGACCGGGCCTTTCGGGAGCGGCGGGCCGATCAGGGCTGGCCGCGCCTCCGGCAAGCGGCGCGCCATTTTGAGACCTCTCCGGATTTGCTAACAATCCTGGACCTCCTGGAACAGGTATTCGCCTCGTTAGTAGTAAGCACCCGAATCCCTGGCCCTCAATGGAGCCGCCGCCTCCAGGAGGCCTGGGCCCGCCTGGGATTTCCCGGGGAATTGAATCCCGAAGAAACCGCCGCCTGGAACCGGCTTACCGCGCTGCTGACGGAACTGGCCCCGGTGTTGGCGGAATCCCTGGACGCGGGAGAATTCCTGGAGTGGCTGGCCCACGGGGCCCGGGCGGCCCTCCTTCCCGGCCCCGGCATCCAGGAGGCGGGCCTCCAGATTCTGGGTCACCTGGAAATGCGGGGCCTGGATTTTGACCGGGTTTACTGCCTGGGGATGAACTCCGAAGCCTTTCCGGCGCCGCCCCGGGCGCTGCCCCTGCTTAGCGTTAGGGAAAAAGCCCAGATCCTGGGCGGCACTTACACTAGTCAACACCGCTTCGCCCGGGAGGTCTTTGACGCCTTGCTGGCCACGGCCCCCCAGGTCGTCCTGACCCGGCCCCAGGTGGCGGACCAGGAAGAACGGGCGGCCACCCCTCTGTATTTGGGGAAATGGGAGGCCGCGGACCTGGGCATCCTCAGCCTTCCTCACGTTTCCTGGCAGCCTCAACACCGGGCCTGGCTCCGGGCGCCGGCGGTGCAGGCGGCTTTTCAGGTGAGAGAGACCGGCCCCGAGGCGGAAGAAGAAATACCCGTCTTCCTTCCCACTCCCTCCCAGATCAGCATTACCCAGGCCCAAACCGCCCTGGCCTGCCCCTGCCGGTTCTTGCTGGAAGTTTTGCTGGAGATTGAGGACCTGCCGGAGATCACCCCGGGTCTGGACCCCCGGGAGCGAGGCGCGGTGCTGCACCAGATCCTGGCCCGGTTCGCCGGGGAGTTTAAAAAGGTTCTAGACGAAACCGGGGGCTGGGAGGAGGAACATCATCAAAAGGGCCGGGAATTGCTTGGGGCCGCGGCCCGGAAAATTTTCGGGGTGAGCCTCTCGGACCTCCACTGGCAGGCGGAGTGGGAGCGCCTGCTGGGTGAAGAGGCGGGGCTGCTGTGGGAGTGGCTCCACCAGGAACAGGAGAGGTTTGCCCGGGGCTGGCGCTGGCTCCACCTGGAAGCCAGATTCCAGGACCTCAAAGGGAAAGACTGGCCTTTCGCCTTAAAAGGCCGCTTAGACCGCATCGACCATCACCCGGAAAATCGGGAACTGGTGGTCTGGGATTACAAGAGCGGCGAAGTCCCCAGCGCCAAGAAGATTTTTCACGAATTGGCGGACTTTCAACTGGCCGGATATCTCCTGGCCCTGCTCCATGGCCGGGGGCCGGCGACGCCGGACGCGGAAGAGGTGCGGGCCGGGATCATCGGCCTCAAGTCGTCCCGGAGCAAGCACTTGAAATATGAGGACTTTAAGTCCAAGGCGGCGGAATGGGCCCAGGTCCTGGCCCAATGGGAAGCCCGGCTCCGGGAACTGGGCGACCGCCTGGCCCGGGGGGATTTTAGCCCGGCCCCCCACCCCGCGCCCACGGGCAAAAACCGGCAAGCCTGCCGGTTTTGCGCCTACACCCTGGTCTGCGGCTTTGTCCCGGAGCCGGCCGGGGAAGGGGAAGAGGAGGACGAATGAAGTCCTTTTTGCCGGCGGACCAGGCCAGCCGCGACCGGGCTTTGAGCGCGGGGGAGAGCTTCCACCTGGAGGCCCCCGCGGGGTCCGGCAAGACCTCGGTGCTCCTGGCCCGGTTTCTGGCCCTGCTGGCCCAGGTTGAGGAGCCGGAAGAACTCCTGGCCCTCACCTTCACCCGCAAAGCCGCGGGGGAACTGCGCACCCGGGTGGTGCAGCTTCTCTGGGCGCCCCCGGATTCGGGTCCTGACTCTTCTCCCCTGGACCAGCAGCTGGGAGCGTTGGCCCAGCAGGTATTCCGCCGCCACGGCGACGCCGCGGCCCTGAAACTGGCCCCGGAGCGCCTGCCCATCATGACCTTTCACAGCTTCTGCGCCCAACTCTTAAGACTGGCGCCCCAGGAGGCCGGAGTCCCGTTGGACTTTCAGCTTCTGGAAGAGCGGGAATCCGACTGGGTCAAGCAGGAAGCCCTGGAAGAGTTGAGGCGGCGCCTGGCCGCCCGCCCGGCTGACGACGCGGTGCGCCTGGCCCTGGTGCGGCGTCTGGTGCGCCTCAACAACGATTGGCCCCGGCTGGCCCGGGAACTTCGGGGGCTGCTCAGCCGCCGGGACAGCCTGGAGGATTTCCTGAAGCTGGCCCGGTTAAGCCGGGAGCCGGTAGACTACCAGGAATTGCTGGAGACGCGGTTCCGGATGGCGCTCACCCCGGCCCTCCAGACTCTGCGCGATGAATTTGTCGCCTGCCCCCTGGGAAGCCGCTGGCCTGATTTCTGGGGTGAGCTGAACCGCCTGGGAGCGGACCTGGCCCCGCACCTGCCGCCCCAGATTCCCGGCGACCGGCCCGAAGACCTCCCCCGCTGGCAGGCCCTGGCCCAGGCTCTTCTCACCAAGCAGGGGGAACCCCGGAAGCAGTTGACCCCCAAGTACGGTTTCCCTCCGAACTTTCACAAAACTGTCTGGGGTGGGCTGGTGGCGGAGCTTCCCCCCACAGTGGCGCAATTGCTGAAGGAGTGCCGGGAATTGTCCCTCACCGGCGCCCATCCGGAGGAAGTGGCGGCCCTCCAGGACCTGGTGATTTTGCTGGGGGAAGCCCTGACCGTTTATGAGGAGCTTCTAAGCCGCCGCCGCGCCCTGGACTTCATCGGCCTGGAACGGGCGGCCCTGAAGCTCCTGGATGGGGAAGACCCCGGAGAGCTGCTCCTGCGCCTGGACTACCGCCTCCAGCACCTGCTGGTGGATGAGTTTCAGGACACCAGCGAAAATCAGTTGACCCTGCTGTGCCGCCTGGTTTCGGGGTGGGAAGCGGGGGCCGGGCGCTCCCTGGTGGTGGTGGGGGACCCCAAGCAGTCCATTTACGGCTGGCGTCAGGCCAAGGTGCGCCTGTTCCTGGACTCCCGCCAGGGGCTGCCGTGCTCCCAGGGCCGCTTTCCCCTAAAATCCCTCCTCCTCCGCGCCAATTTCCGGGCCACCCGCGCCCTGATCGCCTGGGTCAACCGGGTTTTCGGCAAGACCGTGATGGCCGGGGCGTCCTCCCCCGGGAAAGTGGAGTTCCATGCGGCCACCCCCGGGCCGGGCGCGGCTCCGGGGGAAGCCCCATACCTGGCCCTCTTTTTGGGGTCCGCGGAGAACGACCCCAGGGGAATGGAGGCCCGGTGGCTGACCCGCCAGGTGGCCCAGGCCGCGGCCCAACAGCAACCAGGGGAGACTATCGGCGTCCTCCTCTTTGCCCGCACTCATCTGCCCATATACCTCAAGGCCCTCCACGAGGCGGGATTGGCGGTTAAGGTGCGGGAAGGCCTGAAGCTTGCCGAAAGCCTGGTGGTCCAGCACCTCCACAACCTGGCCCGGGCCTTGGTGCGGCCCCAGGATGAGGTGGCCTGGGCCGGGGTCCTGAGGGGTCCCTGGGTGCGCCAACCCCTGGAGGTCCTGGCCCGGGCCGCCCGGACTCCGGGGGAGGCCTGGCCGGAGAAACTTCAGAAATTTGCCGCCGCGCCGGAATGTCCCTCTGACCTTGCCCAACTCCTTAACTCGCTCCTGGCGGGCCGGGAGCAGTTGGGCCGCCGCCCCCTGGGAGAAGTCATCCAATCCTGGCTGGACCGCGGCCCGGCCTGGCAGGGTCTGGCGGCCTGGGAAGGCCCCGCCGGGGTGGCCAATGTCCGGGCCTACCTGGACCTCCTAACGGAAGCGGAATCGGGCCTGCCCGAGGCCACTTTGTCCGGGGCCGATTTTTACCTGGAGGATGCCTACCAGCCCCCGGACCCCCGGGCCCAGGACTCGCCGGTGGAAATTTTAACGGTGCACGGCGCCAAGGGCCTGGAGTTTGACCAGGTCTTCATCCCCTATCTTGACTGGCAGCCGCTGCAGGCCGATGACAAAACCCCGCCCTTTCTCCTGGAAGAGATGCCCGGGACCGGATGCCACGGCCTGGCCCTGGCCCGGCCTTACCTCCAGGAGAAACCGAGTTCTTTTTATCGGTTGCTCAACAACTTGAAAAAACAGCGAGTTCTGGACGAAGCCCGGCGGGTCTTCTACGTGGCCGCCACCCGGGCCAAGGGGCGGCTGGTCCTCTCCGGGGTGATAAAGATGGATAGAAATGGCCAGGGCGCAATCTCCGCCAACAGTCCCCTGGGCTGGCTGTGGCAGCATTACGGGCGGACGGAAGCCTTCCCCGAAACTTTTAGCTGGGCCGATCCGGAGATCCACGGGGAGATGTTCATGCGGGTCCCGCCCCCGACGGCCGCCGCGATTCAGCCCGAGGCGGTGGATCTGCCTCCGGCCTGTGGATTCACCCCTGAAGCCTCGCCTTACCGGATGGAGTATCCCTCTCGGATGGTCCAGGAGGTGGGGGAAGCTGAGCCTGCCGCGCCGGCCGAGGCCGGGGAAACGGACGCGAGTTTGGTTCGAGGCCGGGTGATTCACCGCCTCCTGGAGACCCTGTCCCGGGGCGGGGACCTGCCCTTGGCGGAGTCGGTGGCCGCGGCCCTGCGCCAGGAGGGGTTGGCTCCCGAGGCCGCCAAGGGGCTGGCCCCGGAGATTTTGGCGGAAGCCGCGGCCTGCCGGGACGACCCGTTTCTGGGCCGACTCCTGGGCCCCAACCTGCCTTTCGCCGCCAGCGAGTGGCTCCTGGAAGACCAGCCCCAGCCGGGGGTGATCCGCCGGGGCGTCATGGACCGCCTGGCCTTCGACGGACAGGAATGGTGGCTGCTGGACTACAAGACTTCCCGCCCGGAGCGGGAAGCAGATTGGGACGCGTTTATCGCCCGGGAAAAAGAAAAATACGCCCCCCAACTCCGGGCATATCAGGCAATGGCTGCCCAGGCCCGGCACCTGGCCCCGGAATCCATCCGCCTGGGCCTTTATTTCACCGCCATACAGAAGGTGGTGGAGGTGAATTTTAAAGGTTAAGAGGGGAAAAGGTTAAAAGGGGAAAGGCGAAAAACCTCTTAACCTTTTAACCCTTTAACCCTTTAACCTTTTAACCCCTCCCCCGAGCCCCCTCCCTCAATAATAATTTCCCGCAATTCCCTGGCCGCCGCGGTGACGTCCGGGGCGGCGGTGACCGCGCTCATGACCGCGGGGTGGCGGGCGCCCCGGGCCACGACCTGGGCGATGTTGCTCTGGTTAATGCCGCCCATGGTGGTCCAGGGGATGCGCAGGCGCGGGGCGATGGTTTCGATGGCCTCCACCCCCAGGGGTACTGCCTGAGGTTTGGTGGGAGTGGTGAAGATGGGGCCGATATTAACGTAGGAGGCCCCGGCTTCCTGGGCTGCCAATGCTTCTTCCAGGGAATGGGTGGACGCCCCGATGATCAGTTCCGGCGCGCTGCGCCGGGCCGCGGCTATGGGGAGGTCTTCCTGGCCCAGGTGCACGCCGTCGGCCTCCGCGGCCAGGGCGATGTCCAGGCGGTCGTCGATGATCAAGAGAGCGCCTGCGGCCGCGGTGCGCCGCCGGAATTCCTTCGCCAGATCATAAAGGCCGCGGCCGTCCAGGTCCTTTTCCCGGAGCTGGATGAGCCGCACCCCCGCGGCCAGTGTTTTATCCAAAACCTCCAGGGCGCTGCGCCCGGCGCAGAAGGCCCCGGTAATGACCACGTAGAGGTCGGCTCGATGGAACGCGGCCAGCCGCGCCGCCAGGTCCATCAGCCGCCCCCCACCAGGCGCACCAGTTCCAGGACGTCGCCTTCGGCCAGCCGGGTTTCCCTGTAGGCCCCCCGATCCACGATCTCGTGGTTCCGCTCCACCACGGTGCCCTGGGGGTGCAGGCCCAGTTCTTCCAGGAGGCCCAAGACCGTATTCGCGGCCACTTCCCGGTATTCGCCGTTGATAGTCAATTTCACTGCACCTGCTCCGTACCTACTATTTTTATCTCACGCAAAGGCGCAAAGTCGCCAAGACGCCACGCATTAATTTTTTTTAAAATTCTTGCGCCTTTGCGCCTTTGCGTGAGATATCTTTATTCCACAAACGCGCGATCAAAATCTTTCCACACCGGGTCGTAGCCGGCCCGGCGGATGGCTTCGGCCACTTCCTGGGGGCTGCGCCGGTCCTCGATTTCAAACTGCTCCAGGGCGCCGTCCCCCAGGTGGGAATAGCCCCCGGGGCGGGTGGAAGACCCGGCGCTCATCATGGTCACCCCCAACGGGATCAGGCGGTCCCGCAGGCGGGCGCTCTCCCGGGTGGAGAGATTGAAGCCCACTTCCGGCAGAAAGAGCCGCAGGGCCAGCATGAGCTGCACCAGGTCCCGGTCGGACAGGGGATACTGCACCTTAAACCGCTCCGGCGCGTGGCGGAGCCGGGGAAAAGAAATGGACACGGCGCTCCGCCAGCACTCTTTCTGGAGATAGCGGGCGTGAAGCGCGGTCCAGAAGCCGTCGGCCCGCCAGTCGTAGAGGCCCAGGAGGGCGCCGATACTGAGGCGGCGGACTCCGGCCCGCCCCGCCCGCTCCATGGCCCCCAGGCGGTATTCAAAGTCCTTCTTCCGGCCCTTCCGGTGCACCTGGGCGTAAGTGGGCCGGTGGTAGGTCTCCATGTACAGGGTGACGCCTTCCAGGCCCTTATCCGCCAGCTTGCGGTAGCCCTCCTCCTCCAGGGCGTAAACCTCCACGGCCACGGAGGCGAAATATTCCCGGGCCAGGGCCACGGCTTGGGCCAGGTACTCCACCGGCGCGGCCTGGGGGGCGTCGCCGGTGAGCAGCAGCACGCTCTGAAACCCGTGCCCGGCCAGGATGGCGCACTCGGCCCGGATTTCCTCTATGCTCAGGGTGCGCCGCTCCCCCGGACTGCCGGAGTGCACCGCGTAGCCGCAATAGGTGCAGTCGGCAGTGCAGATGTTGGACAGATAGATGGGAACATACAGCCCGATGGTGCGCCCGAAGTGCCGCCGGGTGATCCGATGGGCCGCCTGCGCCATCTCCTCCAGAAACGCCCCCGCGGCCGGCGACAACAACGCCAACACATCCTCCGGCTGCAACCCCTCCCGCCCCAACGCCCGCTCCACGTCCCCCGGCGTGGCTCGCTCAATAATCTCCCGAACCCGCCCCTCCGGCCAGGAATCTAAGATTTTTGAGAAGAAGGAATATATTAATTTTGTATTCATAGAGCTAAATAATGGGAGGATCAGACGTTTTTCCATAGATCCCGTATCGGTTGTGGAGCATACGAAGGTACTTTAAAATGCAAAATTGAATCTGCGCACTCGACAAATAGACTGTCAAATGGCAGTGGGGTATCTAATGTTCCAAGCCACTGCAAAAAGTAGTCCGCTCCCGTCAGATATTCAACTGCGGGGAGAGGCCAGTTATCATAGATAAGCAGCCAATTGACATCGAACCGTTCATATTCTGACTTTAAGAATTTATCCGCCTTCTGAAGCGAAAAGTAGGCCATTGCCTCCGCCCATTCTTTCTCGGGTGCATCACCAACCCACCCATCTCCTCGGTTGGCCCCACTGGCAATGTTGTCGACTTCCATTTTTGACATCCGAGGCCCACCAGGCTGGAAACTTTGTAAGAAAATCAAGTTGCTGCCAATAAAATTCTCGCGTCGTGCATTTGCCCAAGCCCAATCAGGCGGAACTGCCTCCGTAACCTCAATACCGATTCGGGTCGATGGCAGGGAAATTAAAAAATCTGGTTTTTCTCGTTTTTCGACTCGCATAGGATACTGAATTAAATTTGTCTCCGCATACGTGGCTAGGAAACGACAGATCGACCAACGCTCACAATGCTCGGTGTTACGCCCTTTTTTCCGTGGAGGTACATTAATTTCTATGGCTTTAAGTTTGGCAAGTAGATCGATGGCAGAATTTGCAGCTATATTGATCATGGCGACTTCTTTGCGGCGAAAATTTTTATGTCTAGATCCCAAGTTGCACTTGGGAACGCAATTGTGGCCCAAGCTTGGCTTGGGCAAAATAATTTCTAACGGCATTTCATAAAGATATGGATTCCATTAGCAAAGCCAAGCTTTGCAATCAATTGGGTTCCCAAGCGCAGCTTGGGAACCAGGAGAAGTTATGGAACCGCCGATGAACGCAGATTAACGCCGATACATGCAAATCTGTGTTCATCGGCGTTCATCGGCGGTTTCTTTCATTTTGGGCTATTCCAAAAACCCCGTCAACGGACTCGAAGCCGCCGCCGTCTCCCGCTCCGGGCCCAGGCCGGAGAGATACGCCAGGCGGCCGGCCTCCACCGCCAGGGCGAAGGCCCGGGCCATGGCCCCGTGGTCCTGGGCGTCGGCCAGGGCGGTGTTCACCAGCACCGCGTCGGCCCCCAGCTCCATGGCCTCCGCGGCGTGGGAGGGCGCGCCCAGCCCCGCGTCCACCACCACCGGCACTTTGGATTGCTCGATGATGATGCGCACCATGTCCCGAGTGCGCAGGCCCCGGTTGCTGCCGATGGGCGCGCCCAGGGGCATGACTGTGGCGCAGCCCGCTTCTTCCAGGCGCTTGGCTAGGATGGGGTCGGCCTGGATGTAAGGCAGCACCACAAAGCCGTCCTGCACCAGCCGCTCCGCGGCCTTCAAGGTCTCCAGGGGGTCGGGCAGGAGATACTTGGGTTCCGGGGTGAGTTCCAGCTTCACCCAGGGCTCCATGCCCATGGCCCGGGCCAACTTCGCCAGGCGCACCGCCTCGTCCGCGGTGCGGGCCCCGGAAGTGTTGGGGAGGATCAGATACTTCTGGGGGTCCAGCGCCGGCATGATGGAGTCGCCTTCCGGTTTCCCCAAATCCACCCGGCGCAGGGCCACGGTGACGATTTCCGCGCCCGCGTGGTCCAGCGCGGCTTTCAGGGCCGCGGCCGAGGGAAACTTCCCCGTGCCCACCATGAGCCGGGAGCGAAATCGCCGCCCCGCAATAATTAGAGGGTCATCTTTAATCATATAGGATTACTTTATCACCAAGACACAAAGACACAAAGGGCCGCCAAGAAAAATTATGAAATTTTGGCGGCTTCTTCCGGTTCTCAGGCTCATTGATCTAATTCATATCGGAGAGGAAAAGAAGTCGGTTCACCCCCACCCCAACCCTCCCCCCTCTGTTTGGACTGGGGCACGGAGGCCCGCCCCACCCAGTAGGGGCGGCCCGGTGGGCCGCCCGTTGGCGGGCGTGCCACCGGCACGCCCCTACGCACAGGCTGGAAAGCCTGTGCTACCAAGGCGGCTTTTGCTTTTACTGCTCACTGCTTACTGCTCACTGCTCACTTTCCCAGCCCGCATAGAGGGCAATCCGCCCGTTTAACCCGCTCCACGGACTGAAACCGCCCCTCCCGCCCGTCATAAGCCAGGAGGCGCCGGGTGAGGCCGCTTTCCCATCCCAGGAGCAGCTTCAAAGCCTCCACCGCCTGGAGGCAGCCCATGGTCCCGGCCACCGCGCCCAGGATGCCGATCCGGGTGGAAGAAGGCGAAGCCTCCGCCGGGGGCAATTCCGGCACCAGGCAGCGGTAACAGGGATTCTCCGGCCCGGGTATGGCCGCCAGGAGCTTCCCGTGCCACCCCGTGGCCGCGGCGGAAACCAGAGGCACCCTTTCCCGCCAGCAGGCCTCCGACACCAGGAACCGGGTGGGGAAATTGTCGCAGGAGTCCAGCACCAGATCAAAGCCCTGCACCACCTCCCGGACGTTGTCCGGCTCCAGGCGTAAATCAAAGGTTTCCACCCGGCAGTGGGGATTCAGCGCCGCCAAAGACTCTTTGGCCGACTCCGCTTTGCGACGCCCCACGTCATTCGTCCCGTGAAGAATCTGGCGCTGGAGGTTGGACAGATCCACCGCGTCGCCGTCCACCAGTCCCAGATACCCCACTCCCGCGGCCGCGAGATACAAGAGGGCGGCGGAGCCGATGCCTCCGGCGCCCACCACCAGGACCCGGGCCGCCCGCCACCGGGCCTGCCCTTCCCAGCCCACCCCGGCCAGAAGCGCGTTCCGGGAATAGCGTTCCCTCTCCTCCGGGGAAAAATCCCCCTGGTTTTCGGTCCCCATCATGTTTTCCCAGACTTGGCCGCGGCAGCGGCGGGTGAAAATCGTCTCCTAACCTCAATATCCTGTGCAAATTATAAACTTCTGCAAGTCACTAGACAACATGGGGTTGTTGCGAAAGACGTCCCAGATAATGGGAAACAGGTCCGAGTATCAGTTGTCCTAATTCCTCCAGGTGTGTTATTAAACAGGCATAAAACCGATGCCATTTCCCTCATTTTGAACCGCAAGGGAAGGAAAAGTCATTTCCCCCGGTGGGCGCTGATACCCATGTTAAATGTGGTAATCCTGGTGGTGGGCAAAACCCGGACAGGTTTTATCCAGGAAGGCCTGGCGTTCTACCAGAAACGCCTCCAACCTTTCTTGAAACTGACCCTGAAAAACGTACGGGAAGAAAAAGAAGGGGGGAACCTCTCCCCGGAGACCCTGAAACTCCGGGAAGCCCAGCGCCTTCAGGCCCAGATTCCGCCCAAAGCCTGGGTGGCAGCCCTGGACCCCCGGGGGAGGGAATTCACTTCGGAAGAATTCGCCGCTTGGCTGGGCCAGAGGGAGGAAGACGCCCGCCCCCTGACCTTTCTCATCGGCGGGCACTGGGGCCTGGACCCGACCTTGCTGGCGGAAGCCCACGAGCTAGTGGCCCTGTCGCGCTTTACCCTGACCCACGAGATCAGCCGGCTGGTGCTGCTGGAGCAACTCTACCGGGCCATGACCATCCGGACCGGCCATCCGTATCATGTATAAGGCAAACAGGGGAAGAGGGGAAAGAGGAGAGGGGAAGAGGAAAAAGTGTCAGGCAGGCGCGGGTATTTGTTTTTAAAGAAACCGTGCCTTTTTTTAAACCTTTTCGCCTTTTCGCCTTTTCCCCTCTTAACCCTGGTTTTTAAAGCGCCTGGACTTCTTTAACGCCCGGCACTTCTTTGACTAGGAACTTTTCCACGCCCTGTTTCAGGGTCATCTGGGACATGGGGCATCCTTTGCAGGCCCCGGTCAGCATCACCTTGACCACGCCGTCGGTCACGTCCACCAGTTGAATATCACCGCCGTCCCGCTGAAGCATAGGGCGGATTTTTTCCAAAGCTTTTTGCACCTGTTCTTTCACTTGGGTCCTCCGATGCGCGTTTAGATTTTTTAATAATAATATCCAGGGCGGAATTTGTCAAAATAATCCCGGAGATCGGCCTGGAACGCGGGTTTGGTGAATTATTGGCCCATTGGTGTATTTTCCCTTGATTTTCCTTCATATATACCCATAATATTATACACGGGGGAAAAATGGGTAAGAAACTTTGGGGGATAGCTTTTTGTCTGGCAGCCTCGCTGCTGGCGGGGTTACTGACCGCCCCCCTGACCGCGTCCGCGGCCGGAGCCGCAGCGGAACGCTCCTTTTTCATCCTCCCCGTTGCCGCCCAAACCCCCATGGAAGCCCAGATGCTGGGGGAAAAACCTTTACCGCCCCAGGCTCCCGCGCTGATACCAGGAGCGGTTCGGGTGGGCGAGGAAAGCGCCAAAATCAGGCTTCCCTATAACCTGGAACTGGGCATCTCTTTCCGTTACCACCAGGATCCGGCCTTTGAGCCGTCCCGGCGCCCCCAGTCCTCCATGCTGTTTAACTCTTCCATGGACTACCGCCTGCTGCCCAACCTCAAGGTGGGTTTTCACGGTTATCTCTACCGGTATGACACCCAGGGCTTTGCCTTCCCCCGGGGGCTAGGGGACACGACCATGGGCCTGGGGCCGGCCCTCAAATATGACCTGGGGCGCTGGAGCTTCATTCTGAAGAGCCAGATGCAAACTGACCGGGAACGGGGCGATGCCGGGCTGGAGAACTGGTTTCGGGTCTGGTACGCGTTTTAAATACAGTTTTCAGTTTTTAGTTTTCAGTTTTCAGTAGTTTTCGGTTTTCGGTTAATAGATTCAGTAACACCACTTCCTTTAGCCTGCCTGAATGATTTTTCCCGGTCCCCTTATTCCCGCCCGGTTTTTGCAGCGGCGGCAGCGTTTCCTGGCGGAGGCGGAGTTCGCCGACGGCCGCCGGGAGTGGGTGCACGTGCCCAATTCCGGGGCGCTCACCGGCTGCCTGACTCCCGGCCTGGAGATTCTTCTCACCCGGGAGAACCGCCCAGGGCGCAAGACCGCCTACACCTGGAGGTTCTGTAAAGGCCCGGCAGGTTGGATCTGCATCGACACCCTGGCCCCCAACCGCCTGGTGGCCGAAGCCCTGGCCGGGCCCGGCCTTCCGGGGTTGCCCCCTCCTATAGCGGTGCGGCCCGAAGTGGTCCTGCCCCAGGGCAGCCGCCTGGACTTTGTCCTGGAATACGACCAGTCCCCCGCGGTGTTTGTGGAAGTGAAAAGCGTCACCTGGGTGGAAGAGGGAGTGGCCCTGTTCCCCGACGGCGTCACCTCCCGGGGCCGCCGCCACCTGGAGCATCTGGAGGCGCTGGCGGCCCAGGGTTTCGGCGCCTGGCAGGTCTTTGTGGTCCAACGGGAGGACGCCCGCGCCTTTGACGCCGCGGCCACGGTGGACCCGGCCTATGCCCGGGAACTGGCCCGCGCGGCCCGAAACGGCGTACAAATTCTGGTTATCCAGGAAAAAATCAACCCCCCTGAAATTACCCTTGCCTCTTGCCTTCCTTTTGATTTAATATTCCTCCGGTAAATTAAACTCTAGTTAACCCCCTAAGAAATCCCCATAAAATCAGGAATCGCGCCTCATGAATAATAATATCCGGATCTTCACGGGAAACGCCAATCCCGAGCTGGCCGGCAAGATCTGCGACCACCTCCAGGTGCCCCTGGGCCGGGCCATGGTCACCACTTTTAGCGACGGAGAGATCAGGGTGGAGATCGGTGAGAACGTTCGGGGCCGGGACGTCTTTCTCATCCAGTCCACCTGCCCTCCGGCCAGTCAGAACCTGATGGAGCTGCTGGTGATGATGGACGCGGTGAAAAGGGCTTCAGCCCGGCGCATCACCGCGGTCGTTCCCTATTTCGGCTTCGCCCGCCAGGACCGCAAAGTGGCGCCCCGGGTGCCCATCACCGCCAAGTTGGTGGCGGATTTGCTCTCCACCGCCGGGGCCCATCGCGTTCTCACCCTGGACCTGCACGTGGGGCAGATTCAGGGTTTTTTTAACATACCGGTGGACAACCTCTACGCCTCTCCCATCATCATTCCCTATATCAAAGAGAAATTTCGGGACGATCTGGCCATCGTCTCTCCCGACGCTGGGGGTGTGGCCCGGGCTCGGGCTTATGCCAAACGCCTGGACGCCTCCCTGGGGCTTGTTGACAAACGCCGGGACGCTCCGGGCAAAGCCAAAGCCATGCACCTCATCGGCGAAGTCCTGGGAAAAGAAGTGGTGATTCTGGATGACATCATCGACACCGGGGGCACCTTGCGGGAGGCGGCCGGCGCCATTGTCCAGCGCGGCGCCCGCAACGTCTATGCCTGCTGCACCCACGCGGTGCTCTCCGGACCCGCGGTGCAGAATCTGATGGACTCACCCCTGACCAGCCTGGTGGTGACGGACACCATCCCCCTGGGGGAGAAAGCCGGCAACTGCCCCAAAATTGTAGTCCTGTCGGTGGCCCACCTCTTTGCCCGGGCCATCGAAAACATCCACAAGGAGGACTCCATCAGCTCCTTGTTCGAAATTCATTTTTAGACGCGCCCCCAAAGCTTGGGCTGGCGCACTTTTTATTATCAGGAGGATATGGCCCAGGGATTCTGATACCAATTCGCAATCAAACGTATATTTTTTTGTAGGGGCGAATCTTGTATTCGCCCAGCGTTCACGGCGAACACAAGGTTCGCCCCTACGGTTTGTTGTCTTTTGATTGCGAATTGGTATGAGTTTCGATTTCCCGTTACTAATAGTCTCCTTACAATTGAATACTAGACAACTGAGATGGGGGGGTGGATGATGAAGCGCGGGCTGGTATGGGGGATTATTCTTTGTTTGGGTCTGCTGCCGTTGAACTCTCAGGCCACGGAACGGGGGCTGGCGTCTTATCCCGACGGGGCCGAAAACTTCTTTGCCGGGGCCTTGCCGCCGCCGGGCGCATATTTCCAGTATTATTTTCTCTACTATAACGCCCCTCGGGTGCGGGAAGCGGTGCCGCCTCAGACCCATGCCGAGCTGGTGGCCAACGTCTTTAGGTTCATTTATGTCAGCAAGATCAAGATTTTCGGCGCGACTTGGGGCGCTCATGTAGTTGTTCCAGTGATATACGCCGGCCTCCACTTCGAGCCGGCCCCGGTTAGCGACTACCGCTTCGGGTTCGGCAACATTTCCTTCGATCCCCTTCTCCTGGGTTGGCACTTTGATGACAAACACGTCACCTTCGGCTTCGACTTCGACTTTCCGGGCACCTTTAATCAGAACGCGCCGGCCAGCCCCTCCCAGAATTACTTCACTTTCCGGCCCGTACTGGGGCTGGCGTGGTTGCCCAAGTGGGGTTTGGGGGCCAACATCAAGATAATGTACGACTTCCCCACCAAAAACACTTCGCCCATCCTGGCCACCGGGGCCCGGAACGAATACCACTCCGGCCAGGCTTTCCACTTTGATTACTGCGTGGATTACGCCTTCCTGCCGAATTTGCGGATGGGGGTGGCGGGCTTTTACTACGTGCAGACCACCGGGGACACCGTGGACGGGGTCAATGTGGGCCGGCACGCCCGCCAGTTCGCCATCGGGCCGGGGATCAAATACGATTACGGGAAGTGGAGCTTCCTGTTCATCCCCCAATTCGAGATGGCCACTTTGAACCGCCCCGAAGGCCAGCGCTACTGGTTTCGCATCTGGTATGCTTTTTAATCCACAGATTACGCAGATTACCCAGAAAATATCTGTGTGAATCTGCGTTAATCTGCGGTCAAATTTCTTCCAGCCCCTCCTTCCAGCCGTCCCAGAGGTAGTCGTCCAGGCGGCCCTGGGCGATAACCCGGAAAGCGTACCGCGCTTGCCCGGCGTAAAAGTCGCACAACGCCGCGGGCGCGTCCAGGCGGCCGTTCATGGCATACACCTCCGCGGGGCATGGCGCGCCGCAGAAATGCCGCACCGCACAGCGCTTGCAGGGATCAATTCCTTCCGCCACCCTCGTGGTGATCCGGGTGAAGGCCGGGGTTTTAACCAGGGCGCTCAGGGGAGTGTCAAAGAGGTTGCCGCCGTGGAATTCCTGAAGGCCCAGGAATTCGCTGCACGGGGCCACCTCGCCCTGGGCGCCCACCGCGAAGAAGCAGCGGCCGCCGCCGCAGGGGGAGATGTCGCACATGAGCCGCCGGGCCCCCGGGGCCGTCAATCCCAGAAGCAGGTTGGCAAAGTTGCCCACCACCAGCTTGCGCCCGGTCTCCTGGTACAGCTCATAGGTCCGGTCCAGGGCCTTAAAGAAATAATAAGCCATCTCGCCCTGGTCCGGCATCAGGTCCCGGCCCCCCAACTGGGTCCCGCGGACGGGATTGAGGAGGGCGTTGGTGACGCCGTGACGGTGGAAAAACTCCACCAGTTCCGGCAAAACCCGGATATTTTCCTTGGTCACCGTGGTTATGACATTGAGACCGGGATAACCCGCCAGGTCTTCCAGGGCCTTGACCGTCTGGGCAAAGACGCCGCTGCCGCCCCAGGTGCGCCGGGTGCGGTACGCCACCTCCGGGGTGGGGCCGTCCAGGGAAATGCCGATGCCGGCTCCCTGGGAAACCAAGAAGTCCCGGGCTTCCCGGTCCAAAAGCAGGGCATTGGTCTGGACTCCGAAGCGAAACCGGCCCTTGTATTTTTCCATGCCCTGAAAGACCGCGTCTTTGGTCAGCAGGGGTTCGCTGCCGTGGAACACCAACTGCGGCCTTGCCCCTTCCGGGAGGGTGGACTCAAAGTAATCCGCCAGCAGCCCCAAAGCCTCCAGCAGGCGAGCCGGGGTCATATCCGCGCCCCGACGCCGGGCCTCCCGAGGGAGATAACAATAGCCACAGTCCAGGTTGCAGCGTTCCGTGGGGTTGAAGTAAACCGCGGAAGGCAGCAGGCCGAAGCGGACGTTGGTCAGGTCCGCGGCCAGCCGGGCCTCTTTTTCCAGGTAAGCCTGGGGCAATTCCGCGCCCAAGAGCATATCCAAAGCCTGATCCCGGGGAGCCAGGACCCAGAACGCGGTATCCGCCTCGATGAGGCCCACGTAATCCGGATCGCCGATCTCCAAAACGTCAAAATGAGGCCCGGCCCCGGCGTTTAGGGGGACACCGGCGGGGCCGTGGAGGAGGGTGTTAAAGTTTGGGGGAGGGCCGGGGAGAGTGGGTTTTCGGTTTTCGGTTTTCGGTTTTCGGTTTAAGGAAAGTTGAGAACCGAAAACTTCCGACTCCCCCGCCCGCCCCCAGGCCCCGGAACCCGGTGCCTGGGAGTTGGGCAAGGATTTCATTGCTACTTCACCTTTTTGGCGTCAGCCATGAGATAGTGTGACAGGCCCACCTGGTCGCCATTGGCGGCGCAGGTGTAACGGATGGAAATGGGTTTGATACTCTTTCCTTTTTGCTTCATACACGGTCCTCCTCGCCTCGGTGGTTTACCGGCCGGGCCGGATATCGGCGGCCGGGGTGGGAGCTTGGTAGTTGCCAGTTCCCAGTTCCCAGTTCCTGCTTTCTATTTTCAGTTTTTCACTTACTGAGAACTGGCAACTGGCAACTGCGAACAAAAAAAGGGAGTCCCATCGGTGAGATGGAACTCCCTTTGCCATCAGGAGTTGTCCTCACAAGCCGCCAGGCAGGTCTTCTGGCTCTGGGATCAACCGGGAGGAGGCCGCCTTCCCGCCGGGCTTAAACCTGGCAGTGGCCGGCCTTGCGGCCTTAAACTCCCCTCGTCCCCCCATCACAGCGGCGGGTCCGCCCCGGATTCGCACCGGGTTCCGGGATGCCTGGTGGTTTGTTTTCTTTTAGAAAAAATCCGCGGCCAAGTCAAGAAAAGATTGATTTATCCTAATATCTTCAAGGGTTACCCTCAAGGAAGTCTTTAACCGCGGCGATCACCTCCCCGGGCTTCTCTTCATGGGGGTTGTGGCCGCACTCTTCGATGATCACCAACCGGGAATTCTTCAGGTCCCGATGGAGGCGCTGACCATGTTCCACGGGAATAATTTCATCCTGCCGTCCCCAGATAATCAGGGTGGGAACCTCTATCCGGGGATACTGCGAGACGAGCTCCTCCATATCTTCCGGCAGAATCTGCCGGGCCGTCTGCCGCAAGGCATACTTGGCGCCGTCCTCTGCCAGGGGCGCGGCATAGGCGGCCACGTCGGCGTCGGTAATCTTGGTTTCATCAAAATAGGCCAGCTCCAGAATTTTTCGGACCTTCAGCGTGTCCGGGACCAGGTAAAGGGTTAAGGAACTCAATATGGGCTTTCTCAGGACGGCAACGAACCCGGGCAATTTTTGGGGATAAGAAACACTGTCAATGAGAATCAGCCGGGATAACCAACCGGGCCGGGTTTCCCTTAATTTTAGGGCGGTCTGGAGGGCCACGCCCCCGCCCATGGAATGACCGGCCAGGATGACCTGGCGCAAGTCGTTCTTTAGGATAAATTGATAGATCAATTCCGCCTGGTCCAAAAGGGAATATCGGCCGTCCCGGGGCTTGGGGGAGGCGCCGAAACCTTTCAGATCAAATAAGAGGAGCCGGTATCGAGATGACAGCGCCGGCGCCAGGCATCTCCAGGTATAGGTATTGCCTCCGAAGCCGTGGAGCAGGATTATGGGCGGGCCGGCCCCCTGGACTTCGCAATAAAGCCCGGGGGGAGATTCCCGGCCGGGAAGCGATTCAGTACGAGAATCGGGCATTTCTTGAACCGCGGCGCAGGAAACCGCCGCCAGGAGCGCGGTGAAAACCAGAGGTTTCAATGTCTGCCGCATGGCGTGGGCCCAATATCTCCTGGCAATCCTTGAATCGTGCCGCAGTGTGGAAAATTTTAACGGCAAATGAAGATTTAGGGAAGGGAAACTTGGATTTCCCAGTTCGGGGATCTCTGGAACAATCTACCCGGGCGGCACCACTGATCCAAATAAAGTGAGGGGATGCTTCCATCCAGGAAGGACCCCCTCGTGGAAACCGGACTCCTGGCAAGATTAGGCGGCCAGCTCCAATCATCCTCATTCCATCCATGGAATTTCAGAAATGAAAGGACTATCTAATCTTAGAGCCCGATTTCTTGTAAAAATCTTATACCATCATTTCCAAAAAAAGTTCAATAGGGCAATACCTAATTTTTGCCTCTGAAAAACCTGAGTCCATCTTAGGGAAAACCTTAAGGGGGGAAAAGTCCTTTCCAAAGGATTTTACCTTTACGGCTGGGCACAGGCACAATGTCTCGACGGTTACAGTTGGTGGTATTCCTTATACCACCGGATAAAGCGGCGAATCCCCTCTTCGATGGTGGTGGTGGGCTGGAAGCCCAGCTTGGCCCGGGCGCGGTCGATGTCCGCAAAGGTGGCCGGCACGTCCCCCGGTTGGATGGGCAGCAGCTCCTGCCGGGCCGCTATCCCCAGCTCCTGCTCCAACAGCGCGATAACCTTCTGCAGCTGCTCCGGGCGGTGGTTGCCCAGGTTGATGATTTCATAAGGCTCCAGCCCCGGCGCCATAAGGGCCGCCAGGGTGCCCTGGACGATATCGTCAATATAGGTGAAATCCCGCTGCATTTGCCCGTAATTGAAGACCTTGATGGGCCGCCCGGCCAGCATGGCCTCGGTGAACAGCCACATGGCCATATCGGGGCGGCCCCAGGGGCCGTACACCGTAAAATACCTGAGGCCCACGGTGGGCAGTCCGAACAGGTGGGTATAGGCGTGGGCCATGAGCTCATCAGCCCGCTTGGTGGCGGCATAGAGGCTGATGGGAGTGTCCACCCGATGGGCTTCCGAGAAGGGCAGCTCCGTCAGCCCCCCGTAAACGCTGGAGGAAGAAGCATAGACAAAACGCTCTGGCGGGTGGCGTTTGGCCAGCTCCAGGAGGTGGAGAAACCCCTCCAGGTTGGCCCGTTGATAGGCGAAGGGATTGATGAGAGAATACCGCACCCCCGCCTGGGCCGCCAGATGGCAGATTTTCTGAATTTGGTAAGCGCCGAAGAGGGACTCCAGTCCCGGCAGGTCCGCCAGGTCCAGTTCCACGGAAACAAAGCGGGGGTGTTTCTTCAACTCCCGGTCTCGATCCCGCTTTAAGGCCGGGCTGTAATAGTCATTGAAGTTGTCCACCCCGATGACCTGGGCCCCGTGCTCCAGCAAGGTCCGGGACAGATGAAAACCGATGAACCCCGCCGATCCGGTGACCAGAAAGGTGTAATCCTTGATTTGAGAAGTCCAGTCCACGTCCGCCCCCTCTAGTGCCCATTTAGCATACTATCCGCAATCTTGAGTGTAAAGGACGGTTTTTTTATTTTCCTGCTCCGAAAAGTTTCTCAGGCTGCCTCCATGGTCACCTGGTAGCCCAGGTCTTTAATGCGTTTGACCAGGTAAGGGAACAGTCGGTTTTTGTTGAGCTTATCGAAGTAGTCGCCTCCGAGGTCTTTATAGGAAGAACCGGTTTTCAGCATATGGTAAATGACCACCAACAGAGAATGGGCCACCGCCAGAATGGCTCTTTTCTTCCCTC
>VGSW01000022.1 GCA_016874915.1 Deltaproteobacteria bacterium
ACGCTTCGACTACCGGGTGCTCCAGCCTTACACCCAGGTGAGACTGGCGGACCTGCCCACCCTGGATATACTGGAGGAACTGCACGCCCTCCTGGGCCACCGCATCTCCCTGGGCCACCTGGTGGAAAAGACCCTGGGGGAAGCCAAAACCGGGGACGGCCTATTGGCCCTGGAGCTCTATGCCGCGGGCCGGTGGGAGGAGCTGGAGTCCTACTGCCGCCAGGACGTGTATCTGACCCGGCGCCTTTTTGAATTTGGGGCCACGGAGGGCTACCTTTTGTATCAGCATCGCCAGGGCGCAGTGGTCCGGGCGCCGGTGGACTGGCGGGAGGAAAGGCTTTTTGGGGGAGGAGGCTAAGGGCGCCCGCCCGTACCCCCTCCCCCAAACCCCCACCCCCAATCCCATAAGCATTTTTCCATTCCTTAAAAACTAAAAACTGGAAACTGGAAACTGGAAACTCCTAAAATCCCTTTGCCCTTTAGAAATTGTTGATTTATCATACGATAACTAATCCTTTTAAAGGGGGGACCGATGAAGCGAAAAACTTGGGTTTTTCTCCTGGCAGGATGTCTGGCCCTGCTCTTTTTCCTCCACGGCCTGGCAGTGGCGGCCGATGTGGAGCCTAAGGTAGGGCAAACGCTGGGCAAAGTGAAATTTCTCAAACCCCTGTCCGACGAGGATGCCAAATACCTGGGGCTGGACAAGGCCGCGGAATTCACCCTGAAGGACATTAAAGCGCCTTATGTCTTCATTGAATCCATGAACACCGCCTGACCGCATTGCATAGCCCAGGCTCCTGGGCTAAACAAGCTTTTCGAAATGGTGCAGGCGGACGCGGCTCTTAAGGACAAGGTCAAATTTATGGCGGTGGGCCAGGGCAACGACGAAATGGCCATGAAGATGTGGAAGGCGGTGTACAAGGTTCCCTTCGCCTTGATCGCCGACCCCAAGAGCACTTTTGGGGACGCCCTGAATTTCCATCCCTATCCGGTTACCGTGCTATTGGATAAAAGCGGGAAGATTCTGATTGCGCACATCGGCACCTTCGATAGCGCCGAGGAAGTTTTTAAAGAATTAAAGAAGACTGTTAAATAAGCCGACTTCAGGGGCAGGCCGCCACGTGCATGGGGCTTGCCCCGGTTTTTTTCGGTTTTTGAGGGAATCGCAACATGGATATTAACGCCATCCTGGTGGCCACGGATTTTTCGGAATGTTCCTGCGCGGCGTTTCAAACCGCCAAGAAGCTGGGCCAGGCTTTCGGGGCCAAAATTGTGCTGCTGCACGTCATTAATCAGATGTTTATCGAGCGGCTGGCGGAACATCTGAAGGTAGAGGAAGATTCCCTCCTTCCGGAACTCCGGGAAAAGGCCCAGCAACAATTGAGCGCCTTTTTGGAGAAGTGCTCCACTAAAGAAGAAGAGGTGGACTCCATGGTGGCCGTGGGCCTCCCCTTTCAGGAAATTGCCGTCATTTCCCGGGACCTGGCGGTGGACCTGATAGTGCTGGGCGGCTACGGCCGGCGGGGGCGGGGACCCATCGACGAGGTCTTTTTCGGCTCCACCGCGGAAAAGGTGGTGCGGCTGCTGCCCTGCCCGGTGCTGTGCGTGCCTTTGCAGTGAGCAGTTGGCAGTTAGCGGTTTGGCGGTTTAGCAGTTTGGCGGTTGGCTGTTAACAGTTAGCAGTAATCTGTTTCCGTCTGCGTTAATCTGCGGAAAAATCCTATTCCCTATTCCCTATTCCCTGATCAATGATTACTGATCACTGATCACTGATCACTGGCACTACACCGGAAAATCCACCTTGATTTTAAATACCTCGTAGGCTGGCAGGCTTAACACCTCCATGCCAGACGCCTTCGAAATCTCTTCCAGAATCCGATTCAGTCTGTCTTCCGACTCGGCGATGAGGGTGAACCAGACGTTGTAACGGTGGCGCCGCAGGTAGTTGTGGGTTACCCCGGGGTGGCGGTTCACCACTTCCACGAAATTTCCCAACTGCTCCGGGGGCACGCTGGCGGCGCACAGGGTGCTGGTGTAGCCCAGCTTGCGGGAGGTGAAATTGGCCCCGATGCGGCGGATGACTCCGGCGTCGCACATGGCCTGCACCCGCCGGATGACTTCCACTTCCGAGGCCCCTACCCTTCTCCCCACTTCCTCATAGGGCCGGGTCATAATGGGAAAATGGGATTGGATTTCGTTGAGGATGGCTTTGTCTAAGTCGTCCAATTGAGGGGGCAATGACATAGGGTCGGCCTTTTAATTTAACCACTAAGATCACGAAGATCACACGAAGTTTCACGAAGATAATCATTTGCTTTGGGGCCGGAAGGCCCCAAAGCAATTTATTTTTCTTGGTGTATCTTAGTGTGTCCTTCGTGCCCTTCGTGGTTTATCTTTTGAACTTTTAACCTATGGGCGAATAGGGGCAAATAGGGTCCTCGGCCAGGACGTCGCCGGTCATGGCGTAGGCCCTGGCCCGGCAGCCGCCGCAGACCTTGCGGTATTGGCAGGAGTGGCACTTGCCCCGGTATTCGTCCACCGCCCTAAGCTTCTTAAAAAGCTCCGAATTGGCCCAGATTTCCGGGAAGGGCGTTTCCCGAATATTTCCCGCCAACAACTCCAGGTAGCCGCAGGGCTGCACCTCGCCCTTATAAGAGACGAACGCGAAGCCCTGCCCTCCCAGGCAGCCCTTGGTCATGGCCTCCATGCTGTGGGAGGCCGGGGTGATCTTCTCCCCCCGGGCCTGGGCGTCCTGGCGCCACAGGCGGTAATACTGGGGCGCGCAGGTGGGCTTGATGAAGAGGCGGCCTTCCCGCTGGCGATCCAGGAGCCAGCGCAGGGTCTGGTCATATTCTTCCGGTGAGACCAGATCGTCCCGGAGCTGCTCTCCCCGGCCCATGGGCACCAGGACGAAGACGTGGTGGGCCGCGGCCTCGAGGTTGATGGCCATCTCGTGGATGGCCGGCAGCTCCACCAGGTTGGCCTTGGTGATGGTGGTGTTGATCTGAAAAGGCATTCCCACTTCCCGGCAGGCGGCGATACCGGAAAGCGCGCCCTCGAAGGCCCCCTCCACCGCCCGCAGGCGGTCATGGGAGGAGGCGGTGGCCCCGTCGATGGAGATGCTCAGGCGCTGGATGCCCGCGTCTTTAAGCCGGGCGCCGATCTGGGGGGTGAGCAGGGTCCCGTTCACCGCCATGACCATGCGGTGGCCTTTACGGGCGCCGTAGGCCGCCAGGTCGTAAATGTCCTCCCGGAGCAGCGGCTCGCCCCCGGTCATGATGACCACAATCTGACCCATGGCGGCCAGATCGTTGAGCAAGGTTATGCCTTCGTCGGTGGTCAGCTCCCCCGGATACGGCCCGGACCCCGCCGCGGCCCGGCAATGGAGACAGGCCAGGTTGCAGCGCCTGGTAGTCTCCCAGGCCAGGAGGCGCAGGGGGGGGATTTTTATATCAGATGGAATTGCAGGATGTTCCATGTTTTTCCATGAAAAAATGTTTTAGGCTAACAGTCCCGCCGCCTCTTTAGCAAAATAGGTCAGAATCAAATCTGCGCCGGCGCGTTTAATCGAGATCAGCGACTCCAGCATCACCGCTTCTTCGTTGAGCCAGCCTTTTTGGGCCGCGGCTTTGATCATGGAATACTCGCCGCTCACCTGGTAGGCGGCCAAAGGCAGGTTGAACTCCTGGCGCAGTTGGGCCAGAATGTCCAGAAAGGGCAGAGCCGGCTTGACCATTAAAATATCCGCACCCTCTTCCACGTCCAGCATGGCCTCCCGGAGGGCTTCCCGGGCGTTGGCCGGATCCATCTGGTAGGACTTGCGGTCCCCGAATTGGGGGGCGGAGGCCGCCGCGTCTCTAAAGGGGCCGTAAAAGCTGGAGGCGTACTTCACCGCGTAAGAAAGTATCGGCACCATCTCAAAGCCCCGCTCGTCCAGGGCCTCCCGGATGGCCGCGACGCGTCCGTCCATCATGTCCGAGGGGGCCACGATGTCCGCCCCGGCCTCGGCGTGGGACAAGGCCACTTGGGCCAGGAGCTCCAGGGTGGCGTCGTTGTCTATCTCGTTCCGCTCAATCACCCCGCAGTGGCCGTGGGAGGTATAGCCGCAGAGGCAGACGTCGGTGATCACCACCAAGCCAGGGACTTCTTTTTTCAGGCGCCGCACCGCCTGCTGCACCGCGCCCTTGGGAGAGGCGGCTTCACTGCCGGTGTCATCCTTTTTTTGCGGCAAACCGAAAAGCAGGACCGCCGGGATGCCCAGGCCGGCCACGCTTTTAGCTTCTTCGGCCAAGAGATCCGGGGAGAAACGGCAGACTCCAGGCATGGAGCCCACCTCTTCGAGCACCCCTTTTCCCGGGACCGCGAACATGGGGTAAATGAGGTCTTCCCGGCGCAGGAAGGTCTCCCGCACCATCTTTCTCAAAGCATCCCGCCGTCTCAGGCGCCGGGGCCGGAATAAGAGTTCCATAAAGCACCTTTTCTGGGTTTTCGGTTTTCGGCAACCGATGGGGCGCAGTGGGCGCCTTACATTAAGGTTTTCGGTTTTCGGTTTGTTTCTCCGGACGCCAGCCCAATCCAATTTTGATGACTTCCCTCTCCCCATTGTTAATCCCTGGGAGGCGCATGTCAAGGAAAGGAGAATGGCGGGGCCACCCGGCGCTGATGGAAAAACCAGGTTTTGACTGAAATTCTGTTGACAGTATATCAGAAGTTCTATAAATTAATATAGTTGTCGTAATTTCGACAGACAAACAAGGGGGTGGCAATGGAAGGGAGGTAACTCCCTGAACCCGAAAATCTTTTCTGTGGAGGGGCCCGCCTATGAAACGGGAGCTCTTGATCCAGAATCCGCGGCCGGATGGATACCACCTGGTCATGGAATTATTCGGCTGCGAGCCGGAAAAGATTAATTCCCGCAAATACCTGCACCAGATCATCAAAACCGCCGTCAAAAAGACGGGGCTGACCAACCTGGGTTCCAGGTTTCATCAGTTCGACCCCCAAGGCGTGACGGGGTTCACCCTCCTAGCCCAATCCCACATCTCCCTCCACACCTGGCCGGAGTATGGGTACCTGGTTCTGGACATTTTTACATGCGGCGACCAGGAACAGGCAGACCTGCTGGCTGACCACTTTCTCGAACGACTCAAGCCCAGCCGCGTGAACCGCCAGGTTCTGCGGAAGGGCTACCAATATAAACAAGAATAGCAGCGTCCCCTTACTCCCCGGGGGAGATTAAAAAGGGGTTGACTGGCCCAGGGCGGATGGGATACTAGATTTCTGTCCGGGTTTTGCGTCTAACCCGCTTCTAAGCCGGAGCCGGATCCTGGTTCTTCACTTTCCGAGAAAGAGGACGGATTTGCCTAGCACCGTGGGAACAATCGTCATTTTGGGAATGCTTTTATTAGGGGGATTGCTGGGCTGTGGCGGGCCTCCGCCCCCCGGCCCGCCCCCTGATATGGCCGCAGTGGAGCCCACGCCCCCTCCCCGCACCCCTGACCATGTGTTGCTCAAAGAAGGACTGCAAGGCCGGGAAATGTCGCCCGGAGAAGTGGCCAATCTCAGCGACCGCTTGTTGGGGAACGGCGCCTCAACCCTTCAGGACCAGGAGACTATGGCCCGCCTGGAGCTTCTGCTGCTCAAGGCCCTGAAGACCGGGGACAAGGCCTCCCGTCCTACTTTGTGGCGCAACCTGGGGATTATTCACTACCACCAAAAGAAGTATAAGTTGGCCCGGCAGGAGCTTCAGCAATCCAACGAGCTTTACCCCAAGAGCGCCCGCACTCATTTTTATCTGGCCCGGCTCTTCGCCCACCAGGGGATCATTGAGGAAAGCAAGGGGAAGAAGAAGGTCTCCAAGCAGCAGTTCAAGCGGGCCGCCATCGAGATGGAGCAGGCCCGCAAGCTGGAACCGCAAAACTCCCTCTACCGCCAGGATATCCGGCAAATCGTTCAGTCCGAAGCACAATGAAAATCGCCTGTCCCTACTGCGGCAACGACACGGATTTTTACGAAGTTGCCGAAGGAGTCACCCTGACCACGTTTTACGTCCAGAACGAAGACGGCAGCTTCTCCACGGTGAGCGACGATTCGGAAATCCAGGGGGAAGTGCGCCTATTCTGCGGCGAATGCCACCGGGGACTCAAGGAATACCATGAGCGATTTCTGGATATGCTGTTCTAAAGACGGTTTTCGGTTTTCGGTTTCCGGTTTTCGGTAAAAAAACAAACAGTCCCTGCCCTCATTTTGCTGGAAGCCGAACCTATTCCATTGGGCAAGGCTTGGCGGGCACGGAGGCCCGCCCCACCAGGCCCTCCTTATTTTTCATGTGTCTGAACTGACATTATTTTTGTTTGCAAAAGAGAGAAAAATCTTTGACATCACCAAAAACTGAAAACCGAAAACCGAAAACCCACTGATATGCCTGAATTACCCGAAGTCGAGACCATCCGCCGGGGGTTGGCGCCGATGCTGGCGAGGCAGCGGTTCCTGGCGGTAATGGCCGGTGATAAGCGCCTGCGCCAGCAATCCTCCCTGGAAGAATTCTCTAAATGGGTGGCGGGACGGCGGCTGAAGTCCCTGCGGCGCCGGGGCAAATATCTGGTCTTTAACCTGGAAGGCGGAGCCACCCTCCTCATTCACCTGGGGATGACCGGGAGGTTAATGCTCCTCCCCTCCCCTGCCCCGGCCCTTCCCCACGTTCACCTGACCTTTCAGATGGAAGGCGGCCTGGACCTGGTCTTCCAGGACACCCGGCGCTTCGGCCAGGCCCTGGTCTTTCCCCCCGGAGAGACGCCTCCGCCCCTGGCTCAGGTGGGCCGGGAGCCCTTTTCTAAAAAAGTGACGCCCCAGTGGCTGGCGGAGCAAGCCCGGGGGCGCTCCCGCCCCCTCAAGAATTTTCTCCTGGACGGCCGGGCGCTGGCGGGCATCGGCAATATTTACGCCTGTGAAATTCTGTTCGCCGCGGGGATTCACCCGGGCGCGCCGGTCTCCCGGCTCACCCTAAAGGAGTGGGCCCGGGTGCTGAAAGAAACCCGCCGCGTCCTTAAGGCCGCCATCCGCAAGGGCGGCACCACCATCAATGATTTTCTCAACAGCCAGGGGGAAACCGGCCTCTTCCAACTGGACCTCCTGGTTTACGGCCGGGGGAACGAGCCTTGTACCCGTTGCGGAACCCCCATCGCCCGTCTGGTCCAGGCCGGCCGCAGCACTTTCTTCTGTCCGGTCTGTCAAAAATAATTATAGTTTTCCGTTTTCCGTTAAAAAGAATTTGATTATTTCTTTAGCTCCGGTTTTTTGAAATCAGACCTAAGTCCATATACCTATCAAACGGGATTAGGCCGTGGACTACTAAAAAAGCCCCCTCCCCTGAGGGGTTTTGGGGGAGGGTGGTGAAAATATACAACCACCATACTGAAACAATTTCGCCACCCCCACCCCAGCCCTCCCCCCTCCAGGGCATAAGCGCTAACTTAACATTAAATCGAATGAATTATGGCAATTGATGTCATTCTGAGCGAAGCGAAGAATCTCTAATTTATCAGGCAATTACGAGATTCTTCACTTCGCTTCGCTCCGTTCAGAATGACAAAAAACTAACCATTTTTTAAGAATTATCTGTCAAAATTTACTAAGTTAGCGCTTATGCCCCTCCAGGGGGAGGGAGAGTTTGTTCACCCTTGAACATCAATAAATCTAAACTTTGGTTCTTTTCCGGAGCAAAAGCAATAATCGAAAAAAGAATTTAGTCCAAACCCCGCCCATATATGCCCTTCCTTTTCTGCAAATAAGCACTATATTTTGAAAATAAATTAGTCCCTTAACTCCGCCAATCATGGGCTAACGGAATGAAACCGGTGATACTTTCCATGGTTAACTGGGTTTTTTGGGTAATAACCTTACCCCTGATTTACGCACTTCCTTCCAATGCCGGCGACAAACCAGTGGCGGGGTGGGTGGAGAAGGTTCGCATCTATCCCGGCAATCTCGTGGTGGAGGCCAAGCTGGATACCGGCGCCCAAACCTGTTCCCTTCATGCCACTAAATTGAAGGAGTTCAAAAAAAACGGGGAACCGTGGGTCCGCTTTGAGGTGGACAATAAGCAGGGCGGAAAAGCCATCCTGGAGCGGAAAGTTATCCGGACGGCGGCCATCAAGCGGCACTTTGCCGGGTCACAGCGCCGCCCCGTGGTCCGGTTAGGGATTTGTCTGGGAAACATCTATCGGGAAACCGAGGTCAATCTCATCGACCGCAGTGGATTTCAATACCGGATGCTCATCGGACGCAGCTTCCTGGAAGGCCAAGTGGTAATCGACCCAGGCCTCAAGTATCAGCTTGAACCACAGTGCAGGCAGCCCAACCTTGAATAAGCTCCATCTTTACCTGTTAGCCCTGGGGCTCACCGCAGTGGGCCTGGCGCTGTTCGTATACAAGGCCCTGGTGTTGAATTTTCCCCTGGTCCCCGGGGAAGTCTCCGAAATCTGGAAGGTGGAGACCAAAATCACTTTCGCGGCCCTCAATGAACCCATAAAAGTCTCCGTTTATCTTCCCCGGTACACCGCGCCTTACGTCGTTACGGATGAAGCCTTCGTTTCCCGGGGTTATGGCATCAGCACCACGACGGATGAGGTTAACCGCCAGGCCGTGTGGACCATTCGCAAGGCCCGGGGACAACAGACCCTGTATTACCAGGCGGAAGTGCGGCGGGTGGACCAGAAGGAGCCTC
Source organism: Deltaproteobacteria bacterium (assembly GCA_016874915.1). Lineage (GTDB taxonomy): Bacteria > Desulfobacterota > Desulfobaccia > Desulfobaccales > 0-14-0-80-60-11 > VGSO01. Next base: position 8,726 of record VGSW01000022.1, read on the forward strand.
TTACCGCCCCCCAGCCCCCGAAAATCGAGAAGCCCCGGTGGGAAGGCGCGGACCTGGCCGCAGCCGAATCCCTGGTGGCGGAAATCCGCCGGAAGTCCGCGGATACCGAGAGTCTGGTGGCTAACCTGTTCCGGCTCCTGAATCTCCCCCAGGCGGATCACAACGTCCAGGCGCTGCTGGCCCGGCAAGCCTCGGAATCTGCCAAGGTGGACCTGGCCACCCAACTCCTGGCCCTGGCGGATATTCCGGCATGGGTGGTGCACGGCGTCCACCTGAAGGAAGATAAGGAGGCCGCCCTGGTCCACTGGCTGGAAGTGTTCGACGGCAAACAATGGCGCGCCTTTAATCCGGCCACCGGCGGCCCGGGGGTTCCCAAGGACTTTCTCCCCTGGTGGCGGGGACCGTACCCTCTGGTGCAACTCAAGGGCGGCGAAAGACTTCACGTGGTGCTGTCCGCAACCCGGAACCTGGAAGAAGCCATCGAGTCCGCGGTGGTGCGGGGCCGCCTGACCAAGCCCTTTCTCCAAAAGTTCTCTCTCCTGAGCCTTCCCGTGCTCTCCCAAAAGGTGTACCGGGTGCTCCTGATGGTGCCGGTGGGAGCCTTTTTGCTGGTGATTTTGCGCAACGTCATCGGCCTCAGCACCTTCGGAACTTTTATGCCGGTGTTGATCGCCCTGGCCTTTCGGGAAACCCACCTCCTGGGGGGGGTCATTCTCTTCAGCCTGATGGTGGGACTGGGCTTAATCGTCCGGTTCTATCTGGACTATTTAAAATTGCTCCTGGTGCCTCGTCTGGCCGCAGTGCTTATCGTGGTGGTGATCCTCATGGTCCTGGTGAGCATGGTCACCCACAAGCTGGGCTGGGAAACAGGTCTGTCCGTGGCTCTCTTTCCCATGGTGATTATGACCATGACCATTGAACGGATGACCATCGTCTGGGAGGAGCGGGGTCCGGCGGAAGCCCTCAAGCAAGGGGTGGGCAGCCTCCTCGCGGCCGCCCTCATTTATCTGGTCATCCACAACCGTCACGTGCAGCACCTGGTTTTTCTCTTTCCCGAACTGCTGCTGGTTTTGCTGGCCGGGACCGTGTTGCTGGGACGCTATTGCGGCTACCGTTTGTTAGAGATGCCCCGTTTCCGGGCTCTGGTAAAAGGAAAGTCCTGATGTGGAACCTGGCCCGGCAGCTTGCCGCCTTGGGAGTCCTGGGCATCAACCGGCGCAACGCCGACTTCACTCTGGCGCACAATCCCCGTCGGCTGTATCCCCTGGTGGATAACAAGCTTCAGACCAAAAGCATCGCGGCCCAAGCCGGCATTCCGATTCCGGAGCTATACGGCGTCATCGAGACCGAATACCAGGTGCGCCATTTGCCGGAGCTGCTCTCCAAGCACCCGGATTTTGTCATCAAACCCGCCCGGGGCAGCGGCGGCGACGGCATCCTGGTAATCGCCGGACGGGCCCATGACCGGTACCGGACCGTAAGCGGCTATACCATAACTCAGGATGAACTGGCCCACCAGGTGTTCGATATCCTGAGCGGGCTGTACAGCCTGGGAGGCCTGAGTGATCAGGCCATGATCGAATACCGGGTCCAGTTTGATCCCATTTTCGAACCCATAACCTATCATGGAGCGCCGGACATTCGCATCATCGTGTACCTGGGGGTTCCGGTGATGGCCATGCTGCGCCTCCCCACCCGGGCCTCCAATGGGAAGGCCAATCTGCACCAGGGCGCGCTGGGGGTGGGCCTTGACCTGGCCACGGGGGCCACCCTGGCCACCGCAGTGTGCCGCCAGGAAATCCTCATGGAACATCCTGATACCGGAGACAGCCTGGATGGCTTGGAAATCCCCCATTGGGAGGACCTACTGCGCCTGGCGGCCCGGTGTTATGAGGTCTCCGGATTGGGATACCTGGGGGTGGACATCGTCCTGGACCGGTTTAAAGGCCCCCTGCTCCTGGAATTGAACGCCCGGCCCGGCCTCGCCATCCAGATAGCCAACGGGGCCGGTCTGCTGCCTCGAGTGAGACTGGTGGATGAGTGCCACCAGGCCCTGGATGGCGTAGAGGCGCGCCTGGCCTTTGCCCGGGAACATTTTGCAGTTAGCAGTTAGCAGTTGGCTGTTGGCAGTAATCAGTGAGGTGGACTATGTAAACAACTGGAAACTGAAAACCTAAAACCGAAAACCGTTTTTTAATGGCATTTTTTCAAAAATCAGATAAATTTTAACATTTAGTCCCAATGAAGATATCCGGCCTGCGGGCCGCATGAGGCGAGTAATGAAAAAAGACATCCATCCCAACTACGTTCAGGCCAAGGTGCGTTGCGCCTGCGGTCATGAGTTTCTCACCGGCTCCACCAAGGAGCACATCCGGGTGGAGATCTGCTCCAAGTGCCATCCCTTCTTCACCGGCAAGCAAAAACTGGTGGACACCGCCGGGCGGGTGGAGCGGTTCCGCCGCAAGTACGCCCATTTGGAAGGAAAGAAGGAAACCAAGGAATCCGGCCCGGCGGCATGAACCACGGGGAACCCTCCCTGCCGGTGGGCGGCCAGGCGGTGTTGGAGGGAGTGATGATGCGCTCCCCCCATGCCATGGCCATTGCGGTCCGGCGTCCCAATGGCACCGTGGTCCTCAAGGACGAACCTTACGTCTCCCTGGGCGAGCGCTATCCCCTGCTGAAGCGCCCCTTTCTTCGGGGCCCCGTGGTGCTGCTGGAGGCCCTGGTCACCGGCGTCAAGGCCCTGACCTTTTCGGCCCAGGCCGCCCTGGAGGAAGAAGGCCAGGAGGAACAGCCTCTGGGCTGGGGCAGCCTCACCCTTACCCTGGGCGGGGCTTTTCTGCTGGCCTTCGTTTTTTTCGGGTTCCTGCCCCACTGGCTCAGCGGCCTGGCCGGCCATCTTATCGGGAGCCCTCTCACCCCCGCGGACTTTTCCTTTCACGTCATCGACGGGATTATCAAACTGGTCTTTATTCTCCTTTATATCTGGGGCATCTCCTTCATCCGGGACATTCGCCGGGTTTTTGAGTATCACGGTGCGGAGCACAAGTCCATCTGCGCTTACGAGGCCGGGGAACCCTTGGAAGTGGCCCAGGCCCGGAGCCACACCACCTGCCACCCCCGCTGCGGCACCTCCTTCATCCTGGTGGTGCTCCTGGTGAGCCTGCTGGTTTTCACCGTCTTTTTTCCGCTGTTTCCTCCTCTGACCCGCACCGGACTGGTGAACAACTTCATCCAGGTGTTGATAAAGGTGGGACTCATGTTTCCCATCGCTGCCATTTCTTACGAGATCATTCGGTGGGGCGGCCGGCACGTGCACAGCCCCCTGGCCCGGGCGCTGTTGTGGCCCGGATTGGCCACCCAACGCCTCACCGCCCTGGAGCCCGACGACTCCCAACTGGAAGTGGCGCTAATCGCCCTGAAAGCAGTCCTGGCCCGGGAAACCCAGGCCAAGCCCGCCTGATAAGAGTTTTTAGTTTTTAGTTTTCAGTTTTCAGTTTTCGGATAACAATGATTTATTGAGAACTGAGAACTGGGAACTGAGAACTGACAACTGGGAACTGAGAACTGAGAACTGACAACTGGTCACTGAAACTGGTCACTGATTACTGGTCACTTTACAGGCCCCTCACTTAACACTTCCTGACTTCTATGTTACGCATCGGCCCCGCGGGATGGGATTACCAGGACTGGCAGGGGGTGGTGTATCCTCCGGGGCTTAAGGGCACGGACCGCCTCACTTCTCTGGCCGGATGGTTTGACGTGGTGGAGATCAACGTCACTTTTTACCGGCCTATCACTTCGGATATAGCCCGGCGCTGGTTGGACGCGGTGGCCGGCTCGCCGGATTTCCGCTTCACCGCCAAGCTGTGGCAAGTCTTTACGCACGAGAGAAAATTGGCGGCCCCGGAGATGGCCCAGTTCCGTGAAGGACTGGAGCCCATGCTCCAGGGCCGCCGCCTGGGAGTGCTCCTGGCCCAATTCCCCTATTCTTTCCATAATACCGAAGAGAATCGCAAATATCTGGTGGACCTGAAGGCCCGGCTGCCGGAGTACCCCCTGGCGGTGGAGGTGCGCCATCGATCCTGGCAGCAGCGGGCCGTGCGGGAGTTTCTTACGGAAGCGGGGCTGGATTTCTGCAACATCGACCAGCCTCTGGTCTCCTACCCCATGGGCGCCACCCGCTGGGTCACCGGGGCCCGGGGCTATTTGCGCTGCCATGGGCGGCGAAAAGATGCCTGGTTTGAGTTCGGGGAGGACCGGGGGGCGCGGTACGATTACCTGTATGCGCCGGAGGAACTGGAAGAGTTGGCCGGGCGGGTTAAGGAGCTGGCCGAGAAGGCCCTGGAGGTTTATGTCATCTTCAACAACCATCCCGCGGGCCAGGCCGTGGCCAACGCCCTGGAGTTGGCTTATCGACTGCAAGGGCGGAAATTTCCCCTGCCTCCATGCCTCACTGCGGCATTCCCATCTTTAACCGCATTAAAGGCGTCATAATTAGTGGCCCCGAGCCTCCCTCCTCAGCCCCCACTTGGCCAACTCCACCACCGGGATCAGGGGCAGGCTCACCGCCGCGGCCAGTAGCCAATCCTTCAGGCTCAGGGACGCGGTGTGAAATAGTCGGCCCAGGGGCGGCCACTGCACCACCGCCGCGATGACGAGCAGAGAAAATATCACCGCGGCCACCAGGAACCGGTTCCTGAAAAACCCCACGGTGAAGAGCGAATGGTAGTCGTGGCGGCAATTGAAGGCGTTCACCATCTCACAGAGCACGAAACCGATGAACACCATGGTCTGGGCATGAGTCAGGGTGGCCTGGTAGCTGTCATGCCCTCCGCGGGGTTCCAATAAAAATAATAATAAAAGACCCCAACCAGGGTCAGAAACATATAAAGGGAAATCACCCCCAAAAGGATGTTGACCGACGGGGTGAACACCCCCTCATCGGGACTGCGAGGCGGCCTCTGCATGATGTCCGGCGCCTTGGGGTCCACCCCCAGGGCCAGGGCCGGCAGGCCGTCGGTGGTGAGATTGACCATGAGGATCTGGATGGCCACCAGGGGGAGCGGCATGCCCATGAAAAAGGCGCCGGTGAGGACGAAGATCTCCGCCAGGTTGCAGCTCAACAGGAAAATCAGGTACTTCTTGATGTTGTCAAAGATGGCCCGGCCTTCTTCCACCGCGGCCACCAGGGTGGCGAAATTATCGTCCGCCAGGATCATGGCCGCGGTCTCCTTGGTGACTTCCGTGCCGGTGATGCCCATGGCCACCCCGATGTCAGCCCGTTTCAAGGCCGGGGCGTCGTTCACCCCATCGCCGGTCATGGCCACGATGTCGCCCTGGTCTTTGAGGACGTTCACCAGGCGCAGCTTGTGCTCCGGCGCCACCCGGGCGAAGACCCGGACCTCTTTCAGGATCTCCTTCAATTCTTCGTCGCTTAATCGGTTAAATTCCGCGCCGGTGATTACCCGGTAGTGGCTAGTGGTCAGTGGCCAGTGGCCAGTTTTTTGAATGTTCCCTTTTAACCCATTTTCTTTTAAGCTCTGGCTGATTACTGGCCCCTGGTTTTCACCCCCACCCTGGCCGTCCCCCCTCAAGGGGGAGGGTGAATATGGAACTTCCCCCTGGGGTTCCACTAAACCGATTTCCCGGGCGACAGCCCCGGCCGTGTCCGGATGGTCGCCGGTGACCATGATCACCCGGATGCCGGCCCGATGGCATTTGGCAACGGCGGACGCGGCTTCAGGCCGGGGAGGGTCCATCAGTCCCGCCAGTCCCACCCACACCAGGTCTTTTTCCACCGTTTCCGGCTCGGGGTCGGGGAGCGCGGCCAGAGGCCGGTAAGCCAGGCCCAGGACCCGCAGGGCCTGCCCCGCCATCTTACCGGCCTGCTTTAGGATCTCATTCCGGTCCGCTTCGGTCAGCGCCCTTTCCCCCTCCCGCTCCCGAATCCTCGCGCTCCGGGCCAGCACCCCCTCCGGCGCCCCTTTGACGTAAGCCCAGAATCTGCCTTGTTCCCGGTGCATGGTGGTCATCATCTGGCGCTCCGAGGCAAAAGGGATCTCACCCACCCGGGGCAGCTCCAGACCGAGCTTAAAGGGATCAATCCCGGCCTTGCGCCCCAGGGCGGCCAGCGCGCCTTCGGTGGGATCGCCCCGGAGTTTCCAGGCGCCGCCTTCCTCTTCCAGACACGCGTCATTGCACAGCAGCGCGATGCGGGCCGCCTGCTGCAGGACCGAATCGGAGGTGGGGTCCATCTCCCGGCCGTTCTCCAGGAACGCCCCCGCCGGCTCATAACCCATGCCGGTGACTTCCAGGTCCCGGCCGTCCAGGAAGACCCGGCGGACGGTCATTTCATTCTTGGTAAGCGTCCCGGTCTTATCGGTGCAAATCACCGTGGTGCAGCCCATAGTCTCCACCGCCGGCAGCCGTTTGACGATGGCGTTTTTTCGGGCCATGCGGGTGGTGCCGATGGAGAGCGCCCCGGTGACCACCGCCGGAAGAGCCTCGGGCACCGCGGCCACCGCCAGGGAAATGCCCCAGATGAGCATTTCCAGCCAGCCATGCCCCCGGAAGACCCCCAGGACCGAGGCCCCCGCGGCCACCGCCAGGGCAATGGCGCTTAACACCCGCCCGATCGCGTCCATGCGGGCTTCCAGGGGGGTCTTTTTATCTTCCATCTGAGCCAGCATCCGGGCAATGCGGCCGAACTCGGTGTTCATGCCGGTGGCCGTGACCACCGCCAGACCCCGGCCATAGGTGATCACCGTGCCGCCGAATACCATGCACCAACGGTGTCCCAGGGGCGCATCTTCCTGGGGCAAAGGCTCGACCTTTTTAGCCACCGGGGAGGACTCTCCGGTGAGCACCGCTTCATCAGCCATGAGATTGAATTGCGACAGCAGGCGCCCGTCCGCGGCCACCCGGTCCCCGGCGTGCAGCGCCAGGAGGTCTCCCGGCGCCACCTCCCGGGCTGGGATTACCAGCTCCTTGCCTTCCCGGATAACCGCAGCCGTAGGCGCCGCCATCTTCTTTAGGGCCAGGGCGGCCTGCTCCGCGGTGTATTCCTGATAGAATCCCAATATGGCGCAGGCCGCCAGGATTCCCAAAATCACCCAGGCATCCAGGTGTTCTCCCAGGAGAAAGGAAATCGCCGTGGCCAGAAGCAAGATCATAATCAGAATATTTTTGAATTGCCGCAGCAAGATTTTCAGGGCGGAGATCTTGGGGGCCTCGGCCAACTCATTGTAACCGAAACGCGCCAGACGCTCCGCCGCCTGGGAGGAAGCCAGGCCGTCCGCCCCGGTTTCCAACAATTTCAAAACCTCTTCAGAAGGCAGGGTATGGTAAGGAACAGGTTCTCCGTTATTCACGGCAAGCCCCTTTGCCAGTTGTCAGTTATTGGTGTTTGGGTTAGTAATCGAGTACATATTCACCGAAAACCGGAAAACGGAAACCTGGAATATCCCGGCTTCCCTTGCATCCGGCGGGCTTGATTATTAACATCTGAAATAAATTGTGTTGGACTAGAAGCTATTGCAAAACCTCGATTCCACCTAATTTGTCATTCTGAGCGCAGCGAAGAATCCGGTATTTTCAACAAGTTGAGATCCTTCGCTGCGCTCAGGATGACAAAAAAACCCGGTTTTGCAATAGCTTTTATCCAATCTTTTTTTATAAGGTCTTGAAAATGTCTTTCAAGCTCGGGTATTTCTTGGAGTAATAATTAATTGAACAACTTCTACCTAGAAAGGATAGATGATGGATTTTAAAGATGCCTCCCGGAAGCTCAAGGACGCCGTACGCCTGCGAACCGAACCCTTTGGCGTCTCTTTTATCAAAGACCTGGCCGACCTTCCCAAAGTCCGGCGGCCTTCCAAGGTTTTCGGCAAAAAAGTGACCATTTGCCAGGGAGTCACCATGGCCCGGGTGTACGGCTGGCCCGTGGGACTGACCCGGGAAGACATCATCTGCGTCCCCGGCAGCCTGGCCTTTGGCTTCACCCCGGCCGCGGACCCGGTCATGGAACTGGCCCAACTCTTCTGCGAAGTGGGCTTCCATCAGGAGTTGGGGCCGGCCCTTAAGGAAGTGGAGGCCCTGCCCCGGTTCGCCGCGGAGGAAATCAAAGCCATCTACCTCAGCCCCCTGGAGCGCCTGGAACGGGACCCGGACGTCATTGCCATCTATGGCAACCCGGCCCAGATCATGCGCCTGGTGCAGGCGGCCTGCTACTGCCTGGGAGTACGGGTGGCCGGGGACTTCGGCGGCAAGGTGGAGTGCAGTTCCTACCTCATCGGCCCCTATCGCACCGGTCAAATCCTGGTAACCATCCCCGGCATGGGGGACCGCATCTTTTCCATGACCCAGGACGATGAACTGGTGTTCAGCCTGCCCGCCCATCTCCTGGATGGCCTGCTCACCGGTCTCAGCGAGGCCGCGTGCCGCATCGGGGCCCGCTATCCCATCACCGTGTACCAGAACTTTACTCCGGTCTTTCCTGCACCCTACCAGGAACGGGCCAAAAAGTGGGGCATTATTGAGTGACGGTTTTCGGTTTTCGGTCTTCGGTCTTCGGCGGTAGGGATAGGATCTGACTTTTTGTCCTAAGCCTTTAGGCCCGAATAAGAAAGGGAAAGCAGATTTTTCTGATGGTGATCTAGAGATAATCTCAGATGCAGCCGGGAAAATAAAAACCGAAGACCGAAGACCGGAAACCTACCCCAGGAGGTTCCGAATGACCAGTGCACCCCCCCTCCCATTTCGCCGCATCGCCCTGCGGGTCCTGGAAGAGCGCTACTTGCGGCGGGACCCCGCCGGCAACGTGGTGGAAACCCCGGATGAGCTCTTCCGCCGGGTGGCCCGGGGGGTGGCCGCGGCGGAAGCCCGCTACGGCGGCGCCGAAGCCGTGGCCCGCCAGACTGAGGCTTTTTATGAGGCCATGAGCTCCCTGAAGTTTCTCCCCAACACCCCCACCCTGATGAACGCCGATATTCCCCAAGGCCAGTTGGCCGCGTGCTTCGTCATCCCCATCCTCGATGACATGCGCAGCATCCTGGAGGGGGTGCGGGACATGGCCCTCGTTCACCAGACCGGGGGCGGCACCGGCTTTTCCTTCACCCACCTGCGGCCCAAGGGCGACCAGGTGCGCTCCACCGGCCGGGTGGCCACCGGACCGGTAGGTTTCATGCGCATCTACGACACCACCACCGACGTGGTGAAGCAGGGGGGGCGGCGCCGGGGGGCTAACATGGGCATCCTCAACGCGGACCATCCGGACATCCTGGAATTCATCACCGCCAAGGCCGACCTCAAAAGCTTCACCAATTTCAATCTGTCCGTGGCGGTCACCGATGACTTCATGGAAAAGGTGGAAAAAGACGAAACCTACCCCCTCATCAACCCCCGCACCGGCCGGGAGGTGGGGCGGCTCAGGGCCCGGGAGGTCTTTGAACTGTGCTGCCGGTATGCGTTGGAGACCGGGGACCCGGGGCTGATCTTCCTGGACGCCATGGAACGGGCCAACCCCACTCCGGAACTGGGCCCCATGGAAGCCACCAACCCTTGCGGCGAACAGCCCCTGCTTCCCTACGAGTCCTGCAACCTGGGGTCCATCAACCTGTCCCAGGTGGTGGCCGACGGCGCCATTGACTGGCAGGAGTTGGACCGCCTTACGGCCCTGGGGGTCAATTTCCTGGATGACGTCATTGACCAGAGCCATTACCCCCTGGAGCAAATCACCGCTATTACCCGGGCCAACCGCAAAATCGGCCTGGGAGTCATGGGATTGGCGGACCTGTTAATCAAATTGAACATTCCTTACGATTCCCCGGAGGCCCTGGAATTGGGGGGAAAAATCATGGCCCGCATCCAGGTCCTGGCCGTAGCCCAGTCGGAGCTGTTGGCTAAGGAGCGGGGCCCGTTCCCCAATTTCTACCGCAGCCGCTGGCACGAAGAAGGCCATCCCCCCCGGCGCAACGCCACCGTCACCACCGTGGCGCCCACCGGCACCATTAGTCTCATCGCCGGCGCCTCCAGCGGCATCGAGCCGCTGTTTGCGGTGGTTTACCGCCGCCGGGCCTTGGAGGGCGAGGAATTCGACGAAATTCACCCCTTGTTCTTACAAAAACTTCGGGAGTACGGTCTAAAGGAAGAGGAATGGATCCCCAAGGTTCTGGCCAGCGGCCGGGTGCGGCCCTTGCAGAATCTCCCGGAGGATATTAGGCGACTGTTCCCCACCACCTTCGAGGTGAGCGTGGAATACCAGGTTAAGATGCAGGCCGCTTTTCAGCGCCACGTGGAGAACGCGGTGTCCAAAACCATCAATCTGGCCCCGGACGCCACCATGGAGGACGTGGCCCAGGCCTTCCGCCTGGCCTACAAGCTGGGACTGAAAGGCATCACCGTGTACCGCTACGGCTCCAAGGCGGGACAGGTCCTCAGCCTGCCGCCGGAGACCCTGACCCTGTCCCACGAGTTTTCGGAGGAGTGCCGGCTATGCTCGGTTTAATGATTCACCACTAAGGGGTGGCGGGTTAGCGGGTTAGCGGGTTGGCAGTTAGTCTTAACCGGCCAAACCGCCGAACCGCCAAACCGCTAAACCGCCGCGCCTCAGTGGTAATCTTTTTCTGCCGCGGGCCGAGGAAAAATGATAATATTTAACCGTTCACTTCAACTTCAAACCTGGAGGAGCATCACTGATGAAACGTTTGGCTTTACTGGTATTTACGGCCATGCTGGTATCTCTGATATTCGGACCCGTAGTGGCCGCCCAAGACGCTAAGACCCTAGTCAACCGGGGCCTGGAACTGTGCAATGACGGCAAGTTCGACCAGGCCATCAAAGAATTTGACGTCGCTTTGAAGCTCAAGCCCAACGACGCGGCCATCATCACTTACCGGGGGGTGGCCAAATACGCCAAGGGGCAAAACGACGCGGCTCTGCAGGACTTCGAGCAGGCCATCAAGCTGGACCCCAAACATGGCAAGGCATACTACCAGCGGGGCATGATCTATGAAAAGCAAGAGAACTACGAGAAAGCCATAGCAGACATCAAGCAGGCCAAGAGCCTGGGCTACGGGGTAGAGACGGATTGGATCAATAACCTGGAGAGAAAGGCGGCGGCGAAGAAGTAGCCTTCTTCCAGTCAATTAAAATGAGACAGGCGGGCCAGGCCCGCGTGTCGATTAACTTCTTCACTCAAAAAGCAGGGTCTTCGTGACCCTGTTTTTTTTTGCCTTGCCTCTTCCTTTACCCCTATAAACCTGTCAATTCAGTCCTCAGGAAAAAAATTGTCTTTTAGCTATTTTTAGGCTTGACATTCCCTATTTTCTTATTTATTTTATTTATTAATATTTTAAATTAAACAAATAATAAGAAAGGAATAGCTATCATGAAAATTCACGAAGCCGCCTATAAAATTCTTGATGAGTTTGGAAAGCCTCTAGCTTCTAGGGAAATTGTGAGAATTGCTCTTGATCGCGGAATGGTTTTTAGCGTTGCTAAAGATCCCGTATTTTCAATGGCCACTACCATTGAAAAAACCATACGGGATGAAATTTACAACAAACCAAGACTTATTTTTATTAAAGGACATAAAGGAAGATTAATAGGTTTGCCGGGTTGGGAAAGTAAATCTGCGCATTCGATTAATGATAATCGAGCCACTAATTATGTGGAGCTAAGAGCAAAAATTCCTGCGGGCCTTTTTGAGAAAATTCAATTAGCAAGCCAAGCAAAACTTGCGAACAGTTTTGATGAAATGCTAATTTTTCTTTTGGAAAAGGGACTTTTAGCTGTAGCACCAGAGATTAAAAGGGGCCTGCTTCAAAGGCTGGAACAATTTGATAAACCATAAATTAAATCTATTAATTGCGTGATTTCGGGGGATTACTATATGAAAAATATGCAAGTCATTGAAGCATTCTCTCGTCTAAAATCATTGCGTGAAAACATTCCAACTCACGATGTCCCCACTAAATTTATAACTGAGTTTCATTCTATATTAGACATCCTGGAGCAGACTTCTGGAGGAGATCTAAAGAATTTTCGAATTCCTGCAAATGAGGTCCGGCCAATTGTCACTAGTTGGAACTACCTCACCGGCGAGAAGAAATTCTCTTCTGAGAACTTCTGTGACCACGCCTACTTTAAGATGAAAGTAGACTCCGTTTTGATGATGTTTGATATTCTTCTCACCCCAAGCTCTGATAATAAGCCGCCAATAGGATTTAACCCTAACACTAAATAAATCTACCAACTATTCCAGCGGTTTTCTTCTTTTAAAAAACTAAAGGCAGGGTTTGCGTCTAACCCTGCCTTTTTATCTCACTATCTGGTGCTTCCACCGAAAACCGAAGACCGAAGACCGAGAACCGGTTTTTAAATCACCTTATACAGCGGATACTCCACGATGCCCTGGGCCCCGGCCCGGATGAGCCGGGGGATGAGAGTGCGGGTTTCGCTGGAGTTCACCACCACTTCCACCGAGAACCAGTCGGTCTCAAATAGGGGCGCAATGGTGGGGGCCATGAGGCTGGGCAGAAGCGGCACGATATCCCTGAGGCTCTTCTCCTGGATGTTCATCTTCAGACCCACCATGCGCTCCGCCCGGAGCGCGCCCAGAAGCAGGACCGCGAGGTTTTCCATCTGCTCCCGCTTTTTGGCGTCGTTTTCCCAGGTATCCTTATTGGCGATGAGCTGGGTGTTGCTTTGGAAGAACTCGTGGATGATTTTTAAGCCATGGGCCCGGATGGTGCTCCCGGTTTCCGTCACTTCCACCACTGCGTCGGCCAAACCCGCGGCCACTTTGGCCTCCGTGGCCCCCCAGGAAAACTCCACGGTCACCGGAATCTGCCGCTGCGCGAAGTAACGCTTGGTATAATTCACCAGCTCGGTGGCGATCTTTTTCCCCGCCAGGTCTTTGAGAGTCTTGATATCCGAGTCCCCGGGCACCGCCAGCACCCAGCGCACCGGGTTCTGGGAGGTCTTGGAGTACATGAGGTCCGCCACCACCACCACCTGGGAGTCGTTCTCCATGATCCAGTCCTTGCCGGTGAGGCCGCAGTCCAGGGTGCCGTTTTCCACGTAGCGGCTCATCTCCTGGGCCCGGCACATGGAGCAGGTGATGCCGGGGTCGTCGATATCCGGGAAATAACTCCGGCCGTTCACCTTGATGTGCCAGCCGGAACGGCGGAAGAGGTCGATGGTGGCTTTCTCCAGGCTCCCCTTGGGGATGCCCAGGCGCAGTTTACCCACTGCCGTATACCTCCTTGGGGTCAAAGATGCGCTCCCCTACCAGGCGCCACCCTTCCCCTTCCCGACGCCGGTAGAAGCAGGACCGGTAGCCGGTGTGGCACGCGGCTCCTCCCACCTGTTCCACTTTCAGCAGGACCGCATCCTGATCACAGTCCAGATAAATTTCCTTGACGCGCTGCAGGTGGCCGGATGTCGCGCCTTTGTGCCACAGGATTTTCCGGGAGCGGCTGTAAAAATGGGCTTCCCCGGTGGCCAGGGTACGCTCCCAGGCCTGGCGGTCCATGAAGGCCAGCATCAGCACCTCCCCTGAGGCCGCATCCTGGACGATGGCCGGGACCAAGCCGCCCATTTTACCGAAATCCAGGTCAATCTTGCTTTCCATAAGCAAAAAATTTACCCTTTTCCAAATTTGTCCGCAATGTTAAATTCATTTATCCAAAGATTTCACAGATTACGCGTATTGTTTATTCTGTGAAATCTGTGCAATCTGTGGATTATTATTAGAGGTGCGACATGGCGGAAATCATTTCCTACGAAGACCTGGCCCGGCAGCACCACGTCAATTTCCTGGAACACCAGCGCCGGAAATACCAGGAACGGGAAGAATACCTGGCCGGACTCAGGAAGCTGCTTTTTCAGGTCGAAGCCCAGATGCGCCAGGCGGAAATTCAGCAATTGGAAGTCTTTTCCCAGATAGCCGACCACTTCAAGGTCCCTCTGGAATTTCCTTCCCTGGGGGACCGGGTGGCCTGGCAGGATTTTTTTGCCGAAACCCCTTTTTTACAGACTTTAAATCAATTCTTTACAAATCGCTTGACGGCGCAAGAGTGTTATACTATAGTAGCGGTGAAGAAGAATGACCGCGATACCGAATAAGATCAGGAGCAGCTGAATCACTTTTAGGTAGGAAAATAAATTCCCCCTCCGGAAGTTGGTACATATTTTGCTATTTTAAAGGGGGGTAAAGCACTCCAAACACCAATCCTGCAAGGACGCCGGCGCATTTAAGCTGAAAATACCAGGGATGCGGTAAAGCGGGTGTCAAGAAAATGAAATTAAGAACCCTCTGGTGCTTCATTTTCTGCACCTTTGCCGTAATATTGACTGCCAGCCCCACCCCGGCTTCCCTGATCATGATGGGAGACGGAGTCCACGGAGACTTTTCCGGCACTTTCTCCTACTCCCTCACACCGGTAAGCTCCACCAATGCCCTGTTGACCGTTCAGCTGCAAAATACCAGCCCTCCTGACAATGGCGGGTTCATCACCGCGTTTGCCTTCAATAACCCTGAGGACAAGATCACCAACGTGGTGCTCACTGCTACGGACCCGGATTTTCACATGATCGGCGGCCCTAACTTCCAGAACAACATCAAAACCTCGCCATACGGAAATTTTGATATCGGGGCTTCCATCAGCAGCAGCTTCTTGAGCGGCGGCAACCCCAACAAAGGGATCGGCGTGGGATCCACGGAAACCTTCACTTTCAATCTTACCGGCACCGGACTTAACTCCTTGAACGAATGGAGTTTTGTCAACGAACTTTCCGAGAATCCCCAGGGAGGAGACGCCTATTGGTTCCTGGCCCGCTTCCGGGGCTTCAATGACGGCTCCAGTGATAAAGTCTTCGCCGTTCCCTCCGGCGGCGGCGTGCCCCTGCCGTCCTCCATTATTTTGCTGGGTTCCGGTTTGCTGGGCCTGGGAGCCTGGGCCTGGAGGCGGAAAACCTAAATACGGAGCCCCACAGAGGGGAAAACGAAAATCACCGGGAAACATTGTGGCCCTGTCGCCATGAACGCCAGGGCCATTTTTTCTCTCTGGACATCCGGCGGTTAAGCGCCTCGGAGTTGACGCAAAAAAATTGGCCGGGTGGGGGAGGAACCCGGCCAACAGGTGAAAGGAGAAAATGGTATATGAACTTTGATTAAGGGGGGGATGTGGGTACCTTAATAGGGGTCCATATACTGCTTATTGTTTATGCAATAACCGTGCTAAGTTGTGATTAATTTTAATTTCAAAGGATTTCAGTAAGTTAACCAATTATCCCCGGGTTTCGGCCAGGTCCTGCCGGTTCAAGAATTTATACCAAAATTTCTCCCGGAGTGAGGGATGACCGCCCGTTGTAAGGTAATACATTAATATAATTGATTAATTTCCAGTTAAAAAAGTGGCTCCCCCCGCCCCGGTAATTCAATTTTTTGTTTTTACTCAGCGAGTTAGCAACAGGTGACCCTGCTCCAACACTTCTCCCTGGAAGCCGGGTAACACCAGGAGGGTGGCATAGTCGTCCAGGACCAGGGCTGGCCCCTTGAGGGGACTTCCCCGGAGGAGTTCCGGACGGTAGTAAAAGGGCACAGTCGCGGGACCCTGGGGGAGCCAGACTTCTCCTGCCCGGGGCAGGCGCACCCGCGCCGCGGCCGCCGGCTTCAGGGGCGGCAGGTTGCCGGAGGCTTCCGCTCCCTGGAAAAAGAGGCGCAAGACCACGGCTTCCGCCGGCCGCTCGGGGAAGACGTGGCCGTAAACCCGCCGGTGCCGTTCATGGAAGTCCTCCAAAAAACTCGGGGTGAACGGCACCTTTAAAGTGTAGGTCTGGCCCCGGTAGCGCATCTCCAACTCCCCGGCCACGGCCAGGGCGGCCAAGTCCTGGCCTTGGGACTCCAACTCCTCCATCCCCTGTTTTTCCAGCCGGTGTCTCTCTTGTTCCAGATTTTCCCAGGTAAGCCGGTAACCGCTTAATAGCAGGGTGCGGGAAAAGTCCCGGCGGAACCCGGCCAGGGCCATGCCCAAGGCCGACAGGACCCCGGCCTGGGCCGGAATGAGAATGCGGCTGATTTCCAGGTCTTGGGCCAGTTCGCAGACGTGCAGGCCCCCGGCCCCTCCGAAGCAAAACAGGGTGAAATCCCGGGGGTCCAGGCCCCGTTCCAGGCTCACCGCCTGAAGGGCCTTGCCCATGTGGCTGTTGGCCACCCGGATTATCCCGGAGGCCAGATCTTCCGGCGCCACCCCCAATTCCCCGGCCAGGCGGCCCAGGGCCCGGCGCACCGCCTCCTGGTCCAGGGTCATGCGCCCCCCCAAAAAAGACTCCGGACGGAGGCGCCCCAGAAAAAGCTGGGCGTCGGTGACCGTGAGCTCCCCACCCCGGCCGTAGCACACCGGCCCGGGGTCGGCCCCGGCGCTCCTGGGCCCCACCCTGAGGGCGGCGCTCCGGTCCCGGAACGCGATGGACCCGCCTCCGGCCCCCACCGTGTGAATGTCAATCACCGGAATGCCCAGGGGATAATCTTCCAGCATATATTCCCCGGTGAAGGGGATTTCCCCGGCCACCAAAGCCACATCGGTGGACGTCCCTCCCATGTCCAGGGTCAAGAGGTTGGGCTCCCCCAGATCCCGGGCCAGGCGCATGGCCCCGTAAACTCCCCCCGCGGGGCCGGACAACACCGTGTGCAGCGCCAGGGCCCCGGCCCGGTCCCCAGGCAGAAAGCCGCCGTTGGATTGCTGGATGAATAGGGGGACTCCCGGAAACCTTCGAGACCAGTCCTTGAGATAGCGGGCCAAAATGGGCCCGAGATAGGCATTGATAACGGTGGCGCAGGTGCGCTCGTATTCCCGGAACTCCGGCAGCACCCGGCTGGACAGGGATACGGGGGCGCCCAAATCCGAAAGCGCCGCGGCCAGGCGCTCTTCATGCTCGGGATTGGCGTAAGAGTGGAGCAGACAAATAGCCAAAGCCTCGGGGTTTTTCTCCTTAACCCAGCCGCGCACCCGGGAAATTTCTTCGGAGGTTAAAGGCTGCTCCACCCGGCCATGGGAACCCTGGCGCTGTGCCACCCCCAGGACCATGTCCCGGGGGATGATCTCCCGGGCCTTTTCCACCTGCAAGTTAAAAAGCTCCCGGCGCGTCTGGCGGCCGATGAAAAGCACCTCTTCAAACCCCTGGGTGGTGAGAAGCGCCACCCTGGCTCCCCGGCGCTCCAGAAACGCATTGGTCCCCACTGTGGTGCCGTGCACCACTTCCACCCCTTCCAGGCCCTGGGAGCAGAGTTCCTTAAGGCCCGCAGCGATGGCCCCAAGGGGCGCCTGGGGGGTGGAGGGCGCCTTGTACACCCTGCCCTCCCCTTTCTCCAGGCAGACGAAGTCGGTGAAAGTGCCGCCGGTGTCAATGCCGATGCGCATGGTGGCTAATACCGTTTTCGGTTTTCGGTTAAAAAAAATTGTATTATCAATAAGTTAGTTATAGAATTTGTTGCATCTGAACTGAACTTGGTATAAATCCCCCTGATGGGGGAACCCTGAGACCATATCTTAATTTCTTTTCGATTATGCCCTTAACTCATGAGGCAAGGCAATAATCAAATCTGGTTTTTCCCCTTTACTGCGCCTTGGCGTCCGGGCGTGAAATATTATTCACCCAACTCCTCCAAGGCGCCGCGGGATCATTCGCGGGGGATAATTGACTTGACAGATTTCAGCGAAGCCCTTAGGATGGTTAATCAATTTTCGGAATATCGAACCTTTGAGATTAATTAATTTATGATTCTCAGTTTCAATTGAGATACCAAGATTAATCTATTGGTCATCCTTAGCCTTTTATACTGAAGACCGAAGACCTAAAAACATGGAGGCATTAGGACAGGATATGTCTATTGATGGTTATATCGATTATCAACGCCGGGAATTCTGTAAAGATGTGCAATGTCCGGTGCAGCTGGATTTGGATGGCCAACCGGAGGGATCGGATGCTTATGAAAAGATCAGACAAACTTGCAAGACCAGTTGTCGCTATACCACTTACCAATTTCACCATTGGCTGATCAACAAAGGTTATTTGATTGTCCGACCGGGGTAATGATTTTTTTTGAATGAGGGTAATGGGTCATCCGACTAAAGCATACCGGCTGTCTGAAGGCCCCCGCCCCTCTCGTTCCCCCGCGGGAGCTTGGAATGAGGGTAAAATTCGACCATCTCCAAATAACTATCTGATATTACATTTTTTTACTAAAAACTAAAAACTGCAAACTAAAAACTGCACTTAGGAGATTCAACATGGATTGGGGAATGAAAAATCGCTTAAGCCAACTTATGCCGGGTGGCAGATGTTTTTTTATGCCCATTGATCATGGTTATTTTCAAGGGCCCACCCGGAATCTGGAGAAGCCGGGAGAGACCATAAAACCGCTGCTTCCTTATGCGGATGCCATCTTTTGCACCCGGGGGGTATTGCGGGCGGCCATAGATCCTCTGAGCAGCAAGCCCATTGTGCTGCGGGTATCCGGCTGCACCAGCATGGTGGGAGAGGATCTGGCCAATGAGGAAATCACCACCTCCATCGAAGAAATTATCCGGTTGAACGCCGCGGCCGTGGGGATTTCGGTCTTTATCGGCAGTCATTATGAAAAGGAAACGCTCAGGAATCTGGCCACCCTGGTCAACGCCTGCGAGGATTACGGCATCCCGGTGATGGCGGTGACCGCGGTGGGCCGGGAAATGGAGAAGCGGGAATCCCGTTATCTGGCCCTGAGCTGTCGCATCGCCGCGGAACTGGGCGCCCGGGTGGTCAAGACTTATTGGTGTGAGGAAGGTTTTGACAAGGTGGTGAACGGCTGTCCGGTGCCGGTCATTATGGCCGGGGGCCCCAAGTGCGAGACGGAGTTGGAAGTGCTGGAATTTGTGCATGACGGTATCGAGAAAGGCGCGGCCGGGATCAACCTGGGGCGGAACGTCTGGCAAAGCGCCCACCCGGTGGCCACGGCCAAGGCTCTAAGGGCCATCGTGCACGACAATGTCTCCGTCAAGCAGGCGCACGAGATCTTCAAGAAGGCCAAGGAAAAGAAAGAGGGAAAAAGGGGAAAGGGTTAAGCATTCAGCCTTCAGCCACTAACTTTTTAAGGAAATACGGATAATGATCAGTAATCAGTGAATGCGTGCATTCATTTCAACCGAAAACCGAAGACCGAAAACCGGAAACCGCACTTAAATGCTGGTCGCCAAATACTACAACAATAACGACATCCGCCTGGAGGAGATTCCCATTCCCAAAATCGGGCCGGGGGAGATTCTTGTAAGGGTGCGGGCCAGCGGCATTTGCGGCACCGATGTCATGGAATGGTACCGGATTAAAAAGGCCCCCCGCATTTTAGGCCATGAGATCGCCGGCGACATCGTGGAGTCCCAATCGGACAAATACCACCCCGGCCAGCGCGTCTTTGTCAGCCATCACGTGCCGTGCAATGAGTGCAAATATTGCCGGGCCGGCCATCATACGGCCTGCGATACCTTGCATTCAGGCAATTACGATCCCGGCGGCTATAGCGAATTTGTCCGGGTGCCCAAGATTAACGTGGACTATGGGGTGTACGTGTTGCCGGATCAGGTGACCTATGCCGAAGGCACCATGATCGAACCCCTGGCCTGCGGGGTAAGAGGGCTGCGGCTCATTGATATCCGGGCGGACCATACCGTGTTGATCCTGGGCTGCGGCATCTCCGGCATCCTGAATATTCAGTTGGCCAAGTTGACCGGGGCCCGGGTGGTGGCCACTGATATTAACGAGTATCGCTTAAAGAAAGCGAAAGAGTTCGGCGCCGATGAGGTGTTGCACGCGGCGCAGGACCTGAATCTCAAGGCGGATCGGGTCATCGTCTGCACCGGCGCCTACGCCGCGGTGGAGCAGGCGTTCCGATGCATAGATAAGGCGGGGATTATTCTCCTTTTCGCCATCCCCAACCGGGATATTGCCATTCCCATCCCGGACTTTTGGCGCAATGAACTCACGGTGGCCTCCTCCTACGGCGCCGCGCCGGCGGATTTGGAAGAAGCCCTGGCCCTCATCGCCAATAAAACCATCAACATCCAAGACACCATCACCCAAACCCTGCCGCTAACCCAAATCCAAGCAGCCTTCAAAATCGTCGCCGAGGCCCAGGAATCTTTAAAGGTGGTGTTGGAGCCATAATAGGTGGAACATGGCAGCAAAAGAGAACATGGCTGTAGCTTTAATAAGCTGATCCGGTAACTGCCTGTCCTACATTGTTTTTGTATAAGGAACCTCCACTTCCACCATGGGAAAATGTCTGGCGTTCAGGGTGACCAATCTGGCCTGATGGAACTCCGCGGTGGCGGCGATGAGGGCGTCGGCCAGGCCGATGCCGTGGCTGGGGCCATAATCCCGCCGGTACAGCCCGCCTTTTTGGGCGATTTCGGCGTCCACGGGGATGATCTCCAATACGGCGAGAAACTGCTCCACTCTGCGCCTTTCTTCTCCCTCCCGCACGCCGGCATAGAGTTCCGCTACGGTGATGACGGAGATAAGGATGGGTTCGGAGCGAGCCCGCAGATATGCCAAGGCCTCTTCCCGGCCCCGAAAATAATCTATCAGCACATCCGTATCCAGAAGAAGACGTAGAGCCATTGCCACTCCGGGATCAAGCAAAACGATCGAATTCCCGCCTCAAGGCCCGGAAATCAGGGAGATCGTCTCTATCCTTCCATATCCCCCAGGCCTGCTCCAGCATCGCCCTGCGATCGCGAGGCTGAAACCTGTCAAGGAAGTCGTCAATGGCCCGGCGGATCAATTCACTCTGCTTCTTGCCGGTCTGCCGGGCCAGATCACGGAGCGCGTCCCGTTCCTTTTCCGTTAAATAAATCTGGGTTCTCACCATGGAACAATCCTCTATTAATGATGTATATAAATACTGTATAATTTTTCCCTTTTTGTCAAGTTCCCGAAACTTTTAGAGGCTTCGGCAACATTTCCCCCTAGTTCACCAGCAAATGCCAGGGTAGCCGGTTGAACTGGCTGCGGTAGCGAAGGTGGCTTCCGGCCAGGAGCAGGGAAAAAATATTATGGCTGTCGCTCACCGGGGGAATGCCCGCCAGCAACTCCCGGTTCAGGGGCCGGGCGGTGAGCAGGATTCCCCGCGCTTTTCCCGGGAGGTCCGGGTCCCCCCGGGCGGCGTTGACCGCGGGATCGCTGGTCAAAGGATAGCCCGCGGCCAGGATATAGAGGTTCTCCACCGGGTCGGCCCCGGATGGGCTGCGCAATTCCAGCAGATAAGGAAAAGCCTCGGCCAGGGTGGCCAGGAGGCGGCGGCTCACCGCCTCGTCTTCCGGATCGAAAAAGTTGATGGCCGCCAATCCCCCGGGGCGCAGAGAATTTCTCAGGTCCCGGAAAAATTCCTGGGTCAGCAGATAATCGGGGGTGGCGTCCCCCTGGAACAGGTCCACCACCGCCAGGTCAAAGGCTCCTTTCCAGCGGCGCACCAGGGTCCGGGCATCTTCCTGAAAAATCTTCATCCCCTGAGGGTTAAACCCGAAGAATTCCCGGGCCGCCCGGAGGGATTGGGGGTTGATTTCCACCACCGTGACCTGCCAGCCTTGCCGCTTCAGGGCCTGAGGGATGATCCCGGCCCCCAGCCCCAGGACCAGGGCGTGGCCGGGGGAAGGCGCATAGGTCCTGAGGATCGGCAAGAGTTCCGCGGTGTGGTCCAGGGCCTCCCCCGCGGCGGAGACGTGGTTCTGGATGATGCCGTCCTGGAGGTAGAAAAGTTCCCCGGCATCGTCCCCGCCGTCCTGCCAGGCCGCCACTTTGATGTTGCCGAAGACCGAAGGATATTCCGCCAGCACGCGGAAGTTGGAACCTTGGGGGGTGGCCAAAGCTAAAAACTTGAAATATTGTCGCTGTCCCGCCTGCAAGCCCATTCCCAGCAAGGCCACCGCGACCCCTAGGCATATCAGGCGCAGCCGTTCCCGCCGGGGCAGTTCCCGCGGTCCCCAGGCCATGAGGCCGGGCAGAAGCCCCAGCAGGATACCCATCCAGATAACGCCGCGCCAGTTGGAAAGATTCGGGATCATGACGAACGCGGTGAGAATCACCCCGGCCACCGACCCGATGGTGCTGATAAAGAAAACCCGCCCGGCCCCGGCGTCGCCCTCCGCATGGTCTTTGCGAGCCAGGGCGATGAGGAGGGGATTCATGGCCGAGAGAACCACCAGGGGCACGGCCAGCAAGACCGTGCTTCCCAGAAAGCTGGCCAGAATGAGGTTGATCCCGGTAAGCAGGGGAAACAGCAAGGGATAGAGGAACGCAGCCAGGATCAGAAAGAGGGCCGCGGTTATGGGGGCCACCAGAAGGAGCACCTGCAAGGCGACCGGGGAGCGCCCCAGGGAAATCCGGCCCCCCAGCCGGTATCCCCAGGCTAGAAACACCAGGGTGATGGAAAGGATGCCGGCCCAGATGTAGAGGCTGACCCCGAAGTAAGGGGTCATGATCCGGGAGGCCAGCACCTCCAGGGACAGGGTCACGGCGCCGGTGAAGAAAATCAAGGCTTCATAGCGCCGGACGCGGCCGGCCGTCATTTTTTCCATTCTCTCCATGACCCGGGAAATTCCTCCCAGGGACCGTCCGAAACAATCCCTGGACAAGAATATAATACCTAAAAGTATATGGAAATTAAAAAGATTACGGCCGGGTCCTTGCCTCTGCTTCCCTCCACTGTCAGGAGGCTTGACAATTTTTAAATCTATCCTTAGTGTTTGGGCATCCATTTACCCAAAAGAGAGAGGAAAACAAATTTATGCGCCCTAGCCGGATCCTGTTAAGTTTGGCATTGGCGGCCGCCGTCCTCCTGGCCCTCACCCCAGCCGTGGCCCAGCGCTATGACCCCTTGGGGCGGGTGACGGTGGAGCTGACGGACGTTGGCATCGGCATCGGTTTTTCCACGGGCTGGGGGTCGGTCCGGTTCCACGGGAAGAACCACTACTTCACGGTCCAGGGCCTTAGCGTGGGCGACGTGGGCATCTCCAAGGTGAGCGCGGTGGGCCACGTCTATAACATGCGGGACATCCGCGACTTTCCCGGCACCTACGTGGCCGCCGGGGCTGGCCTTACCCTGGCCGGCGGCATAGGCGGCATTACCATGCGGAATCAGCGGGGCGTCATCATCAACCTGCAGTCGGTGCAGGCGGGGATAAGTCTCAACCTCGGCCCCCAGGGTTTTACCATCAATATGAAATAATTATCTCACGCAAAGGCGCAAAAGTATTACCCAGGGGCGCGGCTTTGCCGCACCCCTGTGTACTTAGCGTCTTGGCGTCTTGGCGAGAGGTAAAAAATATCAATTCATAATCAGACTTTTATCCGGCTGGTGAGGCAGGCCCGGCAGGCGCCGGAACGGAAGCGGGCCGCGTCCGACAGGGACAGGACCCCCACGATGTCCCGGTGGTCTTTTTTGTAGATGAACAGGCGGTGGATGTCGGAAAAAATCATCTGCTGAATGGCCAGGGCCAGCACCTCCTCCTGGGGGCAGTCCTGCACCGGGGAATTCATCACCACCCGGGCCGGGGTCTCCTGGGAGAGGCCGTGGAGATAGGCCAGGATGAGGTCGGTCTTGGACGCCACCCCCACTGGCAGGCCGCTGGCGTCTTGCACCAACACCGCGGCCAGACGGGCCGCGGCCAGGACCTCCATCACCTGCGCCAGGCCGGCGTTTTCCGCCACCGCCTCCACCCCCGGGGTCATAACCTCCCGTACGGTGAGATGGTCCGCCAGGTCTTTCCCCTTTTTCCCCGACCTTAAAATGCTCCGGTCGCATTGGTGGCAGTACCGGTATAACAGTCCCACGATATCTGGATAAGCCAGGACCCCCGCGGCCTTTCCGCCTTTTTCTCCCTCCACGTAAAGCCGGTGGACCTGGTGGGTGCGCATGACGTCCAGGGCCGCGTCCAGGGAATCTTCAGCCCGGCAGAACCGGGGCGGCCCCGACATGATGGCCTGAAGCGGCGTCTCTAAGGGGAGGCCGGCATAATAAGCGCCCATGAGATCGGTTTTGGACACCACCCCCAGGGCTTTCCCGCGGTCGCCGGTGACCAGCAGGGCGTTGACCTTGTACTTGGTGCAATAGCGGATGGCCTGGTCAACGCCCGCCCCGGCGGGCAGGCTGATAACCTGGCGGCGCATGGCCTCCCGCACCGCCAGCCCCTGCAGCACGTTTTTCTGAGAGTTCACGCGGCCTTCACCTACCCATCAATTTATCCTGGATATGTTGGAAGACTTGGGAGAGATACACGATTCCCACCACTCGCCCATCTTCCACCACCGGCAAACGGCGGACGTGCTTTTTGATCATGATATCGATGACCAGAAGAAGGTGGGTGTCCGGGGCCACGGTGATGACCTCGGTGGTCATGATGTCCCCCACCCGGAGGTTCCGAGCCCGGCGGCAGGCGGCTTCCAGCAGGCCCGAGAGGTCCAGATCCCTCATTTCCCCCCAGATATGAGTGTGCTTGGGGCGGACCAGCAGAAAGATGTCATAGACTGAGAGCATCCCCGCCAGCTTCCCCGCCTCATCCACGACTATCATGCCGAAAACCCGGCGCCCGCTGGCTTCCGAGGCCTCCTTAAAGAGCTTCACCGCCTCGGCGATGGTCTGAGTGGGCCGGAGGGTAAAAAAAATGGAGTCCATGACCTCCCGAGCCGTTTCGCCCATGGGTTCTCCTTTTGCTAGTTCAAAGTTGATGAACTAGTAAAAAGTTCAGGCAGCCATTTTCAACTCGACTGGGTTGTAATCGGCATCCGGGATCAAAAAATCGATGATCGCGGTTCCCAGTCCGCTAATTTGCTCTTTGACACGAGAACATAG